>NZ_JBMKIC010000050.1:0-23728 GCF_049238665.1 Enterobacter cloacae complex sp. IR5450
CGCCTGGTAAGCAGAGTTTTTGAAATGTAAGGCCTTTGAATAAGACAAAAGGCTGCCTCATCGCTAACTTTGCAACAGTGCCATACTGTGTAGTATCATAATGCATAAATCACGATTTTTGATACTGACATTCAGTACCGTTTTGGGTGGTATCAAAACTCATAACATTTGAGACGGTTAAAAAGAGAACAGAACACCCGTTTACGAAAGGATGCGTGATGGCTGCTGATTTTCTGACCGACAAACAGACACAGAACTACGGGCGTTATGCCGCAGAGCCAAACGAGATCCAGCTGGCACGGTATTTTCATCTTGATGAGCGAGACCTTACTTTCATCAACCTGCGTAGGGGCAGGCATAACCGGTTGGGAATTGCCCTTCAACTCACAACTGCCCGCTTTCTGGGAACCTTCTTGTCCGATCTCATGCAAATACCGCCCGGTGTCCAGTTTTATGTCGCAAGGCAACTTAACATCCGCTATCCAGAGATCATTTCCCGCTATGCTCAAAGGGAAAACACACGTTGGGAGCACCACGGGCTTATCAGGCAGCACTATAGCTATCATGATTTCGGTGATTTCCCGTGGTCGTTCAGACTGAAGCGATTGCTGTATACCCGTGCATGGCTCAGTAATGAACGCCCCGGACTGATGTTCGATTTTGCCACCGCGTGGTTGCTTCAAAATAAAGTGTTGTTGCCAGCCGCATCCACCCTGACGAGAGTCATTGGTGAAATCCGTGAGCGTGCGACCCGCCGCTTGTGGCGAAAATTGGCCGCGCTGCCAAACCGTTGGCAGACCGCACAACTGGCTGGGTTACTTGAAATCCCCGAAGGACAGCGACTCTCAGTGATGGAGCACCTAAAAAGAGGCCCTGTCACTATCAGCGGCCCCGCGTTCACTGAAGCACTTGAACGTTACACTCGCCTGCGCAGCCTGGAGTTTTCCTGTCTGAATTTCACTGGGCTGCCCGCCATACAGCTCCGCAATCTGGCACGCTATGCCGGAATGGCATCGGTGAAATATATCAGCAGAATGCCAGAAGAACGGCGGCTGGCGATCCTTACCGCATTCGTGAAAGCGCAAGAAATCTCGGCGCTGGACGAGGCCGTTGACGTGCTGGATATGCTGATCCTCAATATTACCCGGGAGGCGAAGAAAACCGGGCAGAAAAAGCGACTTAGGACGCTCAAGGATCTTGACCGCGCGGCGTTGCTGCTGGCGCGGGCATGCGCACTTTTACTTGATGAAGATACCGCCGATGATTTGCTGCGAAAGACCATATTCAGCAGTGTGTCTGTCGCCAGACTGGCAGAGTCCGTGGAAAAAGTGAATGAACTGGCCCGCCCCCAGGATACAAACTTTCAGGATGAAATGGTGGAGCAATACGGACGGGTAAGGCGTTTTTTGCCCGCACTACTGCGCGATCTGCACTTCCGTGCGGCCCCAGACGGTGAACATACCTTGGCTGCCATCCATTACCTGGCAGAGCTAAACGGCTCGAAAAAACGGATCCTGGACGATGCACCTGAACATATCATTTCAGGCCCTTGGAAACGCCTGGTGTACGATGCTGACGGTCGGATACAGCGAGCAGGTTACTCGTTGTGTCTGCTGGAGCGACTTCAGGATGCGCTACGCCGTCGTGACATCTGGTTGGAAAACAGCGATCGTTGGGGTGATCCGCGCCAAAAACTTCTTCAGGGGGAGGAATGGCAGGCGCAGCGGGTTCCAGTCTGCCGGGCATTGGGTCACCCCACTAATGGCAGTAAAGCATCGGAGCAATTGGCCGCTCAGTTAGATGAAACCTGGAAAACGGTGGCATCACGTTTTGATCGCAATACCGCCGTGGACATCTGCAATGAAGGTAAACATCCTTCGCTGACCATCAGCAGCCTGGATAAATTGGATGAACCACCGGCGCTGATACAACTGAGCAGCCGAGTCAGACAATTGCTTCCACCCGTTGACCTGACAGAACTGTTGCTCGAGATTGACGCCAGAACTGGCTTCACCCGTGAATTCAGCCATGTCAGCGAGTCAGGTGCCCGTGCGCAGGATCTGCATATAAGCCTGTGTGCGGTGATGCTGGCTGAGGCCTGCAATATCGGACATGAGCCGCTGATCAAGCACAATATCCCTGCACTGACTCGCCATCGTCTGAGCTGGGTGAAACAGAACTACATCCGAGCAGAAACGCTGGTTAGCGCCAATGCGCGGCTGGTTGATTTTCAGTCCTCGTTAGCGTTGGCAGGATACTGGGGGGCGGGGAGGTAGCCTCCGCTGATGGTATGCGTTTTGTCACGCCAGTGAAAACGGTGAATTCTGGCCCCAACAGAAAATACTTTGGTTCAGGGCGCGGCATCACCTGGTACAACTTTGTCTCTGACCAATATTCGGGTTTTCATGGCATAGTGATTCCTGGAACACTGCGGGATTCCATCTTTGTGCTGGAAGGGCTACTTGAGCAACAAACGGGACTAAACCCGGTTGAAATCATGACGGACACAGCAGGTACCAGTGACATTATCTTTGGCCTGTTCTGGCTACTGGGATACCAATTTTCACCTCGTCTGGCGGATGCGGGTGAGGCTGTGTTCTGGCGGGCCGACAAAGCAGCGAATTACGGGGCGTTGGACAAACTGGCGCGGGGTTGTGTTGACCTTTCTAAAATCGAAAGCCACTGGGATGAGATGATGCGGGTTGCCGGTTCGCTGAAGCTGGGCACTATTCATGCGTCAGAACTCATTCGATCGCTATTGAGAAGTACCCGACCGTCAGGGCTTGCTCAGGCAATAATGGAGGTCGGAAGAGTTAACAAGACACTGTATCTTCTCAACTATATTGATGATGAGGACTATCGTCGCCGGATCCTAACACAGTTGAACCGGGGTGAAGGCCGCCATGCCGTTGCAAGAGCCATCTGCTACGGTCAGCGTGGCGAGATCAGAAAACGTTACCGCGAGGGGCAGGAAGATCAGTTGGGTGCGCTGGGTCTGGTGACAAACGCAGTGGTGCTGTGGAATACGCTTTATATGCAGGAAGCCTTGTCGCACCTGCGCAGCATCGGGGAAGGGCCAGAGGATGAACATATCGCGCGGCTTTCGCCTCTGATGCACGGTCATATCAACATGCTGGGACATTATACGTTCACACTACCGGAGGATATTATGAAGGGGGAATTGAGGCCGTTAAATCTCAATTTAAACAATGAATTATCTCCTTAGCGTGGTTTTTTACATCATTGGCCCTCAAACCCCATGATGATGGTTTCGAAACGTCTTAAGGCCAAAGACTATCGAACGGTTTCCACGGGATTTAACGTCCTGAGCTCTAAGCCAGGGCTGATAACTTTGGCCATAGCCCACTCCTATGCCGTCACCTAGCGCATTTTCATAATCCAAATAGGATTTGAGACGCCTACCCCTACCCATGATCGTACCCAAAAAACGACATTGATACGTACCTATATGTGCATTTTATAGTCTCCAACCCTATAACCACACATTCAGTAAGCATACAACATTAGCGTCGTTTTTTGAGAATGGTTACAACTTTAGTGCTTTGTGTACAACTTTATTGTCTTCGGACAGTAGGACCCTCTAAAACCAATAGAATTTACGTAGAAACGCGTTTAGTAAAGGCTTTACTAATTACTAATGACTAACATATTAGCACTTTCAGATCTGTCAGCAATAACCCCGGGCGGCGAAATAATGAGAAGAGTTCTTCCGGAGAGCCTTTTCTTTCTATCTGATTGATTTTTAACACTTTTAAATGTCAGCTTTATGTAAACCTGTGGGATTTACTCCTAATTAAATCCCATAGTATGAAAATTAGGCATTTGCAAACCTTAATGACGTGACGTTGTCACGTAAATCAATGGAATTTAGTCTCTAGTAAAGAGTTAACTAGTGACTAACTGCCTGATCGGTGTGCTTGAACGGTGCACTTCAGGCCGGATATAAAAATTGATGAGAGATATACAGAAAATGATGGACCGGCTTAATAGGGGTCTGACGCTCAGTGGAACGAAAACTCACGTTAAGCAACGTTTTCTGCCTCTGACGCCTCTTTTAATGGTCTCAGATGTCCTTTGGTCACCAGTTCTGCCAGCGTGAAGGAATAATGGCCGAGCATATTGATATGTCCGTGGCAAAGCGGGGAGAGGCGTGCGATATCTTCATCATTCAGTGTTTCACCCTGCGCCCGGAGATGATCCAGGGCTGCCTGCATATAAATAGTGTTCCATAACACGACGGCGTTAGTGACCAGCCCCAGTGTGCCCAGTTGATCTTCCTGACCGTCGGTATATCGTTTTCTTATCTCACCTTTTTGACCGTGACAGATGGCTCTGGCAACGGCATGGCGACTTTCTCCCCGATTAAGCTGGGTCAGAATGCGCCGGCGGTAATCTTCATCATCAATATAATTAAGCAGATACAGCGTTTTGTTGATGCGCCCCACTTCAATGATTGCCTGAGTCAGTCCGGAAGGACGTTCACTTTTCAGCAATGAACGGACCAGCACTGAAACCTGTACTTTGCCCAGCTTCAGGGAGCCAGCGGTCCGGATCATTTCGTCCCACTGAAGGACTATTTTTCGGGGATCTGATTGCCCTCTGGCAATATCATTCAGCACGCCATAGTCGGCATCATGGTCCATTCGCCAGAAAACCGAAGCACCGGCATCAGCCAGGCGTGGAGAAAACTGGTATCCCAGCAGCCAGAAAAGGCCAAAGACAAGTTCGCTGGCACCTGCTGTATCGGTCATAATTTCGGTTGGATTCAGCCCGGTCTCCTGTTCCAGAAGACCTTCCAGCACAAAGATAGAGTCCCTCAGCGTCCCCGGTATAACGATGCCATGAAAGCCGGAATACTGATCGGACACAAAGTTGTACCAGGTGATCCCTCTGTTATTACCAAAGTATTTGCGGTTCGGTCCGGCATTGATTGTTCTGACTGGCGTAACAAAGCGCATTCCATCTGCAGATGCCACTTCTCCTCCACCCCATATCTGTGCCAGTGGCAGCGTTGCCTGAAAATCAACCAGTCTGGCATTAGCGCTGGTGATAGTTTCAGCCCGCAGATAGTTCGCTTTTGTCCAGTTCAGCCGGTGTCGGGTCAGTGCAGGAACATTTGATCTGATCAGTGGTTCCAGACCGATATTGCAGGCTTCAGCCATCAGCACGGCGCTGATGCTGACGGGCAGATCATCAACTCTGGCACTGGCTTCACTAGCATGGAAAAACTCATCAGCAAATCCGGTATGGGCGTTAATTTCGAGCAGCAACTCCGTTAAATCCACCGGAGGGAGTAGATCACTGATCATTTTGCTCAGTCGTTTCAGACTGTCCGGCTCATCAAGACTGGCGAGGGGAGAAATTGTCAACCGGGGCTTCGGGCCAGAAACATCGAGTTCGACAGCCTCATTTTCGCAAAGA
This sequence comes from Enterobacter cloacae complex sp. IR5450, assembly GCF_049238665.1. NCBI lineage: Bacteria > Pseudomonadati > Pseudomonadota > Gammaproteobacteria > Enterobacterales > Enterobacteriaceae > Enterobacter > Enterobacter cloacae complex sp. IR5450. The sequence goes on from NZ_JBMKIC010000050.1 coordinate 5,443, forward strand.
CGTGCAGCAACCTGTCTGTAACGACTATCAAGCTGATGACCCAGAGATTTTATTGCTTCCTGCGGGTCTGTCGGGTGCCCCAAAGAACGATAAACCTTAATCCGGTTTGCCTGCCAGTCAGCACCCTGTAGTAATCTTGCACGAGGATCTCCCCACCGGTTACTGCCGGTAACGTAGACATCCCTCCGCCTCAGACTATCCTGCAGTTTACTGAGAAAGCAGAGCGTGTATCCCCTGCGGGTGATATGTTTTTCCTTGTTAATCACCAGCCGTTTCCATGACCGACTGATAATTTCCGTTGGTGCGTCGTCAAAAAACTGCCGCCGTGAGCTGAACTCCCGGCTGAGGTAGTCACAGGCATTCAGAGTGGTAACCCCGGCAGGTGCGGATGAAAATTTAACGGTATTCAGCAGATGGGGCAGGAAACGACGAACGCGCCCGTACTGCTCCACCATTTCTTCATGAAAATTATCGTCTGAGGGCCGGGCAATTTCACGGACAAGCGTGATGATTTCAGCCAGCTTTTGCCTTGGGATGTAGCTGAACACCTCAGCACGAATCGATTCGTCCGGTGTTTCTTCTTTCAGCAGGTACGAACATGCGCTGGCGAGCGCCAATGCAGATTTATCCAGATCCTTCAGCGAGCGGAGCCGTTTTTTCTGCCCAATCTTTCTGGCGTCACGGATGATAACGGCCAGCATGGCGTCCAGAACGTCCAATGCATCATCCAGCGCCAGCGTTTCCCATGCAAGGACAAAGGCAACCAGAACCGCCATCCTTTTCTGCGGTGACATCCTGGCAATATTGAACACCGAAGTCATACCAGCATAACGTGCGAGATTTTTCAGGCGCACAGCCGGGAGTGTACTCAGGTTTTCAGCATGCAGGCCAAAATCGTTCAGAGTTTTCCAGCGTTCAATTGCTTCATTAAACGCCGGACCACTGATGGTCACAGGGCCCTTTTTCAGTGATTCCAGTAAAGACAGGCGGCTGCAATCAGTTGGCCCCAGCAGCATCTCCAGCTGTGAACGCTGTTCGGCTGACGGTATCAGTGCCAGTTTGTTCCACAGGCGCAACGTCGCCTTTTCCCTTACCTCTGAAATCAACCGGGTCAGCGTAGTGGCTCCGGGGAGAATAATACGATGTTGCATAAGCCACCCTGTCGCCAGATCGAAAAGCAGGCCAGGACGTTCGTTGCTTATCCAGCTCCGGGTATATAAAAGACGGGTAAGGCGAAATGTCCAGGGCCAGGCAAATTCACGATACTGATAGTGCTGACGTATCAGCGCTGCATGCTCACGGCGGGTATTTTCCCTCTGACCGTATTCTGCAAGAACGGTGATATCACGAATCCCGAGCTGTCTGGCGGTAAAATGCCGGACGCCGGAAGGAATATGATTCATATCGGTGAGGAAGGTGCCCAGAAAACGGACACATCCAATTTGCAGGGCAATGCCCAGACGGTTGTGATCACCTCTGCTTTTTCCGATAAATTCCTTGTCTGCTTCATCAAGGTGAAAATATCGTGCCAGCTGAAGCTCATCCGGTTCACCGGTGAATCTGCCATAGCTTTCAGTCTGCTCAGTGGTCAGAAAGTCAACGGGCATATCGGCCTCCCTGCCTGACGGGCATTTAGTAACATTTTTCCAACCGTACGAAATGTTATAAATTATCGGACATCGTAAAACTGTTACATTAATATGTCTATTAAATCGTAAATTTGTAATAATAGACATGAGTTGTCCGATATTCGATTTAAGGTACATTTTTATGCGACTTTTTGGTTACGCTCGGGTCTCAACCAGTCAGCAGTCTCTTGATCTTCAGGTCAGAGCACTCAAAGACGCAGGTGTGAAAGCAAACCGTATATTTACCGATAAGGCATCCGGCAGTTCAACAGACCGGGAAGGGCTGGATTTGCTGAGGATGAAGGTGGAGGAAGGTGATGTCATTCTGGTTAAGAAGCTCGACCGTCTTGGCCGCGACACTGCCGATATGATCCAACTGATAAAGGAATTTGACGCTCAGGGCGTGGCAGTCCGGTTCATTGATGACGGGATCAGTACCGACGGTGATATGGGGCAAATGGTGGTCACCATCCTGTCGGCTGTGGCACAGGCTGAACGCCGGAGGATCCTAGAACGCACGAATGAGGGCCGACAGGAAGCAAAGCTGAAAGGAATCAAATTTGGCCGCAGGCGTACCGTGGACAGGAACGTCGTGCTGACGCTTCATCAGAAGGGCACTGGTGCAACGGAAATTGCTCATCAGCTCAGTATTGCCCGCTCCACGGTTTATAAAATTCTTGAAGACGAAAGGGCCTCGTGATACGCCTATTTTTATAGGTTAATGTCATGATAATAATGGTTTCTTAGACGTCAGGTGGCACTTTTCGGGGAAATGTGCGCGGAACCCCTATTTGTTTATTTTTCTAAATACATTCAAATATGTATCCGCTCATGATACAATAACCCTGGTAAATGCTTCAATAATATTGAAAAAGGAAGAGTATGAGTATTCAACATTTTCGTGTCGCCCTTATTCCCTTTTTTGCGGCATTTTGCCTTCCTGTTTTTGCTCACCCAGAAACGCTGGTGAAAGTAAAAGATGCTGAAGATCAGTTGGGTGCACGAGTGGGTTACATCGAACTGGATCTCAACAGCGGTAAGATCCTTGAGAGTTTTCGCCCCGAAGAACGTTTTCCAATGATGAGCACTTTTAAAGTTCTGCTATGTGGTGCGGTATTATCCCGTGTTGACGCCGGGCAAGAGCAACTCGGTCGCCGCATACACTATTCTCAGAATGACTTGGTTGAGTACTCACCAGTCACAGAAAAGCATCTTACGGATGGCATGACAGTAAGAGAATTATGCAGTGCTGCCATAACCATGAGTGATAACACTGCTGCCAACTTACTTCTGACAACGATCGGAGGACCGAAGGAGCTAACCGCTTTTTTGCACAACATGGGGGATCATGTAACTCGCCTTGATCGTTGGGAACCGGAGCTGAATGAAGCCATACCAAACGACGAGCGTGACACCACGATGCCTGCAGCAATGGCAACAACGTTGCGCAAACTATTAACTGGCGAACTACTTACTCTAGCTTCCCGGCAACAATTAATAGACTGGATGGAGGCGGATAAAGTTGCAGGACCACTTCTGCGCTCGGCCCTTCCGGCTGGCTGGTTTATTGCTGATAAATCTGGAGCCGGTGAGCGTGGGTCTCGCGGTATCATTGCAGCACTGGGGCCAGATGGTAAGCCCTCCCGTATCGTAGTTATCTACACGACGGGGAGTCAGGCAACTATGGATGAACGAAATAGACAGATCGCTGAGATAGGTGCCTCACTGATTAAGCATTGGTAACTGTCAGACCAAGTTTACTCATATATACTTTAGATTGATTTAAAACTTCATTTTTAATTTAAAAGGATCTAGGTGAAGATCCTTTTTGATAATCTCATGACCAAAATCCCTTAACGTGAGTTTTCGTTCCACTGAGCGTCAGACCCCTAATAAGCCAGCCTTTCTTGGGATGATTGATGATGTTGAACACGCTATAAAGCGAAAATGCCCCTTTTTAACCTATAGGTTGGGCACTATGAGTAAGATACAATCAAATCGCCAGTCAGATGGCTAATTTCATTTTGACCAAAGCGGGCTATTTCAAGCGTTATCGCTGAGACGAGGCTTCAATGACAAGTACACTTGACCCATCACACAAGCAAATTGAAATGTGGCGCAGAGCTACCGGTTCCGAAGGTGGACTCAACGAATACCGCAACTGGGTTCTGGAAAATAGTATGAGATTTACAGCATACGGTATCCATACCGTTATCGTCGAAGGTGAGGCGAAGCATATAACAGCGCTTGATGATGTTACCCTCTGTAACGAGTGGGCGAAGCTTAAAAGAGAAAACAATAGGCTTTACGCAGCAAATGAAAAAATTTGCTCTGGCTGGCGTGGTTTTGTGTTGCGTTTGTTAGGAATAACACTGTCATGCAGAAAACCGGTCATCTTACTGGGGGCAGACGCGAAGAATCAAAATGATGCCGTGAAAGGGGCTGATTTGTAATTTTCAGGCGAGCCCACCGTTCTTAGAAAGCTGTTCTATGGGTATGTAAGGAAGATAATGTTCTCTGAACGCTCAGTACACTTAATCACTTCCTGTACAAAGGGCAAGAATCATCAGGGCCACGTCTGGCCGACATTGGACATAGATCCAAAACAAACCCCGGACGACGCAGCATATGCCTGGAGTAACATTGTAGACGACGCCAGAAGTAATCAGGCGGTACCGGCATTGTCCTTGTATTCAGGTAATCACTGGTCTACGGCAAAGGAAATTTTAAACTCAACCAGAAATCTGGAGTTGTGGATAATCTCTGCCGGGATGGGGTTTTTAAATAGTCGAGATCGGGTGCCCTCTTACGAGGCGACATTTCATCAAGTACCATTCAGGCATGATCTCTGGTGGAAAGCCATCACAAAATCACTAGGAAAGCATAACCGTTGCGCAACTATAAGCCAGTTAATGCAGTCCAGTCCGAATGATGAATATTTGATTGCGGCTTCGCCTGTTTATATTGCTGCTGTCCAGAATGACATCCTGAAGGGCATTGAGAGTTTGACTCATCCTCTTACGCAACTAACGATCGTGACATCAGGGGCATATGCTGGCCCACTTGAAGAATACTTAATTAAGAGTTCTTCTAGGATGATGAAAGAGCTAGAGTGCAATATGGTGTGCCTGAATATAAAACTGGCTCAATACATACTTAAAAGTGGTAGTCGTTAGAACTAGACTGTTAATGATACAATTCTCCTGTTATTTTATTTTTATAAAAGGTCTCAAATATGCTCAAAAACAGATTTTCTTTATTGTGTCTTGCTGTGGCATCGTCACTTACTCTTACTGCTTGCGATGTAGTTGATGCTGCCTATGACGAGACTTTAAATGATAATGCACCCGAAATTGTAATAGCTGGAGGATTCAAAATTGATATCCAAGGTAATGCAGTTCCGGTTGAGGGATATGATAATTGCTCTTTGAATACTCTTCAGGGAAGCGTTGATACGGATAAATCAAATTGTATTGTTCTGGATAGAACACGTAAAAAAGTACCGGTTCTAGTTCATTTGTCATCCGGTCCCGTCAAAGAAGAATGGAAGATCGAGCACCAGGTTGAAAAAACCAAATCCGGCAAAAATTTCATCCAAACTCGTATGATTAGACCTGACGGTAACTTTGTAGTGCCTGCATCCTCAGAACGAGGGATCTTTAGTGGCAAACATTACAGTCAAGCCAGCTAAGTCAAGTCTATCCGTTCAAACAGAAAAAGGTTTCTTAAAAATGACGTTATCCGCTGCATTGCAAGGCACTTTTAAAGAGATGAGGAAAGACAATACAGTAGGCATCACAGTTCAAACTTGTTCAGATATTTTTGACAGCAATGTTCCTCCGGCTTATGTTTTCTGGCTTTATCGTCTCAAAGCGGGAGAAACTTTGCCGCGCGGAAGGTTCTTCAGAAAAAGAAAGCCAATCATCAATGTTATGGCAGTTGTTCATGATGCTGCATTCGAAAAATAACTGCGCTATCAGGAAAGTTACTTTTATGAACGTAATTGCAGCTGGAATTTTTTGCTTTATTTTTTACCCTACAGCTTTCGCTTATGCTTGTTATAAAAAGAGATGGCTAGAGTGGATTTTTCTTACTTTAATTATAATTTTTGCTTCTGCCATTTCGATTCAACAATACAATGAAGCGAATTTTGTAAGTGAGTTAAATTACCCTATGTTTATCTCCGCCATATATGGCCTGTCACTGGCATGGTTTCCTTTTCCGATTGCTTATGTTGTTCTGCGCTTCCTTCTTGATGATTTACAGCATGAGTACCCTAAACAGTGAGCAGATTTTAAGACTCATGAACAACATCGAAAGCACGAAACAGTCTGCACAAGGAAGATAAGGAGTATTCTTAGCAAGATATCTTTGTACCTGAAGACATAAAGCTGGCATCTTTTTCCTTATAGAGTGTATTATGATTAAGTAAATCCTTATCAAAGAATTAGAAAGTGAGGTCGTATGTCTGAAGCACTCAAATCGTTAAACAATATTCGTACTCTTCGCGCCCAGGGCCGCGAGCTGCCTTTAGAAGTACTTGAGGAAATCCTCGAAAAGCTTAATGTCATTGTTGATGAGCGTCGTCAGGAAGAATCATCCAAAGCTGCCGAACTGCAAGCTCGTCAGGAGAAACTTGACGCCCTGCGTAAGTTAATGGAAGAAGATGGTATCAACCCGGAAGAGCTGCTTGGCTCATTCCAGGCCAAATCTACGGCTACCAAGAAAAGCCGTGAACCACGCCCGGCCAAATACTCATTTACTGATGAAAATGGCGAAACAAAAACGTGGACTGGACAGGGCCGTACCCCCAAAGCTCTGGCAGAACAAATTGCAGCCGGTAAAAGTCTTGATGATTTCCTGATCTAACTTTTGCCACCAGTTTTGATAGAGGCCACTTCGGTGGCCTTTTCTCATACGGAATCAATTTCAGGTACAGAACATATGAAAAATTCAGAACCTAAGAGCTGTGATCCCTATGTGGACAGTTTGATTAGAAATGCAGATGCAAAGGAAGCCAGGTCATTTCTCAAAATATTGAAGCCCTTACCATTCCTTATCGTTATCATCGCTGTATTCTTTTTTTGGGTATCGTTTTCCCGTTTATTATCCCAGGTCGCGTAAAACCTTTTTAAAGACTCTTCTTTACCAGATATGCTCCCTCACCGGGATGGTTTCAACCTCTTCAGTTTCCCATATTGGCAAAACCTTCAGGAAATAAGACGATACCCTCCACGCTTTCCATTAAAGCGGGATGACGACGCCCAGTTCTTACGACCAGACTCCACGTTTTCGATTAGGATGCCTTTGGGCCCTTCTAACGAGGCCACCTCAACAACTCGCACTTTCCGGATCAGTCTTGGATCCACTTCTTCCCAGATCTGGCCAACTGTAATATCTTTTTGGGTTTGCATTTAATCTCTCGCTGTCATTTAGTGAACAAGACTAATCCTCGCCGTGGTTCAGCTTATGGCTTTATTTACGCTGACGATCCTTAGCCTTAAATTTTTGCCATCGTATCCGAAGGTTTTCGATGTTAACCGGAACCTGCATGCGTGTCGTCTCTATCTCATTCCCATGCCATTTCAGGAGATCATCATCCAACTCCCGGGCCTCCCGGCTGAAGTAAATTTTCATAGTGTCAGGGTTTATGGCGCAATGGTCATTGTCGAACAGTGTATGGATATCACGGCGAAGTAAAATTCCGTTCGTTACGTCGGGAATGCCTTCTTCATGACGTGGCGTTAAGTGCGCGGCCTCAGTACGCCAGGGGGACCTTACGCCGGTGACAACACATCGCCCGTAGCAATTCAACCTAACATCCCGGGCGAAAGGACCTTGGTCAGGACTGGTGACAGAAGTACATTCCTGGCCCTCTTTGTAGATACGCTTCGGGAAGTCGATAGTGGTTTGAGCTGTTTGGGAAAGTGACACATACGTAACCCCTTTGTATCTCTTTATCCCACCATTAAAAGTGGTAGGAATCGAGCTGGTTATGGCCACCAGTTTCACATCGCCCATTTCGACGATCTTAAGGCTCTTATTAGCGGCTACATGTAACTGGATGAATTTACCTACGTACACATCATGGTTCTCATCTTGTCTTTCAACACACAGAACGACATGGTCGAAGGTTCTCTTGTCAGAGATTACCCAGTTGCCGGTTTTCACACGGCCTGCTTCACTCACCCCTGCGGTAAGATCGGGTATGAGCGTCCCCTGCATGCCGTCAGTTCGAATTGAAAGAATTTCACCCGATAAACCCAGCTCTGCAAGCTCACTAATAAACGGTCTTTTCATCCGGCTTACCGGTTTTGGCTTCGTCATTTTCATCTTTGCTGTAACACCTCAGTACCCCATTGCTCGTTCCTGGCGGGACAGCCGTTCATCAGCAGCCTGAAGACGCTCATCACGCCGCCGTGCTGCCAGAACCCGTCGTTCTGAAAAAGACATAGCCGCTACGTTTGGTACGCTGAGCTTACCGTCACCGGCACAAACGTCACAGCGAACATCAAATGCTCCGGCAAAATACTTTTCACGCATTTCTGGCTCCCACTCAGCCATTTCTGATTGGGTGAATCCATTTTCAAAGGCCGGGTTTTCCATGGTCCCGTGGCCTTCGCACTGGTGACAGATTATGTACTTAAATTTGCGCATGTAACGCTCCTGTATATGATGGATGAACCACTCTCGTTCAGGGTTATGGCGAAATGTTTATCGCCGCAGCGAGAGATTCAGTCTTGCTATCAATATTCCTGAAGGTTGTCCGCCTGATTTCAGGGAAAGCATTCATTCACTGGCCGGTTCTACCTTATTATTCATACAGATTAAAGTAGTTGTGCCTACTACTGCGGTCACCTTCCTTGACAAAGTAAGCAAAGTTTGAAAAATTTAACACCGACGAAAGGCCATACCTTCGTTAGTGTGCGAAAGCCGCTTGCGAGCGACGGAATAGGTGAAAGCTTTAGTCAGGGTTAATTACCCTGTCTGCGGTGATGGGATGGCTCAGGCGTATATCATCACTCCTTCCAAAGTCCGTACACACTCTTTCAGCCTTTGCAGAAATGCAGGGGCTGTTTCATATCAGACAAGCGCAATGAAATTTTCAAATGCTTTCCAGAAATTCAAAGGCCTTAAGCTTTATCTGTATCTTACGGTCCCCGCACGGAAAGTAACTTTCCTGAACAGGAACCGCCTTGCCAGCCTTAACTTTCTAAACGGTTAAAGTTACACCAGGCTGTAAATGGTGAAACAGTTTTTGAAGCCCATGAAACACCGCTGTCGGAAAGATAACTAGCCCCAAGACGTCTAACTTCTTTTTGATGTAGAGCTAATTCTTTCGGATCGGCAATATCTTCCACCACGCTCATCATGGCAATCTGAACTCCGGGAGATGCCATTTTATAAGCTGTCGAGCTTGCAACTGAATTTTTCAGGATTGCCAATCTTTCTTTTTCTGGTCGCCCGTTGTCAGACGTATTCGCGTACGTTGTACCCGCAACTAACAATGGAAGACTGGCGTTGGCACAGAACTGCATAACGCGTTTTTGCTGGAGCTGTAATTCAGTGGCTGCAAATGCTTTACTGCATCCGAGGATCCCGATAATCATCACTAATGCTGTTTTATACATAAAATTGAAACCGTCCTTATTGAACTTTAAATGTTGCGGTTAACACTGTGTGGAGATGTATGGACTGGATAATACCCACATGCCTGCGCCTGCCAGTATACCGGCTCAGGTATTAAACCTAAGAGATCTGGTGCACCGGATTTTACCTTTTCATTTCGGTTTTATCTTGAGCCTGGCTCTTGAGTTTAAATTTAAAGGTATGGCGCATGCAGGTTTCACTGACGGGTTTTCACACATCCCGGCTGTAACCCATCATTGTTCATGAGCCAGGCCCTGGTATCCTGCCCAGCGTACGGCCAGCCGCTCTAAGTCCAGATCGTACACCAGCGGTGTGATTTTACGGCCTTCAAACAGCTCGCCCAGCTCAATGCCTGGCTTAAAATGAACGGTCAGGGTGGCCGGATCTATGCCCATAAGATCGGCATCAAACAGAGCATGCATTGTTGGAGTCATCAGGATGCCATTAGACGGATTGTACCGGGTTCCATGTTCAATGTGTGCCGCATCCAGGACACCGCCATTAACCCAACCGGTTACCGCACAACGGCCCGCGAAATTCTCGATGAGCAGAGCTTTAAATTTACCCTGTGCCACGCCACTACGTTGCGTCACTACGCGCTCGCAGTGCTCACCCTGGATATCTAGGGGTCGTCTCAGAATTCGGAAAATAAAGCACGCTAAGGCGTAGTCACCCCGTGACTCCCCCGCGCCGATGCAGCGAGCTTCGTTCCGTCTTGCAGTGACGCAATCAGCGGGCAGGAAACGTTCCCTTTCCGCGCATGGCAGGCGCACACCAGTTCAGACAGCACGGCCTCCATGCGTGCCAAGTCGGCCATCTTCTCGCGCACATCCTTGAGCTTGTGCTCGGCCAGGCCGCTGGCTTCCTCGCAATGGGTGCCATCCTCCAGCCGCAGTAGCTCGGCGATTTCGTCCAGGCTAAAGCCCAGCCGCTGGGCCGATTTCACGAACCGCACTCGTGTTACATCCGCCTCGCCATAGCGGCGAATGCTGCCATAGGGCTTGTCTGGCTCCGGCAGCAGGCCCTTGCGCTGGTAGAACCGGATGGTCTCCACATTGACCCCGGCCGCCTTGGCAAAAACGCCAATGGTCAGATTCTCAAAATTAATTTGCATATCGCTTGACTCCGTACATAACTACGGAAGTAAGCTTAAGCTATCCAAACCAAATTTGAAAGGACAAGCGTATGTCTGAACCACAAAAGTCTGAACCACAAAACGGGCGCGGCGCGCTCTTCGCCGGTGGGCTGGCCGCCATTCTTGCGTCGGCCTGCTGCCTGGGGCCGCTGGTTTTGATCGCCTTGGGGTTCAGCGGGGCATGGATCGGCAACCTGACGGTGCTGGAACCCTATCGCCCGATCTTCATCGGCGCAGCGCTGGTCGCGCTGTTTTTCGCCTGGCGGCGCATCTACCGCCCGGCGCAAGCCTGCAAACCGGGTGAGGTCTGCGCGATTCCCCAAGTGCGAGCTACTTACAAGCTCATTTTCTGGATCGTGGCCGCGCTGGTCCTGGTCTCGCTCGGATTTCCCTACGTCATGCCATTTTTCTATTAATCACAGGAGTTCATCATGAAAAAACTGTTTGCCGCCCTCGCCCTCGCTGCCGTTGTTGCCCCCGTGTGGGCCGCCACCCAGACCGTCACGCTGTCCGTGCCTGGCATGACCTGCGCCTCTTGCCCGATCACTGTCAAGCACGCGCTTTCCAAGGTTGAGGGCGTGAGCAAGACCGACGTAAGTTTCGACAAGCGCCAGGCCGTCGTCACCTTCGACGATGCCAAGACCAACGTCCAGAAGTTGACCAAGGCGACCGAGGACGCGGGCTATCCGTCCAGCCTCAAACGCTGATCCGTTAACCGAACTCGGGAGCGACACATGGGACTCATCACGCGCATCGCTGGCAAAACCGGCGCGCTCGGCAGCGTCGTTTCCGCGATGGGCTGCGCCGCCTGTTTTCCTGCCATCGCCAGCTTTGGCGCGGCCATCGGACTGGGCTTCTTGAGCCAGTACGAGGGGCTATTCATTGGCATCCTGCTGCCGATGTTCGCCGGCATCGCGTTACTCGCCAATGCTATCGCTTGGCTCAATCATCGACAGTGGCGACGCACGGCGCTCGGCACGATAGGCCCGATCTTGGTGCTGGCAGCGGTGTTTTTAATGCGGGCTTACGGCTGGCAGAGCGGTGGACTGCTCTATGTCGGCCTGGCCTTGATGGTTGGGGTGTCGGTCTGGGATTTCATCTCGCCAGCACATCGCCGCTGCGGGCCGGACAGCTGTGAATTGCCAGAACAACGTGGCTGACGGCAACAGCCGTAGCCACCACAGAAAAGGAAAAATACATGACCACCCTGAAAATCACCGGGATGACCTGCGACTCGTGCGCGGCTCACGTCAAGGAAGCCTTGGAGAAAGTGCCCGGCGTGCAATCGGCGCTGGTGTCCTATCCGAAGGGCACAGCGCAACTCGCCATTGAGGCGGGCACGTCATCGGATGCGCTGACTACCGCCGTGGCCGGACTGGGCTACGAGGCAACGCTTGCCGATGCGCCACCGACGGACAACCGCGCCGGCCTGCTCGACAAGATGCGCGGCTGGATAGGGGCCGCTGATAAGCCCAGTGGCAACGAACGCCCGTTGCAGGTCGTCGTCATTGGTAGCGGTGGAGCCGCGATGGCGGCAGCACTGAAGGCCGTCGAGCAAGGCGCGCAGGTCACGCTGATTGAGCGCGGCACCATCGGCGGCACCTGCGTCAACGTCGGTTGTGTGCCGTCCAAGATCATGATCCGCGCCGCCCACATCGCCCATCTGCGCCGGGAAAGCCCATTCGACGGCGGCATGCCACCCACACCGCCGACGATCTTGCGCGAGCGGCTGCTGGCCCAGCAGCAGGCCCGTGTCGAAGAACTCCGTCATGCCAAGTACGAAGGCATCCTGGACGGCAATTCAGCCATCACCGTTCTGCACGGTGAAGCGCGTTTCAAGGACGACCAGAGCCTTATCGTTAGTTTGAACGAGGGTGGCGAGCGCGTCGTGATGTTCGACCGCTGCCTGGTCGCCACGGGTGCCAGCCCGGCGGTCCCGCCGATTCCGGGCTTGAAAGAGTCACCCTACTGGACTTCCACCGAGGCCCTGGCGAGCGACACCATTCCCGAACGCCTTGCCGTAATCGGCTCGTCGGTGGTGGCGCTGGAGCTGGCGCAAGCCTTTGCCCGGCTGGGCAGCAAGGTCACGGCCCTGGCGCGCAATACCTTGTTCTTCCGTGAAGACCCGGCCATCGGCGAGGCGGTGACAGCCGCTTTCCGTGCCGAGGGCATCGAGGTGCTGGAGCACACGCAAGCCAGCCAGGTCGCCCATATGGACGGTGAATTCGTGCTGACCACCACGCACGGTGAATTGCGCGCCGACAAGCTGCTGGTCGCCACCGGCCGGACACCGAACACGCGCAGCCTGGCATTGGAAGCGGCGGGGGTAGCCGTCAATGCGCAGGGGGCCATCGTCATCGACAAGGGCATGCGCACCAGTAGCCCGAACATCTACGCGGCCGGCGACTGCACCGACCAGCCGCAGTTCGTCTATGTGGCGGCAGCGGCCGGCACTCGTGCGGCGATCAACATGACTGGCGGCGATGCGGCCCTGGACCTGACCGCAATGCCGGCCGTGGTGTTCACCGACCCGCAGGTCGCCACCGTGGGCTACAGCGAGGCGGAAGCACATCACGACGGGATCGAGACCGACAGTCGCCTGCTAACACTGGATAACGTGCCGCGTGCGCTTGCCAACTTCGACACACGCGGCTTCATCAAGCTGGTCATCGAGGAAGGTAGCGGACGGCTCATCGGCGTGCAAGCGGTGGCCCCGGAAGCGGGTGAACTGATCCAGACGGCGGTGCTCGCCATTCGCAACCGTATGACCGTGCAGGAACTGGCCGACCAATTGTTCCCCTACCTGACCATGGTCGAAGGGCTGAAGCTCGCGGCGCAGACCTTCAGCAAGGACGTGAAGCAGCTTTCGTGCTGCGCCGGATGAGGAAAAGGAGGTGTTCAATGAGCGCCTACACAGTGTCCCGGCTGGCCCTTGATGCCGGGGTGAGCGTGCATATCGTGCGCGACTACCTGCTGCGCGGATTGCTACGGCCGGTCGCGTACACCACGGGCGGCTACGGCTTGTTCGATGACACCGCGTTGCAACGGCTGCGCTTTGTACGGGCTGCCTTCGAAGCGGGTATCGGCCTGGACGCACTGGCGCGGCTGTGCCGGGCGCTGGATGCTGCGGACGGTGACGGTGCGTCTGCGCAGCTTGCCGTGTTGCGGCAACTCGTCGAGCGTCGGCGCGAGGCCCTGGCCAGCCTCGAAATGCAACTGGCCGCCATGCCAACCGAACCGGCACAGCACGCGGAGAGTCTGCCATGAACAGCCCAGAGCACTTGCCGTCTGAGACGCACAAACCGATCACCGGCTACTTGTGGGGCGCGCTGGCCGTGCTCACCTGTCCCTGCCATTTGCCGATTCTCGCCATTGTGCTAGCCGGCACGACGGCCGGCGCGTTCATCGGGGAGCACTGGGGTATTGCAGCCCTCACGCTGACCGGCTTGTTTGTCCTGTCTGTGACGCGGCTGCTGCGGGCCTTCAAGGGAAGATCATGACCGCTTCCCAGCCAGCCGAGAGTGGGCAGCTTTGAGCTTCGCTACCAATCTGGAGGAGTACCACCATGAACGCAAACGCCCCGAACACTGCCAGTTGCACCACCTGCTGCGTATGCTGCAAAGAAATTCCGCTCGATGCCGCCTTCACCCCGGAAGGCGCGGAATACGTCGAACATTTCTGCGGGCTGGATTGCTATGAACGCTTCCAGGCACGCGCCAAGGCCGCGACAGAATCTGACATTGCGCCTGTCCCTGGCGGTTCGCAGCCGTCAGATTGAGGCATAGCTTAACCGGACACCTCGGCCTCTGTGCCTTTACTGCTTTTCGGTACAACCGTCAAGAACAGGCAGAGCGCTCCGATAGTTATCGCCACATCAGCGAGGTTGAAGGCGGGCCAGTGCGCAAGTCGCCAATGGAAGTCAAGGAAATCAACAACCTGTCCACGCAGCACACGATCCGCGACATTGCCCAGCGCACCGCCGAGGATCAGGCTGTAGCCCATCGCTTCGAGACGTGGCCGTTGCTGGCACAGCATGCGCCCCAGCCAAGCAGAAACAGCCAGACCCAGCGTGATGAAAAAGTAACGTTGCCAGCCACCAGCGTTCGCCAAAAAGCTGAATGCCGCACCCGGATTCAGGACATGAACGAGGTTGAAAAACGGGGTGATTTCGACTTGCTCACCGTAGGCAAACGTGCGGATGATGGCGAACTTCGTGAGCTGATCGGTCATGACAGCACTGGCGGCCACGGTGAACCAGACCCAAGCCGATGTGCGGCGGGCCGATTGCCACACAGGGGCGGCCAACGGCAGCAACCACCCGGCGAGTGCCGTGCAGCTCCATCCCAGCGTCCACCCCGCCAACACATCGGCCGGAAAGTGCATTCCGGCCGCGATGCGCGACCAGCCGACCAATGTGGCGTACAGCATTAAACTGAGACGACCACGGCGGCCCATCAAAGGCCAGAGCGCACCGACCACCATCGCGGCATAGGTGGCATGCCCGCTGGGCAGGCTGTAGTGAAGCTCTTTGTCCCCGATGACGCGCGCCAGGTCGCCAAGGACGGCAGGCGGGCGTGGAAAGTCGAACCATAGCTTCAAGGCGGTGGCGACCAATAACGCCAGCAAGAAGGCCGCGCTAAAACCAATAAGGCGATGCCGAACGGCCGTACCACGCGCCGGGTTTGTAGCCGATTTCGACCACCACCACAGACCCAACAGCATCAGCGGCGCTGTCCAGTAACTTCCCACGAGGCCAAAGAACCATGCCAGTGGTTTCAGCGTGGCGGGCGTGCCTGTGTTGATGGCTTGAAACAACGCGATGTTCAGGCCACCCCAGTCATAGAGAAAGAGTTTCCAGCTCATCGGCGCAACAACCTCAAGCCGTTGCCGACAACAAGCAAGCTGGCACCCATATCGGCGAACACAGCCATCCACATGGTCGCGTGACCCGTGAAGGTGAGCACCAAAAATACCGCCTTGATGCCAAGGGCCAGCACAATGTTTTGCATCAGCACCTGTGCTGTCGCACGCGACAGGCGCACGAAGGTCGGAATCTTGCGCAGGTCATCGTCCATCAGGGCCACGTCGGCGGTTTCAATAGCGGTATCTGTGCCCGCCGCTCCCATTGCAAAGCCAATGTCCGCACGCGCCAAGGCCGGTGCGTCGTTGATGCCATCACCGACCATGCCAACCTTGCCGTTTCTGGACAATTGCTCCACTTCGCGCAGTTTGTCGTCGGGCAGTTGGTTGCCTTGCGCGCGGTCAATGCCGGCTTGTGCGGCGATGGCCTGTGCCGTGTGGGGGTTATCGCCGGTCAACATCACGGTGTTGATGCCCAGAGCATGCAGCTCGGCGATGGCTCTCTTGCTGCTGTCCTTGATGGTGTCCGCAACGGCGAATAAGCCATGTACCCCTTTTGCGCCCACCAGCATCACGACGGTCTTGCCAGCGGTTTCCAGCGCAGCGATGCGCTGCTCCAGCTCTGGTGTGCACTGCCCCAGCTCTTCGAGCATCCGGTGGTTGCCCAGATGGTAGGTCGCACCGTTGATTTGGCCTTGCACACCCCGACCGGGCAGCGCGTTGAATTCGGCCACGTCGAGCAAGGCAACCCCGTCCGTCTGCGCGGCCTGTGCCACCGCCTTGGATACAGGATGGTCCGAGCGGGCCGCCAGACTGGCAGCGATGCTGCGGCTGTCCGAGGCGAGTGCATTGCCCCATGTGACAAAGTCGGTCTGTGCGGGCTTGCCGTGCGTGATCGTGCCGGTCTTGTCCAGAGCCAGCCAGCGCAGCTTGCGGCCTTCTTCCAGATAGACGCCACCTTTGATGAGAATGCCGTGGCGGGCGGCGGCGGCCAGGCCGCTGACGATGCTGACCGGTGTAGAGATCACCAGTGCGCACGGGCAGGCGACCACCAGCAGAACCAATGCACGGTAGATCCAGTCGAGCCATGCCGCACCCATGAACAGCGGCGGCAACAACGCGACGGCGATGGCAACGCCGAATACAACGGGGGTGTACCAGCGGGCGAACTGATCGACAAAACGCTGAGTCGGCGCACGACTACCTTGCGCAGCCTCTACCGCGTGAATGATCCGGGCCAAAGTGGAGTTGTTGGCCAAGGCGGTGACGCGGTACTCGAACGAGCCGGATTCGTTGATCGTGCCAGCGAACACCGAATCACCGGGGGATTTTTCGACCGGGAGGCTTTCACCCGTGATCGGGGCTTGGTTGACGGCAGAGCGGCCTTCCAGCACCTCACCATCAAGGGCGATGCGCTCACCTGGTTTGACCCGGACGCGGGCGCCGATGGTGATTTGCTTGGCGCCCACCTCGCGCCATGTGCCGTCAGCCTGCTGTACCGTGGCCTGTTCCGGGGTCAGGTCGAGCAGGCCACGGATAGCGTTACGAGCGCGATCCAGCGATTTGGCTTCGATTACCTCGGCCAGCGCGAACAGTACCATCACCATTGCCGCTTCGGGCCAGTGGCCGATCAACATGGCACCCGTGACCGCAATCGACATGAGGGCGTTCATGTTGAGATTACGGTTCTTGAGCGCGATCCACCCCTTCTTGTAGGTGGAGAGGCCACCCGTGAAGACCGCGACAAGCGCCAGAACGACAACCGACCAGTGATTGCCGTTGTGGAGCCAGTAGACCGCCTCGGCCGCCGATGCAGTGACCAAGGAGATGCCCAGCGGCCACCAGTTGGTCGGCGTGGTCACAGGGGCGGCGGATGGAGATGCGACCTCTGCCGTGTCCACGACCTGCGCCTCGAATCCAAGCGCTTGCAGTGCCACGAGCACGTCTGGCAGAACCTGGTTCGCATGGCGTACCGACAGCGTGCGCTGCATCAGGTTGAAATCGAGATCAGCAACACCGGCCACGGTGCCGAGCTTGTTGCGGATCAACGTCTCTTCGGTCGGGCAATCCATCTTGGCAATGGACAGCTTGGTCGTCTGCTCGGCCGACGCCTGATCCATGCGCACAGCTTGCATGCCGATGGCCTTCAGCGCCTGCTCGACGGGAGACAACGAAGGCAATTCGTGTCGCACGGTCAAGGTACGTTGCATCAGGTTGAATTCAAGACCCGCCACCCCCGCCAGACCGGCCAGTTTGCTTCGGATCAGCGCCTCTTCGGTCGGGCAATCCATGTTCTCGATGCGGTACACCGCTTGAGCCGATCCGGTTGCCAGCGGGGCCGGTGCCGTGGGTTGGATGATCGGCTCAGTCGTGCAGCCACACCCCTTTGAAGCGCATTCGCTCATGAGTAACTCCTGAAAATCTTCTATTCAGCCTCCATTAAAATCTCTATAGTCACTATAGAGTCAAGTGATAATTGGAGATTGATGCATGGAAATCAGAATTGGCGACCTCGCCAAGCGCTCTGGGTGCGAGGTCGTGACCATCCGCTACTACGAGAAGGAAGGGCTACTGCCAAAGCCAGCGCGAAGCGGTGGCAACTTTCGGTTGTACGGTGAGGCGCACATTGAGCGCTTGCAATTCATCCGTCATTGCCGTTCGCTCGACATGACGTTGAGCGAGATTCGCGCATTGCTGGGTCTGCGAGACAACCCGATGCAGGACTGTGGGGAGGTCATCACGCTGCTGGAGGCCCATATTCAACAGGTGGAAATGCGTGTGTCCGCGCTGTTGCAGTTAAAACGGCACTTGGTTGATTTGCGCGAGAAGTGTTCTGGCTCTCGATCTGTAGAGGCGTGCGGCATTTTGCAAGGGTTGGGCAATTGCCATGGTGAAAGTGCCACGAACAGTCAAACATCTGGGTAAGTAAGGGCTTAGCGTGCTTTATTTAATGAGATGGTCACTCCCTCCTTCCCGGTACTATGCTGAGGACAGGCTTTCATTCGGAGAACTA
>NZ_JBMKIC010000051.1:0-23587 GCF_049238665.1 Enterobacter cloacae complex sp. IR5450
TCTGATTTGTTAGCGCAACCAGTAGATCACACTTCATCGTGCTTTTCATTTTTCTGGGGAACCCTCAGCCCCGGGGGGAGAGGGTTAGACCTGTAGACCCGGTAAGCGCAGCGCCACCGGGTATTGTTACAGGTTTAACCGGTCTTACGTTTTACGTTCTTCTTCGTTCCCGCAACACCATTCGAACGCTGATGCGCAATCGGGGTATGTTTGGTCAGCGCCGGGCGCGTGTTGCGGTTCTGGCGGCGCGCTTCGCGCATCTCTTCCAGCGTTGGCGCAGGCACCAGGCAATCACGACGCGAGCCGATCAGGTGCTTTTTCCCCATCTCTTCCAGCGCCTGGCGGATCAGCGGCCAGTTTTTCGGATCGTGATAGCGCAGCAGCGCTTTATGCAGACGGCGCTGTTTATCCCCTTTCGGCACCACCACGTCTTCGCTCTTATAACCAATCTTACTCAGCGGGTTTTTGCCGGTGTAATACATGGTCGTCGAGTTGGCGAGCGGCGACGGGTAGAAGTTCTGCACCTGATCCAGACGGAATCGACGCTGCTTCAGCCACAGCGCCAGGTTCACCATGTCTTCATCACGGGTGCCGGGGTGTGCGGAGATGAAGTATGGGATCAGATACTGCTCTTTCCCCGCCTGTTTTGAATAGGTATCAAACAGCTGTTTAAAGCGGTCATAGCTGCCCATGCCCGGCTTCATCATTTTGGACAGCGGACCTTCTTCGGTGTGCTCCGGGGCGATCTTCAGATAACCGCCAACGTGGTGCGTCGCCAGCTCTTTAATGTAGCGCGGATCTTCTACCGCAATGTCGTAACGCACGCCGGAGGCGATCAGGATCTTCTTGATGCCTTTCAGGTCACGGGCGCGACGGTAAAGGTTGATCGTCGGCTCGTGGTTGGTGTCCATATGCTCGCAAATGCTCGGATAGACGCAGGAGAGACGACGGCAGGTCTGCTCGGCGCGCGGCGATTTACAGCGCAGCATGTACATGTTGGCCGTTGGACCACCCAGATCGGAGATCACACCGGTAAAGCCCGGCACCGTGTCGCGAATGGCTTCGATCTCGTTAACAATCGACTCTTCGGAACGGCTCTGAATAATACGGCCTTCGTGTTCGGTGATCGAACAGAAGGAGCACCCGCCGAAGCAGCCGCGCATGATGTTGATCGAGAAACGAATCATCTCGTACGCCGGAATGCGGCTGCTGCCATATGACGGATGCGGTACACGCTTGTACGGCAGAGCAAACACGCTGTCCATCTCTTCGGTAGAGAGCGGGATCGCCGGCGGGTTAACCCAGATATAGCGCTCGCCGTGCTTTTGCATCAGCGCTCGCGCGCAGCCGGGGTTGGTTTCATGGTGTAAGATGCGCGACGCGTGGGCGTAGAGTACTTTATCGCTTTTTACTTTTTCGTAGGACGGCAGCAGCACATAGGTTTTTTCCCACGGCTTCGGACGCGGCGGCTGCACCACCACGGCCTTTGCTTCCGCTTTTTTCGGCTCAACCGGTTTGTTATCCGCGCACGGCAAATCGTCACCGTACGGATGCGGGATAGGATCGATTTTGCCCGGCATATCGATAATGCGGGAATCCACCCCGCTCCAGCCCGGCAGCGCCTCTTTCACCATGATCGCGGTGTTGCGCACGTCGCGGATCTCGCTGACCGCTTCGCCCTGCGCCAGACGGTGTGCCACCTCTACCAGCGGACGCTCACCGTTACCGAAGATCAGCATGTCGGCTTTCGAATCCACCAGCACCGAACGGCGCACGGTGTCGGACCAGTAGTCATAGTGTGCGGTACGGCGCAGGCTCGCTTCGATGCCGCCCAGGATCACCGGCACGTCTTTCCATGCTTCTTTGCATCGCTGGGTGTAGACGAGGGTCGCGCGGTCGGGACGTTTACCCGCCACGTTGTCAGCCGTATAAGCGTCGTCATGGCGCAGCTTACGGTCGGCGGTATAGCGGTTGATCATCGAGTCCATGTTGCCCGCGGTCACGCCGAAGAACAGGTTAGGCTTGCCCAGACGCATAAAGTCGTCTTTGCTGTTCCAGTCAGGCTGGGAGATGATCCCCACGCGGAAGCCCTGGGCTTCAAGCATACGGCCGCAGATCGCCATGCCAAAGCTCGGGTGATCGACATACGCATCGCCCGTCACCAGAATGATATCGCAGCTGTCCCAGCCCAGTTGATCCATCTCTTCCCGGGACATCGGCAGGAACGGCGCCGGTCCAAAGCAGGCTGCCCAGTACTGGGGCCAGGAGAAGAGGTCGCGATCCGGCTGGATCAGGGAAATAGCGCTCATAATGCTTCCGAAGAAAAAATAGACAAAAGGAGCGGGATTATACGCTGGTTTACCGGGGGAAATGAAGGGGTATTGTGCGGGCTGTTGCCCTTACCCCAACCCTCTCCCACAGGGAGAGGGAGAAAGTGTTTTACGGTGCCGGATTCACCAGCATCTGCCCTACCGATCCCCTGTCCATCATCTCCAGGGTCTGGCTGTGGAACAGGAACGGGAAGTGCGGCCAGGAAGGCTGACCGTAGTAGACGAGCAGTTCGACCTGGCCATCCACCCAGACGGTATCTTTCCAGCCCCTGTCTTCCGGGAACGGCATCGCCCCGTTGACGTTGCGGATCAGGAATGACACCCCTTCAATATGGAACGACTGCGGCATCTCCGAGCGGACGGTCCAGCGCTCCCAGGTTCCCTGCTGGGCGGTGATATCAATACGGTTTACGTCCCACAGCGCGCCGTTGATGCCCGGATCGTCGCCAAGGCTGATATCGCGACTGCGTACTGCCGGGCCGGTCACAATTTCCTGCGGCAGCAGGCGCATCGGCAGGCTGTCGGTCACCAGCGGCAACAGGCCGGTCGGGCGCAGCGTCAGCACCAGCGTGGAGACCAGCACGCTCGACGGTTCAAAGAAGCCGCGAATACGGTCAACAATGCTTGCCGCTTCGCCGCAGGTCACGGACACTTCATCCCCGTTGGTCATATCCACGAGGATTTCACGACGTTCGCCTGGCGCCAGCGCCAGCTGCTTCACTGACACCGGCGCAGGTAATAACCCCTGATCGCCTGAAATCACGTGCAGCGCGCGGCCGTCGCTCATCTGCAACTGGTAGCGGCGCGAGTTAGAGGCATTCAGCAGACGCAGGCGCACCCAGCCACGAGACACTTCGACATACGGGCTTTGCGCGCCGTTAACCAGCAGCGTATCGCCCACAAAGCCACCGCTGCCCGGCTCGCTGTACTCCGGGGTACCAAAGTTATCCAGTCGCTTATCCTGAATAATGATCGGGAAATCATCGACGCCGTAGTGATTCGGGATCGGCAGCGTTTTACTGACCTCATCTTCAATCAGCCACATTCCGGCCAGGCCGTTGTAGACCTGCTGGGCGGTGCGGTTCGGGGTATTGGCGTGATACCACAATGTCGCCGCGCTCTGACGAATCGGGAGGACGGGCGCCCAGTCGGCATTCGGCGACATCATGCGTGCCGCGCCGCCAATCAGCGGCCCCGGCACCTGCAAACCACTGACGGTCATCGCGACATTTTCCGTCGTACGGTTACTGTAGATGAGCTTAACGTCATCGCCATTCCACACGCGAATGGTCGGCCCGAGGTAGCGTCCGTTAATGCCCCATACCTGCGCGCGCGTTCCCTGGGTAAAGGACCAGTGGCTACGCTGAAGCGTGAGGAATAGCGGCTGCCCGCGACGGGATTCAATCAACGGCGGAATAGGCAGCGGCTGTTGCTGCCCGGCGGCGCTGGCTGTCCGCGGCATCGCACCCGCACAAAGGGCGATACCCGAAGCCTGAATAAACTGACGCCGACTGAGTGACATATAAGCTCCATCTGAAACGACTAACAACGCGGGAATTCGTTTTCCCTTACACGACACCGGGTTAAATCTTACCGGCGGCTTCTCGCTCTGCAACTTCTTTATCGAGCTGCGCAATATGCTGAGCCATCAGCTCGCGGCAGTGCGTGGCCAGCTCGCGCACCTGGTCTTTACCGTATTTAGAGGTATCTACCGGCGGCAGCATTTCGACAATGACCAGTCCGTTATTCAGACGGTTAAGATTAATCTTATTCGATGTATTGGAAACACACACGGGAATAATTGGAACGCCAGCCGCAATTGCAGCATGAAACGCGCCGGTCTTGAACGGCAGCAGGCCGCGACCACGGCTGCGCGTCCCTTCCGGGAACATCCAGATGGAAATCCGGCGCTTTTTAAACTGATCCACCACTTCCGCAATGGTGCCATGCGCTTTGGCGCGGTTGTTGCGGTCAATCAGCAAGTTACCGGTGAGCCAGTACAGCTGGCCGAAAAAGGGGATCCACAGCAGGCTTTTTTTGCCCACGGTTACGGTCGGCGGAAGAACAATATTTGAGGCCGTCACCATATCGTAGTTGTTCTGATGGTTAGCGATATAGATGGCGTTACCGAAATTCTCCGCCCCTTCAGGCAGACGCTTTTCAACCTTCAGGCCAAACAGCGGCGCAAGACGACCAAACATGTGGCCAAACGTCGCGACATGCTTTGGGTTACGCGGGCTGAACAGGCAATAAATCGATCCGAAAATACAGACCAGAATGCAATAAATAACGGTAAGAATGAGACGAACAATGTATAGCATAGCGACCTCTGAAGCCCTGACAGCTGACAATTATACTTCACCTGTGGCCAGGTAAGGACTTTATTACGAGCGCGTATTGTTAATCGCAACGCACGAATTAACAACGTTTTTACGGGAAATTTTATGGTAATACCCCCTCCGGAAAGAGGGGGATGAAACAGGTTACTCTTCGCTGTCGTCCGCTTTGCTGCGCGCCGGCGAGTCAATCTCCACGCGGTCGATTCGCTGGAGGCCGCGCATCAGTGAGCCGCGACGTCCGCGCTCACCCACCACCTTCTGCAACTCTTCCGGACGCAGTTTGATTTTACGCTTGCCGACATGAATGGTCAGCGTGCTCTGCGGCGGCAGCAGGAAGAGATGCGCGAGGCTATCTTCGCCTTTTGCCGCTTCCGCTGACGGGATACTGATGATCTTGTTGCCCTTGCCTTTCGACAGCTCCGGCAAATCGCTGACCGGGAACATCAGCATACGTCCGGCAGCGGTGATCGCCAGCAGCATGTCGCTTTCGTTCTCGATGATCAGCGGCGGCATGACGTGTGCGTTATCCGGCAGGCTAATCAGCGCTTTACCGGCACGGTTACGCGACACCAGATCGTTGAAGGTACAGATAAAGCCGTAGCCCGCATCAGACGCCATCAGCAGTTTTTGATCGTCGGCTTCCATCAGCATATGCTCAACCGTGGCACCCGGCGGCAGCGTCAGCTTACCGGTGAGCGGTTCGCCCTGGCCGCGCGCAGACGGCAGCGTGATCGGGTCAATGGCGTAGCTGCGGCCCGTGGAGTCGATAAACGCCACCGGCTGGTTACTCTTGCCCTTCACCGCCGCCTTGAAGCTGTCACCGGATTTGTAGCTCAGACCCGGCGCGTCGATATCGTGGCCTTTGGCGCTACGCACCCAGCCGCTCTGGGAAAGCACGATGGTTACCGGCTCGGACGGCAGCATGTCGTGCTCGTTCATCGCCTTCGCCTCTTCGCGCTCGTGCAGCGGAGAACGACGGTCGTCGCCAAAGGCGTCGGCATCGGCCTGCAACTCTTTCTTCAGCAGAGTGTTCATCTTGCGCTCGGACGCCAGAATCGCCTGAAGCTGATCGCGCTCTTTTTCCAGTTCGTTCTGCTCGCCGCGGATCTTCATCTCTTCCAGTCTGGCGAGATGGCGCAATTTCAGTTCGAGGATCGCTTCGGCCTGGGTTTCGCTGATGCCAAAGCGCGACATCAGGGCAGGCTTAGGTTCGTCCTCGGTACGAATGATCTCGATCACTTCGTCAATGTTGAGGAACGCCACCAGCAAACCTTCGAGGATATGCAGGCGCTTAAGCACTTTTTCCAGGCGATGGTTCAGACGGCGGCGCACCGTATCGCGGCGGAAGGCCAGCCATTCGGTGAGGATCTCCAGCAGGTTTTTCACCGCCGGACGACCGTCCAGACCAATCATGTTCAGGTTGATGCGGTAGCTTTTTTCCAGATCGGTAGTGGCGAACAGGTGGTTCATCACCTGCTCCATGTCCACGCGGTTAGAGCGCGGCACGATCACCAGACGGGTCGGGTTTTCGTGGTCCGATTCGTCGCGCAGGTCGTCCACCATCGGCAGCTTTTTATTGCGCATCTGGGTGGCGATCTGTTCCAGCACTTTGGCACCCGACACCTGGTGCGGCAGCGCGGTGATCACCACGGCACCATCCTCTTTATTCCACACCGCGCGCATGCGCACGGAGCCGCGACCGTTCTGGTAGATTTTGCGGATTTCCGCACGCGAGGTGATGATCTCGGCTTCGGTCGGATAGTCCGGCCCCTGCACGATATCCAGCAGATCGTCCAGCGAGGTTTTTGGCTGCTCAATCAGGGTGATGGCCGCTTTTGCCACTTCACGCAGGTTGTGCGGCGGAATGTCCGTCGCCATGCCCACGGCGATACCGGTCGTGCCGTTTAGCAGGATGTTCGGCAGACGCGCAGGCAGCATTTTCGGCTCCTGCATCGTACCGTCGAAGTTTGGCACCCAGTCGACCGTGCCCTGCCCCAGCTCGCCCAACAGCACTTCGGCATATTTAGACAGGCGAGATTCGGTATAACGCATTGCCGCGAAGGATTTCGGATCGTCCGGCGCCCCCCAGTTCCCCTGGCCATCCACCAACGGATAGCGATAAGAGAACGGCTGGGCCATCAGCACCATCGCTTCATAGCAGGCGCTGTCGCCGTGCGGATGGTATTTACCCAGCACGTCGCCGACGGTACGGGCGGATTTCTTGAACTTGGCGGTAGCGTTCAGCCCCAGTTCGGACATCGCATAGACGATGCGGCGCTGAACGGGCTTCAGGCCATCCCCGATAAACGGCAACGCCCTGTCCATGATGACGTACATGGAGTAGTTCAGGTAGGCATTTTCCGTGAATTCATGTAGCGCGAGGCGCTCTGCCATATCGCTCATTACGTGTGATTCCTCAACTCAGAAACCGATGGGTTTCAGGCAATATTGCCGCAGATACTACCTCATCTGGCGAGTTGAGTCACAAAGAAAAAGGGCCGCTCATGCGGCCCTTTCCGGGTTATTTGTTCAGCTTGATAACCTGCTTCACGTCGATTTCAAACTCGTTCCAGTCTTTATCGATTTTACCCTGGAGTTCGACTTTATCCTGCGGCGTCACCGTCACGCCGTTCCAGCGCTTGTGGTCGATCTCCACCACCACCGTGCCGCTTTCATCGCGGAAGGTGTAACGGTCATCGGACAGGCGCTCGGTAATGTTCCCGCGCAGCTTCACCCAAGCATCGTCCTTCAGGTCTTTCACTTTAGCCGCGGTGGTGAGGTTGGCGTTGTTATCGACAAAGCCACCCTGCTGGGTTTGCGTCTGATTCTGTGTCGCAGATGGGCCAGAGAAGCCACCCTGTGCAGCGAAGACAGGGGCCGTGGTCATCATCATGATGGCAGCAATTGCAGCGAATTTTTTCATCTTTATCTCTCCCTTTAATGTCGTTTCACAATCCATTAAACAGGGTAAACCTTAACAACTTCTTAAGGGGAAAATTTATTTATTTTTACTGTACAGCAGGCGCTTGCAGAAGGTTTACTGACGGCATCAAGGAGGAAATATGCGCATTTTACTGGTAGAAGACGACAAGCTCATTGGCGACGGCATCAAAGCGGGCTTAAGCAAAATGGGCTTTAACGTGGACTGGTTTACCGACGGGAAAACCGGGCAGGCGGCCCTGTACACCGCGCCGTATGATGCCGTGGTGCTTGATCTGACGCTGCCGGAAATCGACGGGCTTGAGATCCTGCGCGCCTGGCGCGAAAGCGGAAAGAGCGAACCGGTGCTGATCCTGACCGCGCGGGATGCGCTGAATCAGCGCGTCGAAGGGTTACGCCTGGGGGCGGATGATTACCTGTGTAAGCCGTTCGCGCTAATTGAAGTGGCGGCCCGTCTGGAAGCGCTGGTACGCCGCAGCCACGGGCAGGCGCGCAGCGAGCTGCGTCACGGCAAGGTCACGCTCGATCCGGCAAGCCTTGTCGCCACGCTGGAGGGCGAAACGCTGGTGCTCAAACCCAAAGAGTTCGCCCTGCTGGAACTGCTGATGCGCAACGCGGGCCGCGTGCTGCCGCGCAAGGCCATCGAGGAGAAGCTCTACAACTGGGATGATGACGTCTCCAGCAACGCTGTCGAAGTCCACGTTCATCATTTACGCCGCAAGCTCGGCAGCGACTTTATCCGCACCGTGCACGGCATCGGTTATACCCTGGGTGACGCATGAAACTGACCCAACGCCTGAGCCTGAAGCTGCGCCTGACGCTCCTCTTTTTGCTGCTGTCCCTGGCGGCCTGGTTTGCCGCAAGCGTGGTGGCCTGGCACCAGACGACCGACAAGCTCGATAAGCTGTTCGATACCCAGCAGATGCTGTTTGCCAAACGGCTGCTGACGATGGACGTGGACGAACTTCGCGCCCCGGAACGCATGCGCGAGGTGCCGAAAAAAGCCAAACACGGCCATCTTGACGACGATGCGCTGGCCTTCGCAATCTTCACCGCCGACGGCAGCATGGTGCTTAACGACGGCGAAAACGGGCGCGACATACCTTACCTCTACCGCCGGGACGGGTTTGATGACGGTCGGTTGCAGGATGACAACGACGAATGGCGTTTCCTGTGGCTGACTTCTCCGGACGGGAAATACCGCGTGGTGGTTGGCCAGGAGTGGGAGTACCGACAGGATATGGCGCTGGACGTGGTCAGCTCGCAGCTGACGCCGTGGCTGGTGGCGCTGCCCGTAATGCTGCTGTTGCTGATTGTTCTGCTGAGCCGGGAACTGAAACCGCTGAAAAAGCTGGCGCAGACCCTGCGCTCGCGCTCCCCGGATGCGACCGATACGCTGCCCACCCACGGCGTGCCGACGGAGGTTCGCCCCCTGCTTGATGCGCTTAACCATCTTTTCGCCCGTACGCAGGAGATGATGGCCCGCGAGCGTCGCTTCACCTCGGATGCCGCCCATGAGTTACGCAGCCCGCTGGCCGCGCTGAAGGTGCAAACCGACGTGGCGCAGCTTTCCCTTGACGATCCCGGGGCGCAGTCTAAAGCGCTGGGGCAATTGCATGCAGGCATCGACCGCGCCTCCCGGCTGGTGGACCAGCTTCTCACCCTGTCGCGCCTGGATTCACTGGATAATCTTGATGACGTCGAACCCGTGATGATGGCTGATTTGCTGCAATCCGCGGTGCTGGATATCTGGCATCCGGCGCAGCAGGCGGGCATTGATGTTCGGCTCAACGTTAATGCGCCCGAGGTGATGCGTCACGGACAGCCGCTACTGCTGAGCCTGCTGGCGCGTAACCTGCTGGACAACGCCGTTCGTTACAGCCCGCGCGGCAGCGTGGTGGACGTGACGCTGAACACCCAAAGCTTTACCGTGCGCGACAACGGCCCGGGCATTTCAACCGATGCGCTGACGCGTCTCGGCGAGCGCTTTTATCGTCCACCGGGCCAGGACGCCACCGGCAGCGGTCTGGGGTTGTCTATCGTCAAGCGTATCGCGGCGTTGCACGGGATGCGCGTCTCGCTGGGCAATGCGCCGGAAGGGGGCTTTGCAGTGACCGTCAGCTGGTAAGATTATTGCGCTGAGCGCAAAAGACTTTGCACATTTTGCTTATTTTTCCGCTCCGTCCTCGCGCGTAGAATACCCGGCATACTCTCATCATCGAGGACAAATAATGAGCAACATTATGATTATCAACGGCGCGAAAGAATTTGCGCACTCTAAAGGCCAGCTCAATGACACCCTGACCGAGGTCGCGGATGGTTTCCTGCGCGACGCCGGACA
Source organism: Enterobacter cloacae complex sp. IR5450 (assembly GCF_049238665.1). Lineage (NCBI taxonomy): Bacteria > Pseudomonadati > Pseudomonadota > Gammaproteobacteria > Enterobacterales > Enterobacteriaceae > Enterobacter > Enterobacter cloacae complex sp. IR5450. The sequence goes on from NZ_JBMKIC010000051.1 coordinate 9,951, forward strand.
TGATGTTAAGGTCGTGCGCGCGGACAGCGATTATGACGTGAAGGCCGAAGTGCAGAACTTCCTGTGGGCCGACGTGGTGATCTGGCAGATGCCGGGCTGGTGGATGGGCGCACCGTGGACCGTGAAAAAATACATGGACGATGTGTTTACCGAAGGTCACGGTTCGCTGTATGCCAGCGACGGCCGCACCCGTTCAGATGCGTCTAAAAAATACGGTTCCGGCGGTCTGATTCAGGGCAAAAAATATATGCTCTCCCTGACCTGGAACGCGCCGCTGGAAGCCTTCACCGAGAACGATCAGTTCTTCGAAGGCGTGGGCGTAGACGGCGCGTATCTGCCGTTCCACAAGGCGAATCAGTTCCTGGGAATGGAGCCGCTGCCGACCTTTATCGTCAACGACGTAATTAAAATGCCGGACGTCCCGCGCTATATCGCAGAATATCGCAAGCATCTCGCGGAAATTTTTGCTTAACTGGTAGCCTGGAATTAGAAGGAGTTAATTATGCTTACCGTTATTGCTGAAATCCGTACGCGTCCTGGCCAACATCACCGCCAGGCAGTACTGGATGAGTTCGCGAAGATCATCCCGACCGTACTGAAAGAAGAAGGCTGCCACGGCTACGCGCCGATGGTAGACGCCGCCACCAGCGCAAGCTTCCAGGCGACCGCGCCAGACTCCATCATCATGGTGGAGCAGTGGGAAACCGTCGCACACCTTGAAGCCCATTTGCAGACCGCGCATATGAAAGCGTGGAGCGACGCGGTGAAAGGGGACGTTCTGGAAACCCACATCCGTATTCTGGAGCAAGGGGTTTAAGTTCTGTGAAATTTGCCGGGTGGCACTACGTTTACCCGGCCTACAACTTTCCCCCGCAGGCCCGGTAAGCGTTAACGCCACCGGGCTTTTTTTATCACCTTACCGCTCAACTGCTATGCTTATTCTGACTTCATGTTTAACAGGAGGATGGAATGGGTCTTTTTAACTTCGTGAAAGAAGCAGGCGAAAAGCTTTGGGACAACCTGACCGATCATAAGGGTCAGAGCGACAAAATCACCGAGCACCTCAAGAAACTCAACATTCCCGGTTCCGATAAAGTTCAGGTTAACGTCACCGATGGCAAGGCCAGCGTAACGGGCGACGGGCTAACGCAGGAGCAGAAAGAAAAAATCCAGGTCGCCGTCGGCAACATCGCGGGCGTCAGCGAGGTGGAGAACAATATCACCGCGACAGACGCCAAAGATGAAGCAACCTACTATACGGTGAAATCCGGCGATACCCTGAGCGCCATCTCTAAAACCGTGTACGGCGATGCCAATCAGTACAACAAGATCTTTGAGGCGAACCGCCCGATGCTCTCCAGCCCGGATAAAATTTATCCCGGCCAGACGCTGCGTATTCCTAAGGCATAACGTCTGAGGCTATTGGTTCACGTCGCGCAGAGGAACAGCATGAAAATCGCTTGTCTTGGCTGGGGCTCGTTAATCTGGAAAAGCGGCGCGCTACCGGTAGCCGGTGAGTGGCAAACCGACGGGCCTTCTTTGCCCGTCGAGTTCTGTCGGGTCAGTGATGGCGGTGAACTGGCGACCGCCATCTGTATGAATGCCCCTGCCGTGCCGGTGCTTTGGGCATGGCTGGAGGCCACAACGTTGAGCGTGGCCTGCCGCGCTTTGCGTGAGCGCGAAGCCATTCCCGAGGATCGCTGCGATGGCATTGGCTCGTTGCTAATCACCGGACGCGACACGGGTATCCTGACAACATGGGCCAGGGAGAAAGGTATTGAAGCGATCATCTGGACCGGGCTTCCGCCGAGAAGCGCGTCGCAGGAAGGCAGGGTTCCTGCCGTGGACGAGGCCATCGCTTATCTCGACGGCCTCAGCGGACAGACCCGCAGCCATGCGCGGGACTATATTTGCCGCGTGCCTGCCCAGCTTGATACGCCCTACCGGCGCGCCATTAAAGAGGTGCTTGGGTGGTGATACCGCTGCCCGTTACCAGTACAGCTTCCAGCTCTGTGTGAAGCGCACCAGCGCCTCGACGTAGAAGTAATCGCCCCAGCTCGCGCACTCATCCACGCCTTTATTGCTCGCCAGGTGATACACAGAGTGCTTAAGCAGCCCGTTGCCCTTCTCTTCTTTACCCATCAGATAGTGCTTTGTCAGCGAGGACATAATCCCTTTCGCCCATTCGAGGTAACGTTCGCGATCCGGATCTGTGACCGGCAGATGTTTCACCAGCTCCAGCAGTCCACACACCGCAATTGCCGCCGAGGAAGAGTCACGCAGCGCGTCGGTGCCCACCAGCGCCAGATCCCAGTGGCAGACGTAGTCTTCCGGCAGGCGATTGAGGAAGTAGTTCGCCAGCCGTTTTGACAGAGCGATCATCGTCTCGTCGCCGGTATAGATATAGCTCAGCAGGAAACCGTAAATGCCCCAAGCCTGCCCGCGCGACCAGCAGGAGTCGTCGGCGTAGCCCTGCTGGGTGTTGCCGTAGCGCGGTGCGCCGGTTGCCACATCCATATAGTAGGTGTGGAAGGTGGAGGCATCGTCACGAATGAGATACGTCGCCGCCTGCATGACGTGCGCTTTTGCGGCGTCGGCAAAGCGCGGATCGCCCGTCTGCTCTGTTGCCCAGTAGAGCAGCGGCAGGTTCATGTTGCAGTCGATGATCATTCGCCCGGCCTGCTCCGGATCGGAGAGATCGCCCCACGCCTGGATGATCTTCGCCTTCTCGTGGAAGCGTTCCAGCAGGGCTTCCGCCGCCAGCAGCGAGAAGCCGCGCGCCTCGCGGTTTCCGGTCAGCCGCCACGCGGCTACGCAGGAGAGCGTGTAAAGGAAGCCTAAATCGTGGGTATTGGTGTCGTTGCGCCCGGCGATGCGCAGGCCAAACGAGCGCACGTGTTTTTCCGCCATCGCACGGAATTTTTCCTCGCCGCTCATCTCCCACGCCAGCCACAGCTGCCCGGTCCAGAAGCTGGTGGTCCACTCCACGTTGTCAGTCAGCGGATAAAAACCTTTCTGGCAGGTTTCCGCCGGGAATTTGTCGCCGAACTCCGTTAAATGACGGCTAATCAGGTCCAGAACGTGGCTGCGCGCCGAATTCAGTTCATCGCTGAATGTGCGGGAGTCAACGGGCGCAGCGATAACTGGCAGACGTTCTTCTTTGATACGACTTAACATATTTCGGTTCCTTCTTTGACGGCGTAATTTATCGTGTTGACGTTTCTGCTACATTCAGCGCACGAGCCCCGCGCCATTTGCTCTGACAGGCGGATAACGTAAAAGCAGAAATAAGGGTAAAGGTCAGCGCCGTTGCGCCCATGATGATATAGGTGTGCTCAAAGCCAATACGGTCATACATATAGCCGGCAGGGGAAGAGACCACCACGTTGCCAACGTAGAGCATCGCCTGATAGCCGAGTAAATACATGGTGGCATTGACGCGCTTGTCGAAATGCTCGGCGATATATTTAAATACCGACACCAGCAGGAGACAAATTTCCAGACCGTACAGCGGCTTAAGCACTGAAATTAACAGGTGAGAATCACACATGCCGGAAATAATCAGACGCGCCCCGACCACCAGCCCGACAATTAATAGCCCGCGTTTGGCGCCAATAAAGTTCACAAACAGCGGGATCACCATATACATGACGAACTCCATGCCCGACTGCACGGTCCCGAGATAACCGAATACCGCGTTGCCCTGGTGAATATCGTCGAAGAAGGTGACGAAATAGCGCGAGAACTGCTGCTCGGCGATAAACATCATCCACGCCACGCCCGCCACGTACAGGCAGAAGGCCCAGAATTTGCGGTTTCGCAGTAGGGCGTAAACGTCTGACGGGGCGATTTTCTCTTTCGTCAGCACCTCGCCCGCGTGAATGGAGTTAGTGTTCACTTTCAGGCTCAGCAGGACGATCAGCATCACCACCGAAGCCACGCTGCCGAGAATAAAGTTATACGCCGGTGAGAGGTTGAACAGCAGGCCGGAGAAGGATGACGCCACCGCCCAGCCGAGCGATCCCCACATACGGATCTGCCCGAACTCCATGCCGTTTAAGCGGCTAAAGCGGTCAGAATACGATTCACACGCCGCCACGCCCGCGTACCAGGCAAAGCTTAAATAGAGCGCGCCGATAATAATCCCCAGCAGGGTATTAGACATTAACAGCGGCTGGTATACGTAAATAAAGAACGGCGCCATCAGGGCCGACATGATCACCACAAAATAGAGCAGGTATTTGCTCATGCCGATCTTATCGAGAATATAGCCGTAGATCGGTTTAAGAATTACGGAGAATATCCCGTTCACCGCAAAAACGGTTCCAATCACCGAGCCGCTGAGATTGGCTTTCTGGCCAAGCCAGATCGCCAGCAGTCCAATACTGGCAGACCAGGTAAAGAAATAGAGAAAGATAAAGCTACTGATTTTGTAATATTCAGTTCTGTTGGTTGTCGATGTGCTTTTCATATCATCCTCGCCGACGTGTAGGGTCAGATTTTTATAATGTGAACGACAGCTTACGTTCGCTTCCGGGTTCGCTAATGACGACCCGGCTATGGGTTATATTCAGCTGCGGCGTCGCCGCAGCGAGCTGTCTTCCGCCAGCCAGAACGGCGCAACAGAGCCAGCTTTCCCCTTGCGGGAGGTCAGCTTTTAACAGCGGAATGGAGGCGCACTCCGCAAACATAATGCTGCTGTTCGGCGGCGTGACGATGCTGTCTGGCTGGCGCTGAATGATCGGCGAAAGATCGACAATGACGCTGCTGCCGTTTTCAGCCAACAGATAACAACCGCGTTCGCGCACCTGGTGGGCGGTTTTCATCACCGCAAAGCCGCCCTCGACGGTTTGCAGAGTGCGCGTGCTGTTGATACGGTGCAGGCGCAGGTGCCACTCCCCGAACGGGATCTGCCAGGTCGCAATCTGCACGTCGCGCCACGGCGACCAGCGCGAGAAAATGTAATTTTCATCCACCCGAACCTCTTCGCACTCGCGACGACCGCGGAAATAGTCATCTCCGTCCGCCAGCAGCAGCATGGAATCGCAGGCGGCATGCTTCAGGCCAAAACGCCCGCGCTCAAGGGTGAATCCGAAGCGGCTGGAGTAGGCAAATTTGGTGTATTTCGCTTCGGTGTTGACGTAGTTGTTCAGTTCCAGCTGACCGGCGGTGAGCATGACGACGTGCTGCGAATCTTTCGAATGCATCAGGATCTGCTGCGCATGCGGAATCACATGTTTTTCAGCAAGCGCGGGCAGCGGTTGTTCTTCCGCCTGCCAGAACGGGTGTGCTTCCGGCAGCGCCAGGATCAGATAGGTTTTCAGCGCCCAGTACGGTGAACCGGGGGAGTTGTAATCCTCGCACATCGCCAGGTTCGGATACGCAAACCCCAGGGTGAGAATGCCGTCGCGATCGACAATCGACTGCTGCTGCCACCAGCGCAGATGCCGCAGCACAATGCCTTTCACGATGCCCGGGGTGAAGACGTCCAGCTGAGAAAAGGCCACCGCGCTCCAGAAGGCAACCATGGCAAAGCGGTAGGTCAGGCTGCGGCCAAACGGCACCGAGGCGCCATCGGCGGCGGACCAGTAGATAAAGTCTTCCGCGAAGAGGCGCGAGCGCTCGCGCAGCACATTCGCCCTCGCCTCGTCGTTACTCAGGGTGGCGTAAATCAGGCCGTAGAAATGGAAAGCCATGGAGATGTAGTAATCTTTCGGGCGGCCGGGACCGTCGGAATACCAGCCGTCGCCGAGGTAGTAGGCGTCCATCAGCGCAAAGCGGTGGTCAATGGCGTCCTGATCGTACGGCAGGCCGGCGCGCTTAAAGCCTAGCTGAACCATAATGGCAAAATAGTTCCAGTTGCTGTCCGGCATCTGCGCGTCGGTGATTTGGTTGAGCCACGCGTGCAGGTTCATCACCTCGCGACCGGTAAAGCGCGCGGTGAGTTTATCTCCCAGCAGAGCGAGCCCCAGACCGTAGGCCGCCATCTCCACCAGACGCTGATCGTACGGGCCGGTTTCACCCCAGTAACCGCTGCTTTGCGGGTCGGTACCAAGCTTAATGGCAGTAAGGTACTTCTCGCTGAACGGCGTGCTTTCGCCGGACGCCATCAGCGGAAACAGCCCCCACAGCGCGCGGGAAAGTCCCTCCATCTGCGCAATATCCGCTGTGTAATGGGCGCAGGTGTCGCCCAGCGGGAATCGTGAACGGTTCGCCGGAAATTGCGTGTCCAGCGCCTGTAAAAGTGCATTCAACGACGCCACTACCTCCTGGCGTGAAGACAACGAATTTGATTTTTCTTTGTTTGCCGCCCACATAGGTTCGCCCTCGTAATCAACTGCGGCAAAGCATAGTGAATCCGCAAGGTGCAGAAATGTTAGCCATGTCACAGGCATGAACGATGAATAAACCTCCAGTTGAGAAAATTTAAAAAGGTGGTTTATAAAGACGATCAGACAGGAAAAAGTTGAGTTTTATTGCACTATGCGCGACACGCCGACAACCGACCTTCTGGAACTGATCGCCCTGAACGATACCGTGGCCTCGTTCAGCCGCCTGTTTGCCAATACGGTGCGCTACCATCACTGGCATCAGTGTCTGGAGATCCTCTATGTGGAAGAGGGCTTTGACGTGGCGATTGTCGATAATCGTCACTACACCATGCGCCCCGGACGACTGTTTTTCTTCCCGCCTTTTACGCTGCACAAGGTCATGGTGGACGAACAGGCGGAGGCAATTTACCGCCGCACCATTATTCATCTCGACCAGCACGCGGTGCTGAAGATCCTGCGGGATTTTCTCCAGACCCGGCAGCGCCTGGAGCGGCTGTCACGCCGTGGCGGCGAAGCGTGGGTCGCCGATTTAGCCCACTGTCACCACCATATCGACCATCTGTTTAGCTGCTATAAACCGCCGATGAACGGCGAGAGCATCGCCAGCCTGCTGATCGGCCTGTTCGCGATGCTGCCCGACGATCGCGACGGCGAGCCGGGCAACAGCCAGGGGATCGCCAGCCAGGTCATGATCTGGCTCGACGAGCATTATCAGGAGAAATTTCGTCTGGATGCGCTGGCTGCAGAGCTGGGTAAATCGCGCAGTTACGTATCGCGAAGATTCCATGCGGAAACAGGCGAAAAAATTCACGACTACCTGAACACGCTAAGGTTGCGTAAGGCGTGCGAGTGTTTACTCCACACTGATTCGAGCGTGCGTGACATTGCCGCACAGGCGGGATTTTCCGACGTGACGTGGTTTATCAGCGCGTTTAAAAAGGGGATTGGCGAGACGCCGTTGCAGTACCGGAAAAACCATTCATCGTGATGAGCTGCATTTCTTGTCCGGCGGCGCTACGCTTGCACGGGCCTACGGGTTAAGTAGGCCGGGTAAGGCGCAGCCGCCACCCGGCAAAAAGACAGCGTGTATCAGGCCTCTATATCCGCCATGTCGCCTTTCTCCTGTAGCCAGTTACGTCGATCTTCAGAACGTTTCTTGGCCAGCAGCATGTCCATCACGGCGTTAGTTTGCTGTTCATCTTCATCGCTGATGGTCAGCTGCACCAGACGGCGGGTATTCGGATCCAGCGTGGTTTCACGCAGCTGCATCGGGTTCATCTCACCCAGCCCCTTAAAGCGCTGAACGTTCGGTTTGCCCTTCTTGCGCTTAAGCTGTTCCAGCACGCCCGCTTTCTCTTCTTCCGTCAGTGCATAGTAAACTTCTTTGCCGAGGTCGATTCGGTACAGCGGCGGCAGCGCCACGTGGACGTGACCGTTTTTCACCAGCGCGCGGAAATGCTTCACAAACAGCGCACAGAGCAGCGTGGCGATGTGCAGGCCATCGGAGTCCGCATCCGCGAGAATGCAGATCTTGCCGTAGCGCAACTGGCTCAGATCGTCGCTGTCCGGATCGATACCGATCGCAACCGAGATGTCGTGTACTTCCTGCGAGGCCAGCACTTCATCAGACGAGACCTCCCAGGTGTTGAGGATCTTACCCTTGAGCGGCATGATCGCCTGATATTCACGATCCCGCGCCTGCTTGGCCGATCCGCCTGCCGAGTCTCCTTCCACCAGGAACAGCTCGGTGCGGTTGAGATCCTGCGCGGTACAGTCCGCCAGCTTGCCCGGCAGCGCGGGGCCGCTGGTCAGCTTTTTACGCACCACTTTCTTCGCCGCGCGCAGACGACGCTGGGCACTGGAGATCGCCATTTCAGCCAGCATTTCCGCGGCCTGAACGTTCTGGTTCAGCCACAGGGTAAAGGCATCTTTCACCACGCCGGAGACGAACGCCGCACACTGGCGTGACGACAGGCGCTCTTTAGTCTGACCGGCAAACTGCGGATCCTGCATTTTCACGGAAAGCACGTAGGCGCAGCGATCCCAGATATCTTCCGCCGACAGCTTCACGCCGCGCGGCAGAATGTTGCGGTATTCGCAGAATTCGCGCATCGCATCCAGCAGCCCCTGACGCAGGCCGTTGACGTGGGTCCCGCCGAGCATAGTGGGGATCAGGTTAACGTAGCTTTCGGTCAGCAGCTCGCCGCCTTCCGGCAGCCATAGCAGCGCCCAGTCCACCGCTTCAGTATCGCCTTCGAAATTCCCGACGAACGGTTTTTCCGGCAGGGTTGGCAGGCCGTTAACCGCTTCGCACAGGTAGTCGTTCAGACCATCGGCGTAGCACCAGGTTTGTTCGGTATTATTAACGTGGTCTTTAAAGGTGATTTCCACGCCCGGGCACAGCACCGCTTTGGCTTTCAGCAGGTGCGTCAGGCGGGAAACAGAAAAGCGTGGGCTGTCGAAGAAGCTTTCGTCAGGCCAGAAGTGGACGCTGGTGCCGGTGTTGCGTTTACCGCACGTCCCGACGACCTGCAAATCCTGCACTTTTTCGCCGTTTTCAAACGCGATGTTATACACCTGGCCGTCGCGACGGACGTTCACTTCCACGCGCTTTGACAGGGCGTTAACCACGGAGATCCCCACGCCGTGCAAGCCGCCGGAGAACTGGTAGTTTTTGTTGGAGAACTTACCGCCCGCGTGCAGACGACAGAGGATCAGCTCAACGGCGGGAACACCCTCTTCCGGGTGGATATCTACCGGCATGCCGCGGCCGTCGTCGATGACTTCCAGCGACTGATCGGCGTGCAGGATAACGTCCACGCGTTTGGCATGGCCTGCCAGCGCTTCGTCCACACTGTTATCAATTACTTCCTGGCCCAGGTGGTTTGGGCGCGTCGTATCGGTGTACATCCCCGGGCGGCGGCGAACCGGCTCAAGCCCGGTGAGTACCTCAATGGCATCAGCGTTATAGGTTTGCGTCATGATTTAAGCTAGCAATTCGCATTGATTGTCAGTGGCTGTGCAGTCCAAGAAAATCGACAATCTGGGTGAAATGATCTTCAAAGCCCGTGAAAGCATGGTTACCGCCCTCTTCTACAGTCTGGCGGCAGGATGCGTAATACGCCACTGCCTGGCGGTAATCCAGCACTTCATCTCCCGTCTGTTGCAGCAGCCAGATAAGATCGGGCGCTTCAAGCGGGTCGACCTGCATAACTTTGAGATCGTAAATATGGCGTGACTCTAGCACATATTGTTGGCCGGTGTAGGGGTTCTCGTTTTCGCCAAGAAAGTCCCTTAACAGCTCAAATGGCCGGACCGCCGGGTTGACGACGACAGCGGGCAACATAAAGCACTGCGACAGCCAGGTGGCGTAGTAGCCGCCGAGCGACGACCCGACAACGCCAAACGATTCGCCGCCGTGTTCCAGCACTAGCGATTCCAGCATCTCTGCCGCATCCGCCGGATAAGGGGGCAACTGCGGAATAATCATCTCCACGTGGGGATGATGCGCGCTCAGCCACTGGCGAAGCTGCGTCGCTTTCGCCGATCGCGGTGAGCTGTTAAACCCATGTAGATAGAGAAGCGTCGACATCAATAGCCTTCCGAAGCGGTATCCGGGCGGAATTGTGCCCCGGCCAGACGGCAAACTTCGGTGGTCAGCGAGCCATCGGCATGCAGCTCCAGCCAGCGCCAGCCCGGTGCGATGGTATCCAGCGTAAAGTTGGCGCAGTGCGGCTTAAACTGCACGCAGGTAGAGGGCGTCGCGAGCAGACGTCGACCGTTCCAGTCGAGATCCTGTTCCTGGTGAATATGACCGCACAGCAAATTTTTTACGCGCGGGAATTTCGCCAGCACGCCGTCCAGCGCCGCAGAGTTGCGTAAGCTGTGCTGATCGAGCCAGCTACAGCCCGCCGGCAGCGGGTGATGATGCAGTAACAGCAGCGTATTGCGATTCGGTTCGGCGGCCAGTTTTGTCTCCAGCCAGTCAAGCTGATAGTCGCTCAACTCACCGTGCGGAACGCCAAACACCTGACTGTCGAGGAGCAGAATTTGCCACTGGTCCCCCGCAAAGACACATTTTGCCGGTGAAATCCCCGCATCCTGAAGCGAACTGTACATCGCGGGCTGAAAATCGTGATTGCCCGGCAGCCAGACGCAAGGCACGCTAAAGCTCGCAATCCCTTCAGCAAAATGCTGATAGGCTGCGGAGGATTGATCCTGCGCCAGATCGCCCGTCGCGACGATCAGATCGCATGGCCGCTTTTCAGCATGGATCGCGTCAAGAACCGCCTGATAACTCTCCCAGGTGTTCACGCCCAGAAGCGTCTCATGCTTTTCGGCAAAAAGGTGGGTGTCGGTGATTTGTAATATCCTGACTGGCGCCCCACCAGCAACAGTCAGGTTCAACAGGCTTTCCAAATGGTGTCCTTAGGTAGGTTTATGACGCTAACAAACCGGAATCGCCATTGCTCCATGTGCTAAACAATATCTTAGCCAGTCGGCTAAAAACTGGTTAATTTGATGCTTTTCGTCGCGTTGATGCAACTTTTTATTCGGATAATCATACCGCGCTTTAAAGCGAAAGATCTGCTGGCTTGAACACACTTCAGCGACCATCGCGTCATGATAAAGACGTACCGTCATCGACGGCAGGCTCCAGTAGCTGATGCTCGGCGCCGTTTGCTCAATCTCCACCAGCGTAGTGTAGCGCGTTGATTCTGTTATCGTTAACCGATACTGCGCGTTGATCACCTGATAGCTCACCGTTTCGCCGGGCGCGTCGTTTCGCGGCAGCAGGCGGCGCAGCTGGGCGAAATTGGTTTCGCACAGGCGCATCATTTCTGGGAAGTCAGGTGTATAACGCTTCATTTTTTCCACTCGTGTCGTAATGTCTGATAATGCAGCTGTAGCCATTGCAGAGCGATGACAGACGCTGCGTTGTCGATTTTCCCCTCTTCTACCCACTGGTAAGCCAGCTCCCGACTCACCACATGAACCCGAATATCTTCGTTTTCATCTGCCAGACCATGGATCCCTTCCGCTGTCGTGGCGTCCACTTCGCCCACCATAATAGATGAACGTTCCGTTGTCCCACCCGGGCTTGCCAGGTAGCTCAACACCGGCTTCGTCCGGCCAACCACCAGGCCCGCCTCTTCCAGCGCCTCGCGGCGAGCGACGTCTTCGACCGACTCACCTTCTTCGATCATCCCGGCCACCATCTCCAGCAACCACGGCGTTTCGCTGGTATCATAAGCCGCAATACGCACCTGCTCGACCAGCACAACTTCGTCACGCACTGGGTCATAGGGTAGCAACACAGCCGCATGCCCGCGCTCAAAAATTTCGCGTTTGATTTCACCGCTCATCTCACCGTTAAACAGACGATGCCTGAAACGGTAAAGTTCCATTGAAAAAAAACCGCTATAAAGCGTTTCTCGTGCAATAATTTCTACATCGTTTTTGGCGAAGGTGACAGGCACGTTTTCTGGTTTTTGCATCGGTCGAGTCCTGGTAGCAATGGTGATGAAATTGTGAATTTCAAGGCTGTTTGGCTGCCGTTTGTATGGCTATATGGTAGATTGGAGCAAAATACCGCCAGATGGCACGTTACGCCAACCTTTTGGTGTGGATGATTCTGTTAGAATCGGCAATTATTTTTAATTAGATCAGCGCTAATACTGCTTCACAACAAGGAATGCAAATGAAGAAATTGCTCCCCATCCTTATCGGCCTGAGCCTGACGGGCTTCAGTGCAATGAGCCAGGCAGAGAACCTGTTACAGGTCTACCAGCAGGCACGTCTGGGCAACCCTGATTTACGTAAATCAGCGGCCGATCGTGATGCTGCGTTTGAAAAGATTAACGAAGCACGTAGTCCACTGCTGCCGCAGTTAGGCTTAGGTGCAGATTATACCTACACTAACGGTTTTCGCGATAATAACGGCATCAACTCGAATGCCACCAGCGCCTCTTTACAGTTAACGCAAACCCTGTTCGACATGTCCAAATGGCGTGAGCTGAGCTTGCAGGAAAAGAGCGCGGGCATCCAGGATGTGACCTATCAGACAGATCAGCAGACGCTGATCCTGAATACCGCGACCGCCTACTTCAACGTACTGAGCGCGATTGACGCCCTCTCCTACACCGAAGCGCAGAAACAGGCGATTTATCGTCAGTTAGATCAAACCACCCAGCGCTTCAACGTGGGCCTGGTCGCCATCACTGACGTACAGAACGCCCGTTCACAGTACGACACCGTACTGGCAAACGAAGTGACCGCACGTAACAACCTCGACAACGCGCTGGAAGCACTGCGTCAGGTCACCGGTAACTACTATCCTGAGCTGGCCTCTCTGAACGTGGACAGCTTCAAAACAGACAAGCCGCAGGCGGTTAACGCCCTGCTGAAAGAGGCGGAAAACCGCAACCTGACCTTGCTGCAGGCACGCCTGAGCCAGGACCTGGCGCGCGAGCAGATCCGTCTTGCACAGGATGGTCACCTGCCAACCCTGAGCCTGAGCGCCTCTACCGGCGTATCGGATACCAGCTACAGCGGTTCTAAAACCAACACTGCCCAGTATGACGACAACAATATGGGCCAGAACAAAGTTGGCCTGAGCTTCTCTCTGCCGCTGTACCAGGGCGGGATGGTTAACTCTCAGGTTAAGCAGGCGCAGTACAACTTCGTAGGCGCGAGCGAGCAGCTTGAAAGCGCGCACCGCAACGTGGTCCAGACCGTGCGTTCTTCCTTCAACAACGTGAACGCGTCCATCAGCAGCATCAACGCCTATAAACAGGCCGTTGTCTCTGCGCAAAGCTCTCTGGACGCGATGGAAGCGGGTTACTCCGTCGGTACGCGTACTATCGTTGATGTGTTAGACGCAACGACCACGCTGTACAACGCGAAACAGCAGCTCTCCAGTGCGCGTTACCAGTACTTGATCAACCAGCTGAACATCAAGCAGGCGCTGGGTACGCTGAACGAGCAGGATCTGCAAATGCTGAACAGCACGCTGGGCAAACCGGTTTCCACGTCGCCTGACAGCGTCGCGCCGGAAAATCCACAGCAGGATGCCGCCGTGGATAATTTCACCGCTAACAGCAGCACCCCGGTTGCACAGCCAGCGGCAGCGCGTAGCACCTCACCTGCCAGCAGCGGCACGAATCCGTTCCGCAATTAAGCGTGTCATCAGGCCCACTGCGGCCTGATGCCCTCACCTCAGCCCTCTCCCACAGGGCTGAGGGATCCCCAGTAATATGGTCATGCCACCATGACCATATTACTGTACTCTTTTCCCAGCTTTTT
>NZ_JBMKIC010000052.1:0-23409 GCF_049238665.1 Enterobacter cloacae complex sp. IR5450
ATCTGCCAGATGCTGCCGGGGAACGTGTACGTACTCTCACGCTCACTGATGCTTACATCCTTCATCGTGGAGTTCTGCGTCACGCGGCCACCAGATATGGTGGCCGAGTTCATTTTATGAAGCAGCCCTGAATCAAGGTAAGCCGTCGCGTGAGGGATAAACAGCACCTGCGCCCCGGAAACATAACCGGCAACATCAGCGTACTTGGCTTTCTGGTAGCCACCGTCAAAGTAGGCTCCAAAAGACGGGCACCGAAGGCCCGCCGTTATCTCCATGCGCTTTCCGCCGTCATTCAGGTCAATCAGTAGTCCTCTTGGCATATTATGTCCATTCTCCAAGTACGATACGGCCGCCTCCGGTCAGGTTGATAGTGACACCATTACTGTCTATCACCGTCGCCTTGTTCGGCCCGCTGAAGCCAAAGTTACCCGTTGTGGCGTAAATCGAGCCACGGACGGTCACGTTGTTAAACACGGCATATCCGGACTTGTTGATATGCCATCCGACATTCCCTGTCCCATCCCAGGTTGATGACTGGATGTAGTTGCCAATCTTGGCGTTGCCGATGGTGCCGTCCTGAATCAAGGTTTCCCGGATAAACACCTGCCCGTTCTGGATAACGAACGGCAGTGTAACCGCTCCCCCTGCCTGCGCCATGACGGCGAAGCGATCCGCCAGGAACAGCACCTGCGACTGCATGCCCGATGGAGTGTTTTCTACACCGATCCCCATTCCGGCGGCATACTGTTTTCCGTTCGCGTCCACGGCAACCTTGATGCTGTACATCGCCTTCAGGTCGCCACTAACGCTTGCTATCGCCTGGGCGTTTGTGCTGATTGCTGAAGTGTGCCCGTTGATGGTCGCCGTGATGCCGTTTATCTGCGTGGCCGTGGCCTGCTGATAATTCGAGAACGTCTGGTTCAGGCTGTTGATGGATGCTTTGTTGCCGTTGACATCCGTCTCCAACCTCAGCAGTGAACTCGACGTGGCCTCCCTGTCGCTTGCCATGGCGCTGTCAATGCGATCGATGCTGGCCTTACTGTCACCGTACTGCGCGCTGAGTGTCATCCGCTGATTAACCTGCGCAAGCGTATTGGTGATTAGCGCGATGGAGTTGCTCTGAATGCCGCCACTGGCCTTGTCCGTTTTAGCCCCCAGCTCCTCCAGCCGGGACGCCATAGAGGAATCCAGGTTTGTGACAACCTGGCTAAGATCGGTTATTGAGGCTGTATTCTGCGCGCCGACTTCAGCTGCTGAGTCCGCTTTATCAGAGGCGGCCTTAGTTGCTGCGGTAAGCTGGCTAACCTCAGAGGCTCGCGCCTCCGTCTCAGTGGCCAGCGCCTGGCGAACATCAGTAATACCGGCTTCATTATCCGCAGTCTTTGCCTCCAGTCGGGTGACATCGGTAACGCGTGCCTCCGTCTCAGTGGCGATCACCTCCCGAAGTTGCTCGAATGTGGCAGAGTTGGCGTCCTGCTGGGCGGTCTGACGAACAACAACATCAGCAATGGCAAGTGCGTTACTGATGATTGCCTCTGCGGTCTGCTTGTTAGAGCCAACCACCGCCGCGAGACCATCCGCGTTATCTTTGATGGCATCAGCCAGTTCTGCGAACTTTTCACTGCTCTCGACGGCGCTCTCGATGAGGTCTTTAAAGGTATCGCTCTCCTTAATTTCCTCCAGGATTGCATCGGTGATATCGCTAAAGTCATCCGTTGGTTTTCCTGAAGCCTCAACAAAATCAGAAACCCCGAACGCGTTGCGTGTCCGGACATAAACGTAATAGACGTGGTCAAACTTGAGCTTTTGAATGGTCCACTGGTTCCCCCTTCCGAGGAATTGAGTTTTGTTCTCAATGTCATCGGTTAATGGAATCGGAGTCTCGCCTGCGTACCAGAACTCAAAAGAGGTATCTGATGTTGCCGTTACAGACATAACTGGCACCAGAGTGGCCTGTAATGGTCCGGGTATCCACTGAACGGAGTTAGGAGCCTTTGGCGCGCCTATAATAAGACTCACCTGAGTTTCGGCGCCTTTCATCCCGTTTTCATTGCGCCCACGAACGCCGAGCGTGTAGCTACCGGCAGCCAGACCGTAAAACTCATACCGGAACTGGTCAGTTTCGTACTGAGATACCAGCTTCCCATCAGCACTGTAGATGTACAGCTCAAACACCAGCTTTTTAGTGGTGGTTGCCGTCTCCCACGTTGCTGTAACCTGGACGGTCTCGGTGTTTGTGTTCAGGATTCGCAGGTTTTCCACGTTAGGCACGCGGTAGCCGTTCAGCGTATCGCTGGGAACTTCAAACACTGCACCCTCGTCAACGATGGCCTGTTTGTTGGGGTCGTGCAATGAGGCCGTTATGCTGTAGACGGAGTTGTTTTCCGTTTCGGCAACGCTCAGTATCCGGAAAAGGCGAATCGCAACGCTTGCGGTTGAAATGGCAAATACAGTTCCCGCCCTCACCCATTCAGGTTCGTTTTTGAGTGTGACGTTGTTTCCGTTAACGCCATCAATCTCATAGCGAGAGAACTTTCCGTCCCTCCCCATAATCGACATAGTGGATCCGTTCGTTACTACCGAGGAATCAACCGCGTCAACCGTTATCACCTTCCCGGAATGAGAAACAATCCTCCCCCCGAGGCGAGTTCCTGCATAGTCATTATCCATGACCTCAACGATATCACCCGGTGTGAAGTGGATAGCATCGCGTGCCATCTGGAAAGACAACCTGCTGCTTTCACGCTTTGCTGTTTCCAGCAGCCATTTACCTGCCCGCCATGCCTGTCCGCGAGAGGTGCAGCCAAACGCCTCCAGAGTGGTTTCGTTGTAGTTTCCTTTGGCTATCATCTCATCGTCGGAAACGTACTCTTTCACCTGCTCCCAGCCGTTGTCAGGATCAGTCCAGGACACTACAACGGCATTGTATTTCTCTGAACGCTTTACAGAGCTTCGTTTGAACTCGCCATTCACAACGTTGGCGTTCGTGATTGTCGCAATCGGATCCTGTGGCGCGTCCAGCATTACGGACAGGCGCAGGCCGTCCCACAGCGCAATGCCACGGAACATGCTCGCTATCTTGTCGAGAATGTCTCGCGCACTCGCCTGCTCTGTGATGTAGGCGTTGAGCGTCATGCGTGGCTCTTTGCCGCCATACCCATCATCTACAAGCTGATCGCAATATTGCGACAGAATGTAGAGTGCGCCATCGTCAACATCGATGTATCCGGCGCGTTTCGCCAGGCCAAATCGGGTGTTTTTCGCCAGCTCGCGGAACAGCCACGCCGGGTTGTTAGTCCATGACTTTTTGAAACCACCCGTCCACAGGCCGGAGTAAGTTCTGGCAATTGGATCGTAGTTATCCGGTACGTCAACGATCAGCCCGCGAAGATGATATGTGCGGCTCGGCGTGTCGGTGTACTGGTCACGGTCGATGACTGAGCCGGCAACAGCAGAGAACGGATAGCTAAGGTTGTCGTCGGTGATCTCGCTGTAGCTGTTCCAAACAGTCCCGTTTGACAGCAAATCGCTGCTGCTGTCAGGCGTAATGCGGCGAACACGGATATCAAACGGTTTGGTGTCGGGGGCATCAATGACGTGCGCCTCAAGGTACTCGCCAGAGATTTTCCCTGTAATCGTCACCGTCTTCTCCATGACCCAGCCCGACGAGCCAGTTCTGGTCTCGATAACCATCGTTACAGAGGTGTTTTTCTGGTTACCCTTGGAGTCCTGCTCCATGAGCCCGGTGACGCCGATGTTAAAACGAACGCGGGTCACGTCCTGATCTGTCACGGTTCTAACCAGCGGGGTGTCGTAAGTGACCTCAGTGTTAACAATGGTCGTCGCTTCGATTGCAGAGAAGCCGTTGATTGGCTCCTGAGTCTCCGATCCAGGTCGCCAGGCAACACTAATGCCGTTCACGTTGACATTACCGTTCGAGTCAGTGATAGGCGTCTTATTCAGTTTGAATGAAGACAGGTGTTCCTGATCCACCGGGCCCGCGATTGGCCCCTCAGATATCAGATCAAGTACCCGATAGAATTGTTTTGATTTGAGGTTATCGTCGAGTAATTTTGGGGTTGATGCTTTACCGCCACCTGAAGACATAGCGCCACCTTAGCTGATTGATTCTTCCCAGTCGGAATTATTAGATGTGTCGATGCCGAGACTTATTACGTTGCTGCCGACCTCCATCTCACCGAGCAGTATCGGCACGGGATGTCCCTGCCCGACCCTGTTTTCTGCACTGGTAAACGAGTTATTCGTGAGGGTGTTTGTTTCGGCCGCTTCCGCTGAAGTTTTGCTTTTCATGTTCCGGGACATGTAGATGGAGTAAGCAACCGAGGCGGCAGACAGCACCAGTGAGGCAATGAGAACTATCGTACTGGTCTCAAGTCCCGCCCCCTCAACCACCGGGACAAACAGCACTACAGAGCCATCCTTCAGGCGCCGATCCATGTGCCACTGCACCGAAGACGTTTCAACATCCTCACCCGCCACTCGCATTCTTACTCTGGCGTTCAGGAATGCTTTTTTGAACTCATGATTCTGAGCAAGCAAAAGACGAATGCCCTGGGCAGGGGTATCAACGTTCAGCTCGACTTTGCGGAAATGTCGGCGTAAATGCCCTGCAAATTTAAAGATGAGCACTGTTCATGTCTCCATATGGAATGCATCTGCTTAACGTATGCCGGGCGCATTTGCTCTCTCCGGCTTAAATGCCCTGAGCAATCGTGGTGAAGAACCATATTGTCTTCGAGCAGAATCATTGCGTGGCAAGGGTCGGCACCGGGGAATGGCTGCCTGATTATTACGTCACCTGGCAGCGCTTCTCCCGGCGATACCTGATTGAAGCCATTGCGCGACATGTTGTTCAGATAGAGATTCTCCCCTCTCAGCCACCAGCCATTCGTCCTTTCGAAGTCAGGGAGGTCAATGCCGCACAGGTGATACGCATCTCGGAATAGCGAGTAACAATCAGTCACTCCGTGCTCGAACCGCCTCCCCAAAAGGTAATCCACCGGCCTGAACGTTCTGATTTTCCCGTTACAGGCCAGCACCCATGGAAGGCCCGATGCAACCTGGCATTTACGGTCGGCGCCGGACAGAACCGGGCTGTTCATTGGGTGAGAGTGGAATACCGCAGTCACCTCTCCAGCCTCCTCGGCCGCCAGCCAGTCATCATCACTGATTCGGAAGTGCTTTCCAGGTTCCGGGTGAACATTCCGACAGCGGAACAACTGCCCGCCATCCAGGATTAAGCCGCACACCTCATCCTGCGACGATGCCGCATAATCGAGTAATTCCTGCATCATGAAACCTTCTGAGAGCCGGGGAAGCTGCTGATTGGCATTGGTTCCGGTCGTGGATAACGGAAGCGGCAGCCGCTACGGCGGTGAGAGCACTTATCTTTCGCCGGGTCAGTGGTTGGATTGTCGCGCTCATCTGCAACCGGCGGCCCGTCATATCCGCACCCGACGCCGCGATACTGCCACTGGCAGACGTCGGCAAGGATGGTTCGCGCCGGGATGATAGCGTTGTCGCAGTCAATCGGTGTCGCCAGCGTGTAGGTCACCTGCTCGAACGTCTCTTCCGTCATCTCCTCAACAACGTAACGGGAAACCGCTTCCTGCGTCGGATCTGCGTCAGGGTTGCCATTGGGGAAGTTCACCGCGTCCAGGTATTTCACCGGAACCTGACGGCGGGTGATCACCACCCCAAGCATGTCGTCGAAGTCATGGTTTATGCCCGTCAGTAAACCCGTAACGTTCGCCACCGCCATTGACGGGCGGGCATATGTGCCTTCGTTCTTTGACTCGAATCCTTCCACTGCTATCGGGTACGCCTGATACTGATTCCCCTTCCAGATCACATTTCCGTAATATCCATTGGTGCCGGAATGAAACCGGATAAGGTCTCCGCCAAAGGGTTGCAGGTCGGCTTCGAACAGGTCGATAAACGCGCCTACTCCGGCGTCGACGCTATCAATAATCATACTGGCTGGTATGTCGCGCACGGCAAACTCCCATAAAAAAAGCCACCAAGTGGTGGCTACTGTTTGAATATCAGGATGTTGCTTACTGATAACCCTGGTTAACGTGTAAGCTCAGCCCGTCAGTGGTGGGACACTGGCGTAACCATCGAAGGGGGATGGCTGATTACCTCTGATAAAGGAAAAATAATGTCAGAATTTAAATTAAACGCTATTGACTTTATTTCTTTTGCGGTCGCTGGAAATACATTTAAATTAAAAGCTAATTTGATTGGCCCTAATGACCAATTTCATTCGGTAAACCTAGATATAGCGCCAGATGAGATAAAGAATAAAACCATCGGTGAGATTGAAAAACTTGCTATTCAAGCCTTGCGTTCAGCTTGAATTACGGCAATTTGATCTAATTTCGCAGTGATTTGATTATAAGCACAGGTGTGAGCGCTAATAACTTCTTCCATCTGTGCTTTCATTGAATCAACCATAGCCTCTAACTCTTCAACACGTTGTTCTAAAGTCATAACTGTCTCCCGCCTTTCGGCTTATCGTGGTACTTGTTCAAAAGTGGCCGTCAGTTCAAACAGCGGCCCGGTCTTTGTCATATTCCAGGAGCGGCAGACAAACAGCTTCCGCACTCCCGTATCGGATGGCGTCCAGTAGAACGATTCAACCGCACCTCTAGCCTTGAGGAATGCCTCTGCATCCTTCGCGGGGTTGCTGCTGCACGAGCCGCTGACGCCGCGAAAGGTGAGCGAGTATTTAT
Organism: Enterobacter cloacae complex sp. IR5450; assembly: GCF_049238665.1. Taxonomy (NCBI): domain Bacteria; kingdom Pseudomonadati; phylum Pseudomonadota; class Gammaproteobacteria; order Enterobacterales; family Enterobacteriaceae; genus Enterobacter; species Enterobacter cloacae complex sp. IR5450. Next base: position 6,756 of record NZ_JBMKIC010000052.1, read on the forward strand.
CCATCAGTGGATTGATACCCTTCACCTGTCGCTGTTCGTAACTGTCGCCGAGCTTAACGACGGCTACGTTGGGTGTGCGTTCAACGCTGTAGCCCTTTTGCGGTGTCCATGTGAATGTTTCTGGCATTACTTACGCCTCCCTTGCAATAAACCACCGGGACGAGTGCTCTGGTCTACCATCATCTTCAGCATGTCGTTACTCCACGCTTTGCGCAGCCTTGCGATATCCTCACCGCCAATTCCTCCAGTGGTATTTATCGTCAGGTTCATTACGGGGTTGAATGAAGCACCACCACCTCCGCCCCCCAGCGCATCTTTGTTGCTGATCACCCGACCATTATCACCCGGTATCATGTACTGGCTACCATTGCTGGCCTGGAATATCTCTGGCTTACCCTTCTCGCCGACCCGATACAGAGATCCGGCATCGACCGGACCACCGTTATAACGCGCACCAGCAACGGCCATTCCTTTGGCTGCAAGTAGTGAGCCAGCATAAGCCGTTTGCCCTATAGCAGTGGCGCTCCCCATCGTTGCGATAGAAGCGCTCATTGCGGCAGGCGCCCACGCAGAAGCGGCTGCAGTAGCCTGAGCCATTGTCGATGCCAGTGATGCAGCAGCAGCGGCCTGCCCCATTAACTGGCTCTTGACCCACTCAATCCCCATTTGCACCAGACTACCGACAACGCTGTTGAGGATTGTCGTGCCGATGTTTGCCAGGGACTCCTGAAGGCTCTGAGTGCCGTTAATCAGCCCGGTTATGGCATTGGTCGCCCCGCCCTGAAGCGAATCTACAGCCGCGCCAAGCATGCTATTAATCTCGCTTTGCTGCTGCCATTCCTCCCACATTGCGGCCATGCGTTTCTGGTGATACTGATCTTCGATTCCTGCGCGGACAGCCTCAGCCTCTGCAATCCTTTGTGGGTAGAGTTGCACATACTCGTCAAGCTGCGCCATTTGCTGCGCGTAAGTGTTATCTACTGCGGCGACTGGTGATACCTGCCCTTGCAACCCGGTAAAGTTTTGTCCGGCCTGTGTGCGCTTCCTTTCCTCTTCTGCTGCGGCTTTGGTTGCCTGCTGTACTTTCCAGATGGACTCAGCTTGCTGTTCCGCTTTGGCGATCTGCTCTGCTGATGCTTTGTTACCAAGCGCAACAACAGCATCGTATTTCGCTAATTCGAGTGAGCCATCGGCATACCCAGTGTTCAGGCGGTCAAGAGCTGCCTGTTGGCGTAAAAGCGCCTGCGTTGCAGAATCTGCTTTATCTCCTGTCTTTTGTTTCCCCCCGGTGTTGTCTTCTGCTAATTCCGTTTTAATCTCAATTGGCTTGCTATTTTTTGCTACTTTTTGCGCAGCTTCCCAACCTGTTCTGGATGATTTTTCCCAAGCTTCAGCGGTTAATTTTGCTGATTTTTCTTCATTTTCTTTTTGCCACTCACCAAACCCAAGCCATCCCCAGGTTCTGGCCCTCCGCGCATACATCTCAGCTTCTGATCTAAGTTCTGCAATTTGCTGAATGGCATTTGGAACCTTCCCCGATAGTCTTTCTATCGACGCGGTTATTGAATCAATGACAGATACCATTGTAGTGCTGGCGTTAGTCGTATCATTAATTTCACCAACCAACATTTGAAACGATATCGACATGCTGTTTGTGGCTTGCTCAACAGAACGAGGTAATTTGTTGAATTGGTCGTTAACCCTATTTGTCTGCCTGATAATAGCGTTTAGAGAATCCTCTGCTGATAATTTACCATCCAGCATTAATCTTCTAAGCTCATCCATCGAAATACCCATACCAGCAGCGATTTGCCGTGCTAGTTCTGGCATTTGCTCGACTATTGAGTTAAATTCCTGCGCCCTAACCGTCCCACTCGCAATTGATTGGCCGAACTGGCGCAGTGCATTTGCCATTTCTTGAGTAGATGAGCCACCAATTTTGCCTATCTTTTGTAGTGTATCAGTGAGTTGCAATATCTGGCCGTTAGATGCTCCTGCACTCTGTAGTGATGATGTGAGCGTCTCCCATAGTTTTTCCGTATCAGCCAAACTGGTGCCAGAGACTGATGCCATCTCAGCAAGGGCGGAAAAGGTTTTGCGCCCTTCTTCAGCGCTGGGCGAAAGCCTGTCAATTCTGGCTTGAAGTTGCATCATCGCATCTGCGACTTCAAGGAATTGCTTTCCGTACCTGACTAGCTGGGAAATGGTGATAGCCGAAGCAATGGCGGTTAGGCCTGCTTTCAGTCCTGATGAAGATCTGCTTGCTTGATCCTGAGCGTTTTTTAAATCGTATAATTTCCCAGCTAGTTCACCAATCTCTCTACGCTGAGCAGCTGTCGCGTTTGAGCCAGCTTGAAGGCGGGCTGAAAGCATGGCTGCGCTTCTTGCTCCGTTACGTTGTTCTTCTTTTAATACCGCTATCTGCTTTGATAAGCTTTGAGTTATTGAGCGTAATCGCTCGGCTTCGCTGGCTTGCTTTGATGACTGTTTAGCTGATTCAGATGAGGCTTTTGCAGCTTCTTTAACAGCCGCTCTCAGATCGTAAAGTTTTCCTGCTAGAGCACCTATTTCTTCTTTTTGTTTTTGGCTTGCATCACCAGAAGCAGCAAGTTGAGCCGCAAATATCGACGCACTCTTAGCTCCACCTTCATTTGCTTCTTCTAATATCGCAATCTCGTTACCAAGCCTTTCGATAATCTTTGCCGCATCACTTGCATCGTCTGCCGCACGAACAATAGCTTTCCCCGTTTTTTCTGCGGCCTTATCTGTGCGCTTGAACCCGGATTCCATGCCGCTTGTTGCATCATTAACTTCTTTATCAGCACGCAGCAACTGAGATGTATCAGCTTTGATAACGTATTCAATATCACCGACGTTCTGGGTCATACCAATTTCTCCGGGCAATAAAAAACCCAGCGAGTGCTGGGTTTTTATTAAGATGGTGTTTTTATTTCCACTTACAAGCCTGTGATAAATTTTCCAAAACTTTATCAATTTCTGACAGGTCAAATTCAACTACTTGCATCGTGGTTCCGTAAGGTTCAAAACCAAATATTACTTTTTTATGTTTAGCCAATTCCTTTATAAATTGTATTGGCTGCGGAGCAAATGCCGCATCACCGCCTTCCCCGCCACCCCACGTTTTCTTAACTGGTTTTCCGTCATCAAGTCGCATTGTTATTCTTGGGCTATCTGACCCCATATAGTCGCTGAATGATAAATAGACATCCGTCTTATTGTCGCTGCAACGCAGTACGAGAGTTGTCTCACGGGTTGAACCCGCTTTGTTGTAGGTGTCAGGCGATGTATTAAGAGCCACGAAGTCAGTCTGGTCAGTCATCTTATTTGTCTCTGACTTGGTAATCCACGAACCGACTTTCTCTACACCAGCGTTTGCAGAAAACGATGCTCCAATGACTAAAGCTAAAATAAGTCTTTTCATATCCCTATTCCCATCAGTATAGAATCGGACTAATCCTAGCAGGGATTTGCGTAACGACAAAACCCGCAGTTAAGCGGGTTTGATTGTCACTACGGAAATTTGTAGTTAGAAAAGTTTGCGAAGGTCTACGCCATATACGGCAATCCATGCAGCGCGAGGCCAGGATTTCACAGTACCAAAGCGCGGGTCTTCAACCTCGTGTGGCTCAGCATCATTATCACGGCACCACTTGCGCAGTGGCTGCCATTTGAATTTCTGTCCGAGCTTCTTCTCTACCGGGATAATGGCGGCATAGTTTTTTCCTTCCCCGATGCGTTCCGCCAGTTTGTTTTTGGCACGAACAGCAGCGGAAGCTGTTGCCATCGCGGTTACTTCGCGTTTCTCAGAGATCCAGCGCTTCTCTTTAACTGCACGATCGCGCTGTTCAGCAATAATGCGGTTCTCTTTCACTTTTGTCAGGAGGTCTTCCAGAGCTGCTTCATAGGTCAGCGGGATACCCATTGATGGAGTTGGACGGAAGTAAGCATCCTCAAGGCGTTCGAAAAAGGCCCATGCTTCGTCAGTATCAACAATCTTCGACATACGGGCCGCGCCCTTTTCGGTCCAAAAAACAACAGAGCGGGCTTTGCTCGAAATTTGTGCGTGACTATTAGTCACTCGCAAATCCTTCAGCTCTTGGCCTTTAATGGTGAAGATGTGGATGCCCTCAATGAAGCGGCTGGCATTGCGCGAAAGGTTTTTCCTAATATTAGCCTCATCAGAACCATAACCTGCGGCCAGCGTTTCAGTCGTAACAACACGCAACCCCTTCCATTCAATCACTGGCAGTGGCTTGGGATCGACATTTGGTTCATGAACTGCTAAATTTAAAGAAGTCATTGGTTGGACCCTTATGACAAGTTTCAAAGGAAGCCGGTAGCTCGAACTATCGGCTTTTTCTTTTTGCGCCATCCCATGCGCCCATCAGTGAATCCATCCGTCTTCGCCGCGGAGTTTTGCCAGCACAGGCTGAGCGCTACTTACGACAAAATTCGTGTTATCCAAGTTTTGTGTTTCTCGGAGTAAAATCTTTTTGGTTTCGTCCGTCATGTACCTGGTTTCATGTGCGATATCGCGTAGCTTGCCTGAAAGTTCAGATCCCAGTTCGCGCATCGCAGGATAGAGCTTCTTGCTGATCTGCTGGCTCTTTTCCATCCAGAGCTGCAAGTAACAAAGACTCACCAACTCCTCATCAGAAAACTGCTTGGCGATCGGTGAGTCCTTAACCTCGCGATCCAGGATGTCCAGCGCCCAGCGTCGGAAATCTTTGGCCTTTGGTGTTGAGGCAAACATCGCAACCAAATGAGCGCCTCGAAGTGAATAAACCCTGACCGATTTGTTACGTAAGCTATTGTTTATCCCGTTGACCTTCATATTGAGTGTCAATGACATCGACTCGGAAAACTCATCAGCATTACGTGCATAAATTTGGCTGATGGCATCAGTTTTTTTATAACCGAGTGCCTTCGCCAGTTCGGTGGAGGTAAACCAGATAGCCCCGCCTTCTGTCACTGGGTTAAATGCGAATCCTTGGAAGTTGTAATCTGATTTTGCTACAATATTCATGTCGATATTTTCCTTGCCGGATTTGTTCGATACCGAAGCCTGACGGTCTGACCACCGTTGGGCTTCAACGTTTTTATGCTTGAGCACTTTTCTCACCTGCCAATCCATACACCTTTCTCAGCTGGTAAATCAGTTCCGTATTGAACTGACGACACTCATCTCCACCGTTCTTCTCGATTGCTTTACGCACGTCCTCAGGGAAACGAACCTTGCGCTGGTACATATCTTTTGCCTTTTCCATTAAACCCTCCAATAAATGCCCCACCGTGAGGCACCTATGAAGTGTCACACCGTGCGTCATTGCTGTCAACCCCACCGTGGGGCATAATTTACTTATTGTGAATTTTTTGTAGGCATAACGCTGAACATGAGCAGAGAAGATCCGCAGCTACGAATCAGGCTTCCAGTTGAACTTAAAGAGAAAATTGAAGACTCTGCCAAAGTTAACAACCGTTCAATGAATGCAGAAATTGTGCAGAGGCTTGATGGTAGCTTTTTGGCAGAAGTGTCAGATGATGAGGTCATCTCTGCCGAAGAGGCTATTCAGATAGTAAGCAAGGCAAGGGATGAGCTATCAGCGATAATTTTCAAAAGAACTTTCTCTGAGATTAATAAAAAGGTCAGAATTGGTCACACCACCTTCCATATCCACCTTGATGATTTGGAGCTTGATGGGCTAAGCGATGAGGATTTCGATACCGTCTTCCAAAAAACTTTCCTACGCCTTAAAGAGCTTGGTTATGAGATATGGGAAAAAACTTGGGATGTGACCGGCTTCACTGCTGAGATTCCTGAGAAAAAGCCCACCTGAGTGGGCCATTTAGTGCGGCCCATGCCTCTGCGCATCCATCGCTAGCATCTGCTCTGCCCAGTCCATAACCTCGTCGTATTTCTCCTGGGTTGGCACCTTCCCTTTATCCTTCTGCGGGAACTTGGCATTCATGGCAGCCCGGAAGCTGGTCATTGTCATGTTCCAGGCATCAGACTCGCTCATGCCGAGGTGAGCAACAGCGGTGTAGACGAATGACCGTACATCGAATTTGTCACTGTATTCGCCTTTTTTTCCTTCGAAATCCTCCGGCGGCTGATCGCCCATTACGCCATGCAGAATCAGGTGGCGGGCAAGCTGGATAACATCCTCGATTGGGATAACCCCAGGCTTGAACAGCAGCCGTCCTTCTGCGTTCACCGAGTACGAACCAATCACCTCTGCAATATCACCCTCAGAGCAATTCCGTACTACGTTTGCCGCAGATGCTGCCATTTCAGCAAAGCATCGGGCATTGGCCGCCTTCAGGATTTGAGTATCGGAGATTCGGTGTTTCGGGTAATGCCCGGCATGAACCTTCACGAAAGCATCAACAATCTGTTCCGGCGACCCAATACGAGACATGGCGAGGAATGACGGGTTGAGGAATATCTCTTTGCCCCCAGAGCGGACAATGGCCTGGCCGATATCGGTTATTGCTTTCATGAAACCTCTCAAAAAAAATGGGGCCGAAGCCCCTGGTGTCAGGCTGCGTTGACAACAACCGTCGCAGTACCGGATGTGACGGTACCCGCCGTGGTGGATGACACCTGGCAGGTGTATGAGCCAGCATCACCAGCAATCACACTCGCTTTGGTGTACGTTGCGGATGTTGCACCTGAGATATCACTGCCGTTTTTCTGCCACTGGTAAGCCAGCGTAGAACCATCAGAAACCGTCGCGGCAACTGACAGGTTCAGCGCGTCACCTACGGTCAGTGTGCGGTTTTGCGGCTGAGTGGTAATGGTGATTACCGCGCCAACATCACGCACGTCAACCTGACCGGCACTGGACGCTTCGACAGACCAGGTGGCAACGTCGTCGTGCGGCGCCTCATCGCCCCATGATGTCACCATGAACGGCCCTTCGGTGATATCGTTCGGAGAGATGATTTTGAACCACACATACGGCTGGTTGCTGGTCTCTGCTGGCGGGTTGTAGACGTGACGCTTAAGCGCGTTCTGCGCATAAACATCCTCTTTGCGGGTCACACCGTCACCTGAGAACGAAATGTTCTTGTAGGTAACGAGGCTCTCCTGAGTAAATGCAGCGCTCATGTCGCCGGTCGCATCTGCGGTTTCCCACTCTGCATTTACTGTTTTGCCGCGCATCATGCCGAGTCGGCGGTAAGCGCTGGCGGTGGGTTGTACTTCAGGGCATCCAATCGCGTAATAAACGACGACGTCGCGCCCGGTAAAAGCGCCCGATTCACACGCCATAGTGATTTATCTCCGTGTTATCTGGAAATGATGGTTTGAAAGGAAATATCGAAGAGGTAACGCCCTTCTTCGGTCTGGATGGCGGTGATGCCGCCTATTGGCTGCATCGAAATGATGCATTCGGTTTTGTAGTCGTCGATCATCGCCTGGCGGATGGCGTCGGCGCGGTCTTCAACATGGTTAATATCGCTGTCGTTCTGACCTGACAGGAGGAGGATGCGGAAATAATCGCGGGTTATCGCTTCTTCTGGCTTGCCGCCACCGTTCTGCTGGATGACAAGGTATCTTTCCCCCTCGGTATTCTCCAACTCATTCCAGAATCGCTTCTGGACGCGATAACCAACATCAAAGCCATGCGACTGCAACCACGCTCTCAGCGCGTCATACACTTCGCTACGCGTCATACTTTGTACCCTTGCTTGATGATGGCCTTAATCTCGTTGAGACCGTCACGCTCAAAGCCTTTGGTCAGGAACCCCGGCTCGGCATCGGGATCCCAGTAATTCCCCTTCCCGGTGCCGCCGCCGAATTCTTTTCCAGCGCGAGTTCTTCCGAAGTGTCCACGCGGCTGACCTTTTAGCTTACCGGACATACCGTGAACGGCGGCAGCGTATGCAGCCGTGTAACCGACCTTTCCCTGCATCCCGCCGGGCATTGGCTCAAGCTTTCTGTACTGGCTGTTGATAAGCGTGGATGTGTCAATGGGAGTAAGTAGCGCAGCGTGAGACGATCCGACAATCATGACCCCAGTCAGCACTCTTTCTGTGCGTGGCCCGGCAATTTCTGCCAGCACCTTGCGGGTGTTCATCTGAACACGCTTGATACCTTTTACGGGCATGATCCCCTCACGTCAGAATTTTGTAGTCTGGCTCCTCGCCGAATGGTGACATATCCCATTCCGTCACCGCCTTGATGACGTTTGCACCAGCTTTCAGCGGATCGGCCTGTGCCGTTGTGTCACCTCTGGCGATATACCAGTCACGCTTCGGCATGGTCGCATCGATGCCATTGCGCTTCAGTTCAGTGAAGAAAATCAGGTTCGTGGTGAACTCTTTCCCGCTGGCATCTACCGCAACCTCATTGTTTGCCGTCCAGGTGCAGTCAATCAGGTAGGGGGTTCCGGTTGTCCAGGTGCTGTTCCAGTCGTCGTAGACGCGCGGGTAAACAGTGGCAACATTGGTATAGCTCCATGCGGCTGTTTCAGACACCGTTATCCTCCCACCGGATCACCTCCGGATTCTCCGCCGCAACCTTCCGGCACAGCAGATACCAGTCACCGTTGCTTTTGACGTATCCGGTAACGCGTTTACCACTGTCGGTCATCACCCAGACTTTGACAAAAGGCTCCGGCAGCCGCTTCTTAACCGATATCCACCCCATCACCGACCCCCGCCACACATGCATCCACCCCTGGCAATCCATATGCCAGCAAAAGCTGTATTGGTCGGGTCTGGAGGGATGAGGTCATTAGCGCAGCCGTGTTTATCGGTGACGCGCAACAGTGCCAGCGCCCCTTTCCATCGATCGGGAAACGACTGAAACCGGAATGAGCGTGACGCACCATTAGGGCCAGTCTGCGAGCTGATATACTTGTCGCCTTGCGCCAGCCCCATAAGCGCCAGCAGATAGAGCTGAATCAGCAGCGCGACTGATGCCGGATAATGCGCATCGAGACACTCCTGTATGCTGTTAGCCTGGTCGACGAGAGCCTGAAGAACAAAATCGGGAATGGAAACGCCCTGACTTTGCAAATACCCCTTCGCCTGTTCGAGAGTTACCATTATCGACTCCGTGAAATACCCCGCCGGAGCGGGGCATAAAAAAACCGCCTTAGCGGCGGCTGTTATTCAGCAGGGAAAAGCTTTTCGAGTTCGCCATCTGGCAACAGCTCACTGAGCTTTTCAGCGCCAAGATTGCCTTTAAACTCGATTCCCAGCTCAGTCAGACGATCCTGGATAACTTCTTTGCGAGATTTCTCACCGGTACCGGCGTCAGGTGTTGCAGGGGTTAAAGCCGCATCAGAGAGCTTAATCACATGAGGCTTCAGCGACGGATGCAGCTTCTCAATTTCAACCACATCACCGACGCTCACGCCATGCCATGCTTTGATTACCTGGTATTTATCCATGTCGATCTCCTTATGCCAGGTTGGCGGCGTAGACCACGCCGGACAGGCCTTCGCCGTCTTTCTTAATCTGCAAGCCCTCAGCGCTCATAATCTGGAAATTATAATTCGACTGAGGCATCGGGCGTGGCAGAGGGACAACGCCGACGGCCATACCGACCAGCGGTGAGATCACGTCCTGACGACGCTCATAGGCGAGGAACTCATTGCCAGACAGCGCGTAGGACATCTGGATGGACTTCGCAGGAATGAACTTGCTGATCGCATCCAGAACGGTTCCGCTCAACAGGGCATTGGTGCCGGTGTTGATGTCTACCAGATACGGCTTCGCCATGTTTGCCCACACTTCCGGGCTGACCCACAACTTGTCGTAAGCGGTAACTTTGTTGCGGCGAGCCGTCAGGCCGAACGGTCCGGTCGGGCCGAAGAAGGCCAGCAACTGAGCCGGGGTTGCGGTGCTGAGGTCGATATTGGCGCCGCCCGCTCCGCTGCCCAGGTTGATCTTCTGCGTATTGCGGTGGTTTTTCATGCCCTGAGCTGGCAGGCCATCAACAACAATGCTGGAGTCGCCGTTCAGATAGAAGTTGACGCGCTTCTTGTGGAATTTGCGCATCTTCGCGGACTGAGACTCCAGTACCAGATCGATGCCAACAGTGTTCAGGCCAGCAGCATGACGCCAGTTGACGCCGTAACCGGCAGTAAATACCGGGATCGGGTCGCCATCAGAACCGAAGTTCGTGTGGTCGAAGGAATACGACGCCTGGCCATCGATGCTGATAGAAACGTCATCAGCGATATCGCCAGACACGTTATACAGCTTCGCGGTTTTTCCGATAGGCAGCACAGTCTGCACGCCCATCAGGTCATTGACGATTTCCATGCCAATTTCCTGATCGCGCATCTGGATAATCTGGCGGTCAATCTCGGCCCAGAACTCACGGGCGAAGCCACCTACAGCGTTAGCTGCCAGCATTTCCGTGGTCATGCTCTGGCGATATGAGTTAACCATCATGTCGTGATGATGGTTGAAGATGTTGCGGTTGGCCCACAGCTCATTCCAGTGCCCGCGCAGTCGGCTGTTAGCAGCCAGTGTTTCGGGGGTAAAATACATTCTTGCTCTCCTTTACTCGCCGCCGCCGGTTGCCGGTGCAGCTACAGTGCCAACGCGCATGCGCACGCGGATGAAATCGGTAGTGCTGGCGGCAATGGTTGCATCATCCTGGCTGTAGCCGATCACCGAATCGGTATCCGCCGTTGCCTTCGTGAACTTACCATCTGCGCCCAGCTTGATCGGGTCGTCTTTGGCGTAGGTTCCGGCGACGCAGAGCAGCGCCAGCTCGCGGCCTTCTTCGACGTAGTTGCCAACAGCGGAATCACCAGCGGGAACAGCCTCTGTGATATTCAAGCCCTGATGGTAGGCCACGTCGATGATGTAGATGCGACCGGTCAGCGCAGTTGCCTGCGCAAACTGATTGTCGCCATTGATAACAGCAGCCGTGCCGGGCAGCAGTGCTGCGGCGGCGGCGCGGGTTTCGGTCTTGTACAGAGACTGACCGTCGATATTAACGCGACGATAACGTGCCATTAGTCTGGCTCCTTATTTGAAATATTCGTCAGGGTTCGGCGCACCGGCTTCTTTCTGCTGTTGCGCAGAGTTGGTGCCCAGCGGCGCGGATTCACCAATTGTTTTAAACATCGCATCCAGCGCTTCGCCAGACAGGGCGTTAGCCACAATCTCGCCGTGAACTTTTGCCACCGCTTCGCGCTTTGTTTTCTCTTCGGCGCGAGAGTTGGCAGTCAGGGTTTCCGCGATTTGCTTCTGATTGGCCTGCAGCGCATCAACCTTTTCCGCGAGAGGCTTAATTGCCGCTTCTGTATTGGTCGCAACAGCCTGGCCGATCATGCTGACGATTTGTTCCAGTTCTTCTTTGGTTAAAGGCATGTCGCCCTCCGTTTTGTGGTTTGGTGCAGGCTGTTCCTGCGGTGTGAAAAATGATTTGAGCTTGTTGACGACAGCAACCCATGAACTCTGGCGCTGAACCTCTGTCCCGGTATCATCAAAGACAATCTTTCCGCCTTCAGACTTGTATCCGTAAACCTTCGGCTCGCCATTGTTGAGCATGATTACCGCTTGCGAGTCAGTGAAGTCAGCTACCCAGGCGTATTCTTTCTCGCCGGGAGCGAATTTATCTTTCGCTGCCTTCTCCAGCCTCTGCTCACGCTCGCGATAGGTTTCCCCCACCAGAGCGCCGGAATTAGCTTTCAGTGGAGTGGCAAGGTCAGCATTCACCATCATCCCCACCCCCTGCTCTGGCGTAGCTGCGCCAACCTCATCCAGAAGGATGGCGTCATGGTCCATCGCGTGAATTTTCGCAACCCATGAAGCCCCCTGAGCTTTCTGCTCATCGTTCGCTTCAAGCTCCTCAAGGAATACGGCAACGCTGGTATGGATTGGCGGAACATCCTCGCCTTTCTCCAGCGCTTCAAGACGCTCAAGGAGGCGCTTTCCGTCATCCGTGCGCTTTGCCACTTCTGTGTCGATCCACTTCTCGACGTAGACGCGGTTGCCGGATTTCTTGACGTTTTTGTTCCATGCCCCTACATAACCCACATTCAGCCCCTCAGGACTAAAAGCAGAAACAAACTGACCGTTGACCTGTGGGTGTCCAAGCGGTGCCAGCGTCCCCTCCAGGCCACTGTAGTGCTGGTCAATCTCACTGGCCGGATACAGACCGCCGTTCATGACCACGTTCGCCGGAAGGGTGTAGGAAGGAACAACCCAGTGCTCGCGTCCGTTGTGCTGTTCGCGCCGGATGGCCTTACTGTTCACCTTCGAGGTGACATTAACTTGCATTGACATGAGTTAACCCTTAGCCCATTGGTAGCCACGGGCTTTCATTGTGTTAAATGTTTTCTGAGCTTTATCGATGATGGTGTCACTTAACGGCTTGCCGCTTTCATCGACCATAACCGCGATCGTGGAGCATTTGCAGTTCACTCCGTTTGCATCCTTAGCCCACCACTCCCGCTGCTCTTCTGCGGTATACAGATGGGCGTGACGCGCGGCATGGGTGCTTCGGGTCGTCGGGCTGAGCGCTGATATGTGCATCTGCTTTGTACGGATGCCATATCGTTCTCTGGCTTCGTCGTCTTCGTCCAGGCGCGCACGGCGCAGCGCGGTGGTAATCTCCGTCCGGGCAATACGATTAGCCCGGCGAGACTCAATTCCCGTCTGCTCAGTAAGGCGCTTGGCTATCTCCATTGGATTTTGTCCGCGCCCAAGTCCATCGGTCAGTATCCGCGCCATATCTGCTTTCACACTGGCGCTGAGGTTCTTCATTTCCTCGAAGGTGCGAGCGCGAACCAGAATCAGCCTGCGTCGGTACGGTTCGCTGAGAAGGATTGTCGATACGCTTTCCTGTCCGGCAGCGTACACTGCTGACTGCTGCGCCAGATTGGCAAACTCCTGCGCCGTCCCGCGCTGATAAGCCGGGTTAACGTATTCAGTCCAGAACCAGAACCCCGTCTCGTTATCCGCACCCAATATCTCATCCACCAGCAATGAGGCATTGCTGAGGAGCATTGATAGCTGGGTGGAATCGAGGTCGAAGGTGTAACGCTGGTTTACTGATGGCGATGCAGGAATGCGGTCGAGAATGCCCTTGTACGCCGTGCCAATTCGCTTCATTCGCCTGGCGAACTCGCTCATTGCCCCGCGCTCAAGTCGGTCGGCACCCGTCGGGTCTTTAAGGTTTCCCGGAAGTATCGGTGACTTAGCTTTCCTCTTCGTCATCATCTACCTCTGGAAGTGGTTCGGGCGAACCCTCATACCCGGCGGCCACGCGAATTTCTTCACCAGTAAACACCTGCTCACCCGTGCCGATGGAAGCGCTGTTGATTTGCGACATCTTCTGAGCGGCATCCAGTTTTTCACTGTCGCTTTGCGCGTTGAGGTCGTCCCAGATAACGGTCTTCTGACTAACTGGATCGAGGATGTTTAATTCGATCAGCTTGTCGCAGAAGTCCTCAACCTCGAATGACAGGTCGCCACGGCGAGACTGGCAGCGAGTATTGAAGTATTTCTGGTCTTCGGTGCTGGAGCGCTCGGCCTGCTGATTACCAACAAGGATGCGCGTCGGGATGTCCACGCCGGCAGCTGCCGTCTGGAGGTTAACGTTGTAGGTTGCCGTAGGGTCTGCCACGGTAGTGACAAGCGGCGTAACCGTCGCGCCCTGCGTTGTCATCAGGACATCGTTACCACGGTTAATTTCGCCAGCAACTTCGTTGAACTTGTCCTGCAATTCGTCAATGCTCACACCGTAAAGTGACGCGAGATTATTGAAGTCGATTTCTTTTTCGAAGTTAACGTTGAGCTGACGAGCGGCGTTCTTCAGGAATGACTCACCTGAACCACCCTCCACCTTCTCCAGACTCACAAACGCGTTATATGCTGGCTCCAGGAAGCCAATGGCATCTTCCGAGTAATCGCCAAGGATGAATACCCGATCCGGGTGGATGTTGACACGGCGACTTGAACCATTCGGCAGGCGTTCAGCGTACTGCCACATCTTCGGCTGTCCGTAGGTTTTCGAGTTCAGGCCAGTGTCCCAATCACCAACTGTCAGAGAGCCTGCCCATGCGACAGTAACCTTCTGGAGCATCTTGCCTTTCGTTACAGGCTGATCCCAGGCGAGGGAGTCATTGACGTGCAGAAGGATGCCTGCATAACGACCGACAAGACGGCGACGGTCCGCCTCAGAGAATGAGCGCCAAAACCGGTTGTTGAATACCTGCTTTGACTTGTTTTCCCAGGCGGTTTCGTTTTCGCTCTCGTCGGCATCGTCACCCTCGATGATTTCCGGGTTAGTCTGCCAGCATTTGCCCACCAGCTTCTCAACGGCACCGTGAGCGATACCACCGCGACGGTAAAGAGCATAGAGGTTTTCGTATGTTACCTGCTCAGGGAAGCCATACTCGCACCATGCTGAATGGCGCTTATTGTCCAGCCCCATCGTTGGAGCCATCAGCCCCATACGGGCGCGAGCCATCCGCGCATCGTTCAACGCATGGTTGACGGCGAGAGTTAATTTGTCAGTCATGGTTTGTCCGTTTGGTTAGCGAAGGCGTTTCGGAATCATCATCCCCACAGGTTGCGATCCATTCAGTTCAGTTAGTGCGTAAACCATCGCATCGAGGCGGTCAGGTGATTTCTTCGCGGTGGCGGGGATGTATTCCATCAACTGGTTCTCCAACACGTAGAGATTGCCGTGATTTGCCACTCGCCCCTGTTCGTAGAGCGCCGATATCGGCTCCGCGCGGGCATACTTACCTTTGCTGGCATGGACACGAATGATGCGACCTTTGAACCCGGCGTTGCGGAGTGTCTCCTCCGCCATATCTCCGCCCTGGTTCGTCTCAATAACTATCGCGTCAGCTTCATGTTGCTCATACGCCGATATGGCTTTCTTTGCCCATCCAGCAGGTGAATATTTGCCGCTGTAATCGCCATCCACAGAGAACTGCTTTTTGTCACCGGCACCATATGAGCTGGCAGCGACAATGCCTGTTTCATCGCTTTCGTCGCTGTTTGTTGCCTGTGGGTCAATCGCCACGACAGTGCGAACCTTATCGTGATGAATTTGCAGCTCGCGTGCCGCGCTGATCATCACTTCTGTCCACAGGGCTCCTTCAGCATTAAACCTGCGAGGCTTCTGCATATACTGCGCTTCGGCAGTGCGTCTGTGAGAGAACAGCGATACGCGGTGCGATTCATTGTGCTTAAACGGCCACAACCAGCCATCAGGCAGCCCATGGTCAATCGGTATAGCGTGCGAGTTTTCAGGATACTGCGCAGCGTATGGTTGGCTATTGTCGATAATCACCGGCAGATTCAGGTGATGCCACTTCTCACCACTCCCGCCCCTCAGCAGATAGCCGCTCAGGTCGTGGTAATGGATCCGCTGCATGATGACAATCATCGGCGTCGTCTCGATCGCCAGTCGTGATTTGATTGTCTCGTTAAAACGGTTGTTGACCCCGTCGCGGACGATCTCAGAGTAAGCGTCATCAGGCTTTACCGGGTCATCGATAATCAGCGCGCCCTGCCATCCTGGTTCCATATGTCCGGCACGAAAGCCGGTAACCTGCCCGGCAGCTGACGACGCATAAACGCCGCCGCCGTGTTCAGTCCACCACATCGCCTTACTGTCAGCGTCATCGCGCAGCGACATCGGCCACATCGACTGGTAGGCCTGCGACTTAATCATGCCGCGTGCGGTTGAGGAGTTCAGTAGCGCCAGGTTATGCGAATAGGACAGGTGCATAAATCGGGCCCGGCAGTTAAGCGCCAGTCCGCGACCCATCATGTTGATGGTCGCCAGCTCCGTTTTCGTGTACCCAGGCGGGACGTTGATGATCAAGCGCTGAATTTCGCCATCAATAACGCGGTCCAGCGTCTGTTGAATTAACTTGTGGTGCGGCGCGACAATCATCTTTCCGCCAGTGCGCTGCTTGAAGAAGTAACGAGCGTAATAGAGCCCGTCCTCTTCGCATTCAACCTTACGGGCAAACGCCCTTTGCTCAGCAGTCGTCATCCTCCATCATCTCCTGCCGTGCGGATTTGTATTCCTCTTTGCTCATGGTGATCGTCTGGATTGCGCCACCATTCGGGCCGGAATGTTCAAACTTGTGCTTATTGGTGTAGGCATCGCCGCATTCCTTCGCCGCCTGCTCGATGATCTCGGCAGTAAGCGCGAGGTTCTTCATGCCCTCGGCGCGCATTGCCATACGGTCGAGAACGCGGAGTCGGTATGCCTTGTTGGCGATCGGAATATCGGAGATTTCATTCTGGAAGCGCTCGCGGGTGGCATTGAACATGTCCACCCACTTCTGCGCCAGCCCCCTGCCGTTTGCTTTCGTCGGGTCGTGAGATTCGACCTGCTGACGAGTGATGCTCAGGCCAAATTCTTTTTTGACCAGCTCAACCACCTGGGATGGAGTATCGAAGCAGGCAAGGGACTGAACGATGAAGGCTTTGACCTCACCTTTCAGTGTCGCCATGGATTACCTGCCTGTCATAATCAGTCATATTGTTAGGCCAGCTTTAGCATGCATGTGCCGCATGACCTGGCTATATCGATGTGAGCCACTTCCGCTGGCGCATTGGCCGCATCAACGAGCTCCTGTACTTCTTTGCTGGCACCGTATCGACGTACGACACCAGTGAATTCTTCGAC
>NZ_JBMKIC010000053.1:0-21749 GCF_049238665.1 Enterobacter cloacae complex sp. IR5450
ATAGAACAAAACTTCCGGGACGACAAGAGTCCGCGCTTCGGGTTCGGTCTGAGGCTGAGCCGGAGCCAGGGAAAAGGACGACTTGAAGTACTGAATATGGTGGCGGCGATGGCAAGTCTGGTGATGTGGCTGGCAGGCTACAGGGCCGAAAGACAGTGCTTACACAGGCACTATCAGGCAAGCAGCGTCAGGCATAAACGGGTTCTGTCCTACCTGAGTCTGGCAGAAGAAGTGATCCGGCATGAGCCTGATAAAGTAAGGCGACTGAATATAGGTAACGAGATGAAAAAGCTGGGAAAAGAGTACAGTAATATGGTCATGGTGGCATGACCATATTACTGGGGATCCCTCAGCCCCCCGGGGAGAGGGCAGGGTGAGGGGATTACCCGCCAAACTGATCCGGGTCCGGCCCAAGCCGCTTGCCCTGATCCAGCTTCGCAATTTCACCCAGCTCGTCTTTATCCAGGCGGAAATCCCAGACGTCGAAGTTCTCGGCGATACGCGATGGCGTGACCGATTTCGGGATCACCACCAGACCGCTATCCAGATGCCAGCGAATGACGATCTGCGCCGGGGTTTTACCGTACTTATCCGCCAGTTCACGGATGATTTTCTGGTCAAACACCCCTTCGCCGCCCTGGGCCAGCGGGCTCCAGGATTCAGTCTGGATCTTGTGCGTGGCGTTCCATGAATGAAGCTGGCGCTGCTGCATCAGCGGGTGCAGCTCAATCTGGTTAATCACCGGCGCGACGCCCGTTTCATCAATCAGGCGTTGCAGATGATGAACCTGGAAATTACAGACGCCGATGCTTTTTATCAGCCCCTCTTTTTGCAGTTCAATCATCCCTTTCCAGGCATCAACGTAATGGTCGATAGCCGGTACCGGCCAGTGCATGAGATAAAGATCGACGAAATCGAGCTGGAGTTTCTCCAGACTCTCCTGCAACGCTTCGCGGGGACGTTTTTGATCGTCGTTCCACAGCTTGGTGGTGATGAAAAGCTCATCCCGGGGAACGCCGGCGCTGGCAAGCGCTTTTCCCACGCCGTCCTCGTTTTTATAGGCGGCGGCGGTATCGATGGACCGATAGCCGACTTCCAGGGCTTTATGAATGGCGGAGACGACCTCGTCGTTACCGGCTTTCCATACACCTAGCCCCAGCTGGGGCATCACGTTGCCGTCCTGTAGCTTGATTACGGTTTGGTTTGCCATTTTTCCTCCTTCAGGTGCTCATCGCCGGAGGGAACCTCCGACGATGTGATGTGCATTAAGTCTGGACGAAATGTCAAAAAACGAAAGTCAGGATCCTAAAAACGCTTAGCGTGCCGCTTCGTAAATACGACGGCTGACGTCAAGGGTGATGTCGCCATGCTCGCCGATCTGCGTCATACCGTGTGCTTCCAGTTTCGCCAGCAGGGCAGGGATGGAGCTGCCGTCCAGGCCGTAGCCAGAGAGACGCGTTGGCACGCCCAGGCTTTCAAAGAAGTGACGGGTGGCTTCAATCGCGGCATCGATACGCGCATCGTCGGAACCGTCGGTGATGTTCCACACGCGTACGGCGTACTGGAGCAGTTTGGCGCGTTTAGCGTCACGTTTTTCGTTCCACAGCGCAGGCAGAACCACCGCCAGCGTCTGGGCGTGATCCAGGCCGTGCATCGCCGTCAGCTCGTGGCCGAGCATGTGGGTAGCCCAGTCTTGCGGCACGCCTGCGCCGATCAGGCCGTTCAGCGCCTGGGTGGCTGCCCACATCACGTTGGCACGCACGTCGTAGTTTTCAGGCTCTTTCAGCGCTTTCGGACCTTCTTCAATCAGCGTCAGCAGAATGCCTTCCGCGAAACGATCCTGAATTTTGGCGTTTACCGGGTAAGTAACGTACTGCTCAACGGTGTGAACAAAGGCGTCGACCACGCCGTTCGCCACCTGACGCGCAGGCAGGGTATAGGTGTAAACCGGATCGAGGATCGCGAACACGGGCTGAACGTGTTCGTTCATAAAGGCCTGCTTGTCACCGGTGGTTTTACGGGAGATGACCGCGCCTTTGTTGGACTCTGATCCGGTGGCCGGCAGCGTCAGCACGGAGCCCATCGGGATCGCACTGCTGATGTCGCTGCCGCCCGTTTCCAGAATATGCCACGGGTCGATGCCGTCAGCGTAATGGGCCGCCGCCGCGATGAATTTGGTGCCGTCCAGCACGGAACCGCCGCCCACCGCCAGCAGGAAGGTGATCTGCTCCTCGCGGGCGATTTTTACCGCGTTCATCAGCGTTTCATAAGACGGGTTAGGCTCGATACCGCCGAACTCGCGCACGTCCAGACCTTCCAGAGCGCTGTACACCTGATCCAGTACGCCGGTTTTTTTCACGCTGCCGCCGCCGTAGGTAATCAGGACGCGGGCGTCCGTCGGGATTTGCGCGCGCAGGTCAGCGATAGCGTTTTTACCAAACAGAATGCGGGTTGGGGTATGAAGATTAAAGTTGTTCATGGCTTGTTCCCTGTAGTGGGTAAAAAATCGTGGTGGCGCAGAAGGCAACCTGATGCTGCTCATTGTGGCGGGCAGGCGCTATCCTCTCAATGCACATTCCTGCCGATGTCTTGCCCATTTCTACAGCGCGCTGGAGAAACGGTAAGAAAATGCGCACACTGTCGGCGTCGGAAACCGTACCCGGAGTAACTGAAAATGAACCGTGATGCCATCTGCCGCCAGCTAACGTCGCAGATTAAAACACTGATTGATAACGGAAATGATTCGGCTGAGCTGTTGCCGGATATTCGATTGCTGTACGGTACCCAGCCCGGAACGCGCACCCCGGTGATGTATCAGCCCGGCATCGTGTTTCTCTTTTCTGGCCATAAGATTGGCTATATCAATGAGCGCGTGTTCCGTTACGACACCAATGAATATCTGCTTCTGACAGTACCTTTACCCTTCGAATGTGAAACTTTCGCGACAGAGGAGGTGCCGCTGGCCGGGATCCGCGTCAACGTCGACATCCTCCAGTTGCAGGAGCTGCTGATGGATATTGGGGAGGACGAACTTTTCCGGCCGTCGATGGCGGTAAGCGGTATCAACTCCGCGACCCTATCGGAGGAAATTCTCTGCGCGATTGAACGCCTGTTAGACGTGATGGAAAGGCCTCTGGATGCGCGTATTCTCGGAAAGCAGATTATCCGCGAAATTCTTTACCATGTGCTGCTCGGGCCGGGCGGCGGGGCGCTGCTGGCACTGGTAAGCCGCCAGACGCACTTTAGCCTGATTAGCCGCGTGCTCAAGCGCATTGAGAGCCAGTACACGGAAAACCTCAGCGTTGACCAGCTGGCGGCGGAAGCCAACATGAGCGTCTCGGCGTTTCACCATAACTTTAAATCCGTCACCAGCACGTCGCCGTTGCAGTACCTCAAAACCTACCGTCTACATAAGGCGCGGATGCTGATGATCCACGATGGCATGAAGGCCAGCGCCGCGGCGATGCGGGTTGGGTATGAAAGCGCGTCGCAGTTTAGTCGGGAGTTTAAGCGCTACTTCGGCGTCACGCCGGGGGAGGATGCGTCGCGCATCAGAACGATGCAGGGCGCTTAGGCTTTTGATTCTCTCCCCGCGGGAAGAGAATCAGGATGGGGTATCAGGCGCTGCAATACTTCTTCTTAATCACCACCGCGATTGTGCCGACCAGGCCCGCAACCAGC
Source organism: Enterobacter cloacae complex sp. IR5450 (assembly GCF_049238665.1). Taxonomy (NCBI): domain Bacteria; kingdom Pseudomonadati; phylum Pseudomonadota; class Gammaproteobacteria; order Enterobacterales; family Enterobacteriaceae; genus Enterobacter; species Enterobacter cloacae complex sp. IR5450. The sequence continues at coordinate 3,682 of NZ_JBMKIC010000053.1, forward strand.
AGGAAGATCGGCAGCACCATCAGGAACGTCATCACCTGGTCTTCATGGCGCTTAACAAACGGGATCATGTTCAGCGCGTAGCCGAGCGTGGTGACCACGCCCACCCAGAGCAGAGCGCTCAGCCAGTTGAAGAACTGGAAGCGGCGGTTAGGGAGGCCTGAAATACCCGCCATGGTAGGCAACAGGGTGCGAACAAACGCCAGAAAACGCCCGGCGAGCAGCGCCAGCAGGCCGTGGCGGTCAAACATGCAGGTGGCGCGCTGGTGATATTTATGCGGCAGCTGCGCCAGCCAGCCTTTCACCACGCGGGTGTTTCCAAGCCAGCGCCCTTGCAGGTAGCTCAGCCAACAGCCGAGACTGGCCGCAGAGGTGAGGATCACCATTGTCGGTGCGAAGTCCATCACGCCCTTGCCGATTAACGCCCCTGCGAGCAGGAGCAGGCTGTCGCCGGGTAAAAATGAGGCTGGCAGTAGTCCATTCTCCAGAAACAGCGTCGCGAACATCACGAAATAGACAATCCCGACGACATGCGGGTCCGCCAGCGCGGCAAAATCGTGTTGCCAGAGCGCCGTGATGATATTTTGAATAACAGCCATGGACTTTCCTGTGGAACAGCAGATATAACGCTATTGTACTCCCAATTTTGCCTGTCGGGGTTGATCGCAGGCGCATCTCATACAGACTTTTCTGCTTGCGGTGTTCAGAATTGCGTCCGGGGAGTACATTTCAGTCAGCACTTTACACGATGCGCTCAAATCCTGCCGATAAATCCGCAATTAAATCGTCCACATTTTCCAGCCCGATATGCAGGCGGATTAAGGTCCCTTCGAAGTCCACCTCGCCGCCCGGGCGCAGGGCCGCAATCTGCTCCGGCTGGTTGGGCAGGATCAGCGATTCAAACCCACCCCATGAATAGGCCATGCTGAAGAGGGTAAAGTTATCCAGATAGCTTGCCAGTTCGGCGTCATTCAGGCGCTTTTTAAGTACAAATGAGAACAACCCGCTGCTGCCCGTAAAGTCACGTTGCCAGTATTCATGGCCTTTGCTGCCCGGCAGCGCCGGATGGTTAACGCGCTCCACCTGCGGATGCAGCGCCAGCCACTGTGCAATTTGCAGGCTGCTTTCGTGATGCTGACGCAGACGCACGCCGAGCGTACGGATGCCCCGGCTGGTCATGTAGGCGGTATCGGCATCCACCATCTGGCCCATCAGGTAGGCGTTTTCACGCAATTGATCCCAGCAGCGGGCGTTAGATACCGCCGTACCGATCATGCCGTCGGAATGGCCAATCAGGTATTTGGTCGCCGCCTGAATGGAGATATCGATGTCAAATTCCAGGGCTTTAAACAGCACACCTGCCGCCCAGGTGTTGTCGATCATGATGATCGCTTCCGGCGCTATGCTGCGCACCGCCTTCACGATGGCCGGGACGTCATGCACTTCCATGGTGATGGAGCCGGGAGATTCCAGGAACACAACGCGCGTGTTGGGCTGAATAAGCCCGGCAATACCGGCCCCAATCAGCGGATCGAACCAGCTGGTGGTGACGCCGAGCTTGCTGAGTATTTTGGTGCAGAAGTCCTGGCTTGGCTCGTAAGCGGTATTGGTCATCAGGACGTGGTCACCCTGTTCCACAAACGCCAGAATGGTATTGGCGACCGCCGCCGCGCCGCACGGGAACAGCGCGCAGCCCGCGCCGCCCTCCAGTTCGCACATGGCTTCCTGCAACGAGAAATGGGTTAACGTGCCACGACGACCGTAAAATAGCCCGCCCTTCGCGCGATTACGCGTAGCGATTTTTTTATCTTCAACGGTATCAAACACCAGCGAGGAGGCGCGCTGGATCACGCTGTTGACCGAGCCCTGAGTGTATTTCTTACTGCGTCCTGCCTGCACCAGCGTGGTCTCAAGCTGCTTTTTAGTCATGTTCGCTAACCCTATTTTTATACGTCTGGACGTCCAGACTACCACGATTGTCAGAATGTGCATCCGGATGCTTATCGAATAAGCAGAAAATATTATCAAAAATTCGCATAAGAAATTTTTACTGCGTAAGCGCAAGGAAAGTGAGCGAAAATTACGGCACTATGTAAATACTAATGAGAACTACTATCAATTCGACGACATTTTGATATTATTACGTTCAGATTTTGTGATTTGCGTCCTGGAGATACAGAGTGGGTAATAATTTGATGCAGACGGATCTCTCCGTTTGGGGCATGTATCAACATGCTGACATCGTAGTTAAGATTGTGATGATCGGCCTGATTCTGGCGTCCGTGATCACCTGGGCTATCTTCTTCAGCAAGAGCGCCGAACTTCTTTCACAAAAACGCCGCCTCAAGCGTGAGCAGAAGCAGCTGGCGGAAGCCCGTTCTCTGGATCAGGCTTCTGATATCACCTCATCCTTCCATGCGAAAAGCCTGACTACCCTGTTAGTGAACGAAGCGCAGAACGAGCTGGAACTCTCCGCAGGCAGTGAAGATAACGAAGGCATTAAAGAGCGTACCGGCTTCCGTCTGGAGCGTCGCGTTGCGGCCGTGGGTCGTCATATGGGCCGCGGTAACGGCTACCTGGCGACTATCGGCGCTATCTCCCCGTTCGTCGGCCTGTTCGGTACCGTCTGGGGCATCATGAACAGCTTTATCGGTATCGCCCAGACGCAGACCACTAACCTTGCGGTCGTCGCGCCGGGTATCGCAGAAGCGCTGCTGGCAACGGCTATCGGTCTGGTTGCCGCTATCCCGGCGGTTGTTATCTATAACATCTTCGCGCGCATGATTGGCAGTTACAAAGCCACACTGGGTGACGTTGCCGCGCAGGTTCTGCTGCTGCAAAGCCGCGATCTGGACCTGAACGCCAGCGCCGTTAAACCGGTTCATGCGGCGTCCAAACTGCGCGTAGGTTGATTGTATGGCAATGCGTCTTAATGAAAATCTGGACGATAACGGTGAAATGCATGAGATCAACGTGACGCCGTTTATCGACGTCATGCTGGTTCTGCTGATTATCTTTATGGTTGCCGCACCGCTGGCGACGGTGGACGTGAAGGTGAATCTGCCTGCGTCCTCCAGCCAGCCGCAGCCGCGTCCGGAAAAGCCTATCTACCTGTCCGTGAAGGCCGATAAGTCCATGTTCCTGGGCAACGATCCGGTAACGGATGCCTCGGTTATTCCGGCGCTGGACCAGCTCACCGGCGGCAAGAAAGACACCACCGTCTTCTTCCGCGCGGATAAAACCGTCGATTATGAAACCATGATGAAGGTAATGGACACGCTGCATCAGGCGGGCTACCTGAAGATTGGTCTGGTCGGCGAAGAGAAAGCGGCCGCGAAGTAAAACGAAGGCTCTTGCAGCCTTGCCTGCCGGGTGGCGGCGTCGCCTTACCCGGCCTGCATTCCGCAACAATCATTGTTGTCTCACTCTGAAGGCGCCGTCGGCGCCTCTTCATCAAGCGCCACACAGGTCACGTTTGATGTACGGTAATTGCCTTCCGAGAGTTTACGGGTCAGGCGCAGGGTGGCTGTCTCGCGTGCCAGCAGGTACTGATAGTTCGCCTCCAGTCGCCCGAGGATCTTCTCTTTAAGCTCAGGACGCTGTTCAATAATGGCGTTCATCACCGCGCCGTATATCTCCTCCTTGGCCTGCAAGGCGTAAATCTCCCGACGGTTCTGCCATTTCAGGCGTACCAGCGTGGCCGGAATCGAAACCAAATCCTGCGTAATTCGCGTCATCTCGTCATTTTTTATCTTTTTCAGGGCGTCGAGATTCTGCTTTAAGATAAATTCATCGCTTTTTTTATCATCTAAAGTCAAATAAACGTTATTACCGCTATCATCATTCACGTTAATCTTCCCCCAGGTTATAAAAAATGGGATTGTTTTTTTCACGCGTAATTAAATTAAGCCAAATTTCATTGCCGGCTTCATTTATTTGCTGCGTTTTCTCGACCATTATTTGACTTAGCGTCTGGGCGTCTATTTCCCCTTCGGCCTGTAAATCATTCAGCAGATGAACTAAGGCTTCAATCTTGATCGCGCGAAATAAACGCTCTTTTAAATGGCGATCGTGCTCTTCCAGCACCATATTACGGGATTTGCCAGTGCGTGAAACACCAATTAATATGTCGGCTTCATAGTCGGAGAGTTTTCTTTTTCCTTGAGTGAAATTCGCCTCTTTATCTGCTTCCGTCGAAGGCTGTTCCACAGGCGTAATGTGGTACTTTGCCGGGACAAGATTGTCGGGCAGCATTTTAATTTCCTTTAATTTCAAAAGGGTGGGGTTGGAAAAAGGGTGAGATTCGTTGACAATATCATGAGGCAATTTTAAAATCAAAAAAAATGGAGCCTACCCATGAACAGCATTTTCTTCACGGTCATAACGTTACTATTACTGACCGCTGGCGTGCTTTTATTGATGCAAGAGTTCAATAAAACGAAAGTGTCAAAAGACGTCAGTGAACCGCCGCAGCCTGAATTGATGTCGAAAGAGGAGGGGGAAGATCATTTCTCCGTATTGATGAACGCCGTGACGCCGGTCTGGTACTGGCGAGTAAATCACGAATATATCGATTTCCTCCATGCGACAATTAAGCGAATGAAAATGGCCGAAATTAATGATACGCCCGGCCTGTTCGACGCGCAGCGCCGCTGTAGCGACCTTAATTCGGCGGTCTATAAATATTACGACAATATCAAAAAGCGCTGTCTGAATGGCGAGAAGGTGTCGTACTCCGATTTAGATGTATTAAATCTGCGCCAGTGTTTTCGTGAGTTTAGCCTGGAAGCCTACCCGGAACTGGTCGCGCTGGTCTGGCCGGAGTATGCGCGTCCGGATGTAGATCCCAACGAGGTATAGTTGAGATATACTCAGCGCTGGTTTCGTTTGCAGACAGGATTTTATGGAACGCTTCTTTGAAAACGCAATGTATGCCTCTCGCTGGCTGCTCGCACCCGTCTATTTTGGTCTCTCCCTGGCGCTGGTCGCCCTGACGATTAAGTTCTTTCAGGAGATATTCCACGTCCTGCCAAACATTTTCTCCGTGGCAGAAGCCGATTTGATTCTGGTTCTACTGTCGCTGGTAGATATGACGTTGGTGGGAGGATTACTGGTGATGGTGATGTTCTCCGGTTATGAGAATTTCGTCTCTCAGCTTGATATCGCCGAGCACAAAGAAAAGCTCAGCTGGCTGGGGAAAATGGACGCCTCATCGCTGAAGAATAAAGTCGCGGCGTCGATTGTTGCAATTTCGTCTATTCACCTGTTACGCGTCTTTATGGACGCGAAAAACGTCCCGGATAATAAGCTGATGTGGTATGTGATTATCCACCTGACGTTTGTGCTGTCGGCGTTTGTGATGGGGTATCTGGATAAGATCAGTAAGAAATAAATTCACCACGCCCCCTCTCCCTGTGGGAGAGGGGGCGTGGTAAGGGCAGCAGGCCGCACTATTTATCCGACGACGCCTGCCACAAATTCAGCTCACCATCCGCAACGTGCTGGTCAATCCGCATCAGTTCATCTTCGCTAAAGCGCAGGTTATTCAGCGCCTGAACGTTCTCTTCCAGCTGCTCCGGGCGGCTCGCGCCAATCAGTACCGACGTTACACGCTCATCTTTCAACAACCAGCTTAGCGCCATCTGCGCCATCGTCTGCCCGCGCGCGTGCGCCATCTCGTTCAGCAGACGAAGGCTGCTCAGGTTGGCTTCCGTCAGCATTTTCTCCGTCAGGCCGCGCACTTTTTTCCCTTCGCGCTGCATACGTGAACCGTCCGGAATGCCGTTCAGGTATTTTCCGGTGAGCAGGCCCTGTGCCAGCGGGGTAAAGGCGATACAGCCCGTTCCGTTTTTCTCCAGCGCGTCCAGCAGGCCGGTCTTGTCGACCCAGCGGTTAAGCAGGTTGTAAGACGGCTGGTGGATCAAAAGCGGGATCTTCCACTCGCGCAGCAATTCGGTCATCGCCGCCGTGCGTTCCGTGGAGTAAGACGAAATGCCGACATACAGCGCTTTTCCGCTCTGCACCGCGTGTGCCAGCGCGGCGGCGGTCTCTTCCATCGGCGTGTTTTCGTCTACGCGGTGAGAATAGAAAATATCCACATACTCCACACCCATGCGGTTCAGGCTCTGGTCGAGGCTGGCGAGCAGGTACTTACGTGAACCGCCCGAACCATACGGTCCTGGCCACATGTCGTAGCCCGCTTTGGTGGAGATGATCAGCTCGTCACGATAGCCGGCAAAATCCTCCCGCAGCAGGCGGCCAAAATTCTCTTCAGCGCTGCCCGGAGGGGGGCCGTAGTTGTTGGCAAGGTCAAAGTGGGTAATGCCGAGATCGAAGGCCTTACGCAGCAGCGCGCGCTGGGAATCGAGCGGCTGAACGTGACCGAAGCTGTGCCACAGGCCCAGCGACAGTGCCGGTAAGCGCAGGCCGCTTTTGCCGCAGTATCGGTACTGCATGTTTTCGTATCGGCCGGTGTAAGGGTGCCAGGACATGATGTCTCCTTTCTTGTCGGTGAATTTTCGAAACAACGTTTTCATTCTATGCCGACTCGATAACGAAAAAAGTATATTTTCTACAGTATCTGCCGATAACGAGGGGAGTACTCGCCTCTGGGCGAATTCACCCTCACGGCAAGGAATACTCAATGAAGATGCTTCGTAATTTCACCATCCGTTTCGTCATGCTGACGATACTGGGGATCTTTTGTGTCATGTGGGCAGGCGTGGGGCTTTACAGCACCTGGTCTCTGTCTCGTGTTTCTGATGGTAATGACGTTGACCGCCAGCTGGTCCGGCAAATGACGGTGCTGAGCTAGGGCAACGATCAGTATTTCCGTTTCGTCACCCGCCTGAGCCGGGCAATGGAAGTTAAAGCGGCGGGCGGCACGCCGGACCTGGCTCCTGCTCAGCAGGCGCTGGATAACATGAGTAAAAAGCTGGCAGAGATGAAAGCTATCTCCCCGGGCCCGATGGATGAAAAGGTGTCTGCGCAGGTGATTTCCACCTGGCAGGCGCTGCTCGATCAGGGCGTTACACCGCAGATGGCGCAGGCGAAGCAGGCGACGCTCGAAGGCTATCGTCAGCATGCCAACAACGTCACGCCGCCGCTAAGCCGTGCATTCGGGTCAGCGGCTGAGAACTTTAACAATACCGCGGCGAAGGCGCTCGACAGCACGCGCGTGGTGGTCGACGGCCTCACCAGCATGACCCGGACGGTAATTATCACCGCCACGATCGTGGGTCTGCTGATCCTGCTGTTCACCGACCGCTACCTGGTGGCGATACTGGTAAAACCGCTGGATCGTATCCGTCAGCAGTTCCGCCAGATTGCGCAGGGCGACCTCAGCCAGCCGATTGAATCTTTGGGCCGCAACTGCGTGGGGCAACTGGTACCGCTGCTGAGTGCAATGCAGGACAGCCTGCGGGAGGCGGTCAGCACGATTCGTTCCGGCAGCGAGAATATCTGGCGCGGGGCAACGGAGATCTCCAGCGGGAATAACGATCTTTCTTCGCGTACCGAAGAGCAGGCCGCCGCGCTGGAAGAGACCGCGGCCAGCATGGAGCAGCTTACCGCAACGGTGAAGCTGAACGCCGAAAGCGCGCGCCAGGCCAGCCAGCTTGCGGATGTCGCCTCCAGCACGGCCAGCCGCGGCGGGTCGCTGGTGGAAGATGTGGTTACGACCATGAGCGGCATTTCGGACAGCTCGAAAAAAATCGCTGAAATCACCACCGTTATCAACAGCATCGCTTTCCAGACTAATATTCTGGCGCTGAACGCCGCGGTGGAAGCCGCCCGGGCCGGGGAGCAGGGGCGAGGCTTTGCGGTCGTGGCGGGTGAGGTACGTAATCTGGCCAGCCGCAGCGCGAATGCGGCCAAAGAGATCGAAGGGCTGATTGCGGATTCCGTTGCCCGCGTGGAGCAGGGGGCGCAGCTGGTGAACGATACCGGCACCACGATGGAAGCAATCCTGCGCGACGTGACGGAAGTGACCGTCATTATGAAGCAGATCGCCACCGCGTCAGAGGAGCAGAGCAAAGGAATTTCTCAGGTCGGCGTTGCCATCACGCAGATGGACGGCGTGACCCAGCAGAACGCCTCGCTGGTGGAGCAGGTTTCCGCCGCCGCCGCCGCACTGGAACGGCAGACCGAAGAACTCCAGCGCTCAGTGCAGAAATTCCGTCTCACCGCGTAACCTCATCGTGTCAGGCCGTCTCTGGCGGCCTGACGTTTATCGCTCTGAATAATCTGTGTTACCTGCGACAGCTGACCAATTTTCACTTCGCTTGCCCGCATAAATTTACTTTTGTCGATCAGCAGCAGCGACTGGCTGGCGCGGTTTAACAGCAGCGCCTTAAAGCCCGCGTTGTGCTCGGACGGATCCCAGAGGACGCCATGCTCATCGACCCCTTCACACGAGAAGATAAACAGATCGATCTCCAGCCCTTTTAGCTGCGTCACCAGCGCCGGATTAACATAGCAGCGATACTTACGCTCAAGCGTTCCGCCGGAGCAGATAAGCGTGATCCGCTCGCGCTTTGCCATCTCGTGGCAGACAGGCAGGCTGTTGGTAAATACGGTGAGGTCGATGTCCGGCAACTGGCGCGCCAGATGAAAGCAGGTTGAGCTGGCGTCGAGGGCGATGGTCATCCCTTCGCTGATCCAGCCCAGCGCGTGGCGGGCAATATCGGCTTTGTCGGCATAATGGCTTTTCAGGCGTGCGCCAAAGGGTTCACCGCTGTCGCGGCTGTCCGGGTGAATCAGACGCGCGCGCCCGTGCTGGCGCAGAAGCTTCCCCTGCTGCTGCAACGACTTCAGATCCCGGCGGATCGTCTCTTTGCTGACGGAGAGCTTTTCAGCCAGCACCTCGGTAGTCAGCCAGTCGCTTTGACTCAGCAGGGTGATAAGGCTCTGCTGTCGGGTCGCTTTTAGCGTCTGGTCTGACATACGAGGCTCCTTGCGCACGCGTGCTGACGCATTTTTCTCATCGCGGAATAAGGGCGGCGAACCGCCCGGTCATGGATCAGGCCTGACGTTTATCTTCCGTCTGGGTATCGAAGTCGCGTGCTGAATGACGCTCATGCAACTGCTCGTTCAGCTCGCCGTTGGTACGGTTAACAATGCGCCCGCGTTTCACGGCCGGACGATTCGCCACATCTTTTGCCCAGCGCTGCACGTTGGTGTACTTCCCGGCATCCAGGAACTCGGCGGCGTTATAGACGCTGCCCAGCGCCACGCAGCCAAACCATGGCCAGACTGCCATATCCGCAATGGTATATTCCTCACCCGCTACGTAACGACCGCGCGCCAGCTGTTTGTCCAGCACGTCGAACAGGCGTTTAGCTTCCATGGTGAAGCGATCGATAGCGTACTCAATCTTCACTGGCGCGTAGTTATAGAAGTGGCCAAAACCGCCGCCGAGGAACGGGGCCGCGCCCTGTAACCAGAACAGCCAGTTCAGGGTTTCCGTTCGTCCTGCCGGATCTTTTGGCAGGAAGTGACCAAATTTCTCGGCCAGATAGAGCAGGATATTGCCGGATTCAAAGACGCGCGTCGGCGGGGTGGTGGAGTGGTCACGCAGGGCCGGGATCTTCGAGTTCGGGTTCACGTCGACAAAACCGCTGGAGAACTGATCGCCCTCGCCAATGCGGATCAACCATGCGTCGTATTCCGCGCCCGTCACGCCCAGCGCCAGCAGCTCTTCCAGCATGATGGTAACTTTCTGTCCATTCGGCGTACCGAGTGAGTACAGCTGGAGCGGGTGCGCGCCCACAGGTAGCTCTTTCTCGTGCGTCGCGCCCGAGACGGGACGGTTGATATTGGCGAACGCGCCGCCGTTATTCTGTTTCCATTCCCACACTTTCGGTGGCTGATAGGTGTTATCTGACATGTTGGCCTGCCTCTTTGGTGTTGTGTTGAGGCAGTGTAGCAGGAGATGCAGGAACCGTTTAACGATGCGAGCGTAATGGGCAGGGCGGGTGTATGATAACGCCACCTCTGTCAGTTAATTACAACGTGCAGACGACGACAACCCCACAAAAAAATTGCCGCCTGCCTGTTTTAGGTTGGACACATGCGTAAAGGAACGTTAAGCAGTGACGCCCCCTTCGGGACGTTATTAGGTTATGCGCCGGGTGGCGTGGCGATTTACTCTTCAAATTATGGCAGTCTCGATCCGCGTCACTACCCGGAAGATGCGGAATTCCGCAGCTATATCGGCAACGAGTACATGGGCCATAAATGGCAGTGCGTTGAGTTTGCGCGCCGTTTCCTGTTTCTCAATCACGGGTTTGTCTTTACCGACGTCGGGATGGCGTGGGAGATCTTCTCCCTGCGTTTTTTGCGCCAGGTGGTAAACGACAATATTCTGCCGCTACAGGCCTTTGCTAATGGCTCAAAACGCGCGCCGCAGGCCGGTGCGCTGCTCATCTGGCAAAAGGGCGGTGAGTTTCATGAGACCGGCCACGTCGCCGTCATTACCCAGCTGCTGGATGACAGAGTACGGATTGCCGAGCAGAACGTTATTCACTCCCCGCTGCCGATGGGGCAGCAGTGGACGCGCGAGCTGCGTCTGAGCGTGGAGGACGGTTGCTATACGCTTCATGACACGTTCAACGATACCGAGATCCTCGGCTGGATGATCCAGACGGAGGAGACGGAACACAGTATTCCTCAGCCGGAGATCGACGGTGAACTGCTGAAAATCAGCGGCGCGCGGTTGAAGAACAACCGCCAGTTCGACGGGAAATGGCTCAATGAAGACGACGCCCTGCAACAGGCTTACATTCGCGCCAACGGCCACGTTATCAACAACGATCCCTGCCAGTACTTCACCATTACCGAAAGCGCCGAGCAGGAGCTGATCAAAGCCACCAACGAACTGCACCTGATGTACCTTCATGCCACCGACAAGGTGCTGAAAGACGACAGCTTACTCGCGCTTTTCGACATCCCGAAAATTCTCTGGCCGCGTCTGCGCCTGTCCTGGCAGTGGCGTCGTCACCATATGATCACCGGTCGTATGGATTTCTGCATGGATGAGCGCGGCATTAAGGTTTACGAGTACAACGCGGATTCCGCCTCCTGCCATACCGAGGGCGGGCTGATTCTTGAAGAGTGGGTGAAAAACGGCTATCGCGGCACCGGCCACAATCCGGCGGAAGGCTTGCTGGAGGAGCTGACCGGCGCATGGAAGCACAGCCACGCGCGGCCGTTCGTCCATATCATGCAGGACAACGATATTGAAGAGGATTACCACGCGCTCTTTATTCAGCGCTCGCTGATCCAGGCCGGGTTTGAAACCAAAATCCTGCATGGACTGGGCGCGCTGAGCTGGGATGCCGCCGGGCAATTGATTGATGATGAAGGCCGTCACGTTAACTGCGTATGGAAAACCTGGGCATGGGAAACGGCGATTGAGCAGATCCGCGAGGTGAGCGAAACCGAGTACGCCGCCGTGCCTATCCGCACCGGTCACCCGCAAGGTGAAGTGCGCCTGATTGACGTCCTGCTGCGCCCGGAAGTGCTGGTCTTTGAACCGCTGTGGACGGTGATCCCAGGTAACAAGGCGATCCTGCCGGTGCTGTGGCAGCTCTTCCCGAACCACCGTTACCTGCTGGATACCGATTTTGAGGTCAACGATCTGCTCAAACGGACCGGTTATGCCGTTAAACCGATCGCCGGACGCTGCGGGAGCAATATCGATCTGATCGGCGCCCAGGACGAACTGCTGGACCAGTCCAGCGGCAAGTTTGTTGACCGCAAGAATATCTACCAGCAGCTATGGTGCCTGCCGAAGGTTGACGGCAGATACATTCAGGTCTGCACCTTTACCGTGGGCGGGAACTATGGCGGAACCTGTCTGCGTGGGGATAACTCGCTGGTGGTGAAGAAAGAGAGCGATATTGAACCGCTGATTGTGGTGAAGGATAACTAATTCATACCCGCGAAAAAAAAGCCCCCGCCGGATAACCTGCGGGGGCTTTTTCTTACTCTTCTTTCTCGTCCTGCTGCTCGCTGATCTTCAAATCAATGATCCGGCCAATCTGGTCATGGTAAACCGTCAGCAGGTTGTACTGGCTCATCTCGGACATAATTTGCGGCGTGACGTTAAAACTTTGGGCAAGCTCGTCATGGCGCAACATTTCCGGATGACGCCGCCTCACATGCGCGCGGCGGCGATTGTACTGATACCACAGGATCAGCAGCCAGCCGTTGAACGCGGCAATCAGCAGATAAACCAGCACTGTATTAAAAGAGGCGATAATTGCGTTCCAGCGGTGATCGCCCTCCTCGGTTAACTGCATCCACAGCCTGGCGTACAGGAAAAACAGGAATCCTCCCCAGGCTATCAGCGTTAATGCAGCATCGAAAAGACGCGGTGCCAGCCGATGTTCAGTCAAAATTAACGTACTCTCGTTCATTGAATGCTCCCTTTACCCCGGTCCGGACTGATCCAGCGCGCGCGGGCGCGTTTACGTTTAAGCATGACTTTCGGAAATGCCACGAGGGTGGTAAACAGGCCAATCATCCAGTACACCATCGGGAACCAGATTACCCAGAACAGCGAGCCTGCCACATTCCGCTCGTAGCGCCGCTCGATATACAAACTGACGAGGAATTGCAGCAGGCACATTACGCCCAGCAGCAGCCCGGTAAACGCCGGGGGAAACAGGCTCGCAACGGCCAGGTTCGCGGGAAGAGGGATAATATGGCTGAGAATGAACAACACCACGGTCGCCCCATAGGCAAATGCCCACAGCGTTGATAGGGCGTACTCGAGAAACAGGGGCCACATGCGATGATGCTCCCAGCGGGCCATCTTGCGCAGGTTAACCAGAAACACCTCTGCCCCCCCCCTGCGCCCAGCGCAGACGCTGCTTCCACAGTCCCTTTAGCGTCTCCGGCATCAGGATCCAGCACAGTGCCCGCGGCTCGAAAAAGATATCCCAGTGGCGAAGCTGAAGCTTCCAGCTTATGTCGATATCCTCTGTGATCATATCCGGGCTCCAGTACCCGACATCCGCCAGCGCCTGTCGGCGAAAGGCGGCGATGACGCCGGAGACGGTAAAGACCCGGCCATAGATCCGCTGCGTTCGCTTGATGAGGCCAATAATGGAAGAAAACTCGCCCACCTGAATACGACCAATCAGCGTTGAGCGCGTGCGAATACGCGGATTTCCGGTGACGGCCCCAACGTGGGGATACTGAATCAGCGGTGCCACCAGATACGCCGCGGTGTCGCGGTCGAGCAGGGCGTCGCCGTCAATGCAGACCAACAGATCGCCCCGGGCCGCCGCAGCGCCGGCCTTGAGCGCCACGGCTTTCCCCTGGTTCTCCGCGAGATTAATCACCCGCAGGCGCGGCTGCTCCCGCGCCAGCTGTTGCAGTACCTCCGCCGTGTTATCAGAAGAACCGTCGTTGATGGCGATAACTTCTACATTCCAGTACCGCTGATCCAGCGCGGCGCTAATGGTCTCCCGTGCGTTGCGTTCCTCATTGAAGCAGGGAATAAGAATCGAGATTAACGGCTCACCGGCTAAGGCGGGGGCGGGTGTTGCGTTATCCCACGACCAGTGCCGTTCAAGCTGAAACCAGAAATAGAGGCCGCCGGTTACCCAGAGCACGGACATAAACAGCGGCCAGAAAAAGACAAAGTCCAGAATCAGTTCGCCAGTAAACAGCGCGGCTACGCCTAACGGCAACCCGAATACCAGACACAAAATAGAGAAGGCGATAATGCGATCAGTCATTGTCAGGATACCAGTACGAAGAAAATTCAGGTCTGATACGTGAAATATCAGGTTGGTTGTTGAGGAAGTCGTCGGGGTAATAACCGTAATTTTTGATGCCGTTCAGCTGGAGCACCCGCATCCACTCCACCAGACGTTCATCGGCTACGGCACGCTGCGGTTTCTGCGCCCAGTCCCTGGCCTGTAGCTCAAAAATCGTTTTATTTAGCGCGCCGGGGCGTGCGGCGACGGCTTTGACTAAACGCGTCAGCCAGGCATTGCTCTCTTCTGCCGGGACGGACTCCATCAGCGGCATTGCCATCGGCACCGTCCAGTCGTAGGCCGCCAGAAAATCATCCAGATTTTGCGCAAACCATGCCTCGCTTTCCGGCTCGAGAATGGGTAACGCGAACATGTTCCGCGCGGTTTTGATCTGCGGGCCACGGATGTTTTTCACCGCCTGGCTCAGGGTGCGGGTAAAGCCGATAAGCCGCTGGCTCTTCTGCCGGGTCGTATCCTGTCCGGCATCGTCAACGTCCGTCAGCACTGCGTCGTCATGGAACAAGATCCCGTTGAAGCTGGCATAGCGGGCCAGATCTTCATAAATCTCCGTCACCTGCTGGCGAACCTGCGCACTCCAGGGGGAGAGCCGGATATAGGGCTCGGCGGCCACGGTCAACTCTCCCGTTTGACGCTCACGGCGCTGCACGCGCGGCAAGGCTGGACTGAGATCGAAAGAGAGAACCGGCATCCACGCGAAGACTTTCACTCCCGCGCGGGTTTGTAGCTGCCAGGCGACAAAATTAAAGAGATCGGCCCGGACCGGAAGACGACGGTTGGGGAAATAGAGCGCGCTGATCCTGCCGTCGCCCCGCGGATCCGAAAACGCCTGGAGAAACACATGGCTGATTTGCATGTCGTAGACCCGCTGGACGAGTTTGTTGATGTTTTTCGTCTGCTGGGCCGGATCGGGATCGTAGACGTAATCAAGATCAACATGCATGACGCGCACCGGTTCAAACTCCTGAACGCGGCTAACCGTGTTGGCAAAGGTTTTTATCGACGGATTTCCGGCAATCAGCAGGCGCGGGATGTTGCCGAGGTCGCGCACGTTTGCCAGCCCGTCCTCCAGGGTAAAGGCCAGCTGATAGCCCTGTTTCTGGGCGATAGCGAGCGATGTACCGTTAGCAGCCCCATAGGGCCACACCCAGGCACGCGGCGCTTTTCCCGTCACCTGGGTGATTTTATCGGTGACTTTCCGTACGTCTGCGGCGATCCGCTGATTGAAGTGTTCATCGGTTTCGTAATGCCCCGTCGCGTTATCAAAAAAACGGTTAGCGATGGCGGGTTCACGGCTTCCCTGCGGGTTGGCCGGAATGCCGTAATGCGAGGCCCAGGTATGCGAGCCAATCTCAATCAGCGGGGACTGGCTGAGCTCGCGAACCATATCCCAGGTGGCAAAGCGATCGCGGGGCGTCATCAGACCGCCGAAGTTAACTTTTTGATTTGCCGGCGTATCCACCCAGCTGCCCACCGGTGCCCACAGCGCAGGAACGTTCCAGGCCTGAAGCAGGGGCCAGACCCGGGTGTAAAAACTGCTATAACCGTCGTCGAAGCTGAGCAAAACGGCTTTCGGCGGCAGCGCTTTTTTTCCTTCATGCGCATCCAGAATGTCCTGCACGCTAACGGCGTGATAGCCGTTGTGCAAAAGCCAGCTTATCTGCTCGTTTAACGCGCTGGTGCGAACGGAGAGGTAGCGCTGATCGGCGGCATCATCTTCGACGTCGTGGTAGGCCAGGACCAAAAACTGATTCTCCGGCCAGGGTTTGCTGGCCTCCAGCTGCGGCCTCTCTTCAGGGGCCATAAAGGAGAGCGGCTGCGCGCAGAGGCTCGCGCTGAGGCAGAGCCAGCCGATGACGATCAGGCTTACAGAAAAACGTGTGTTCAGCATATTCATCCTTAAAAGCGTAAAGTCGCATCTAACGTGACGGAGAGATTGCTCTCGCGTTTGCCGTCGTAAGGGCGCTTATCCCAGTTCAGCATCACGCCAGTATCGACAACGTTGTTCCACTGGATGCGTTGCCCGTAACCCAGCAGGGTAACGGCGCCAGGTGACTGATTTTTCTGCCAGTAGCTGCCCCCGCCTGCCACGAACTGCTGGCTCCAGAGAGTGTCGTAGTGGCGGTACATCTCATGGTCAACGGACAGGGCAGCCGTCACGGACAGATCCCGTGCCGGGTTGTAATAGAGCGTATTCCGCAGGCTGTTTTTACTGGCGGCGATCCCCGGTTCGAGCTCCAGCGTCAGGGTCGGGGTCTGCCAGAGACGCTCTTTCCCAGAGAGGGTGTATTCCTGACGGCGGTTGTGGTCTGAGAAGCGGCTGATTGCGGCGTTGAACTGGTATTCACGTCGCTCGTTTTGATACCAGCGCACCCCACCTTCACCCCGGTTGGCGCTAATCCCATTGCGTAATGCCCGTAAGGGTGTGGCGCGTGACAAGCGCTCGAGGTTACCACTGACCTGCCAGTTATCACTCAGGCTGTAAGTTGTTGAGAGCCGTGCGCCCGGCCTGTTTTTGCCGTGATAGTGGTTGCCGGAGAGCTCGGCTTCGAGCGTGAGGTCACGGGGGCGCCACTCAACGCCGCCCAACAGGTGGCGGCTGATGCCTTTACCTTCGTCGAAATTCCCCTGGGCATAGCGGGTGCCGGCAAACAGCCGCCAGTTATCCGCCACGGGCGGGCCATAGAGCGTGGCGTCCCAGTTCATGTCGTGGCTACCGCTGACGGGGTTATCTGAGTGCAATCCTTTACCCGCCTTCAGACGCAGCTCAGACATATGGTGGACCATTCTGAGTCTGTCCAGGCGACGGGCGCTGCGATCGGCGGGGGCGCGAGCAATTACGTTATCAGCCAGTGAATCCATCTGGCGCCACTCCTGAAGGTCCATTGCGACGTAAGCCTGCTGTTTTTCAAGCTCCAGATTCGTGGGTTCGAGCGTCTCTGCTCGTTTAAGCTTTTGCTCGGCCGCACGCGGCAGGCCTCTGGCCTGAAGCAGGGCGGCATAATCAATCTGTAATCCCTGATTTCCCGGCGCCGTTGACGCCAGACGATACGACAGCTTTTCGGCCTCCGGCAGGGCGTTGGTTGCCAGCAAATAGTTAAATTTGAGTGACTGCCCGGTAAGCCACCGATCGTTTGGCTGGGCGGTGGGGGACCCGAAATCGTAGCGGGTCCAGGGAACGCTGCGGGTCTCGCGCTCAACGTAGCGGCGGGCGGCCTGATATTGCCCCGTATCCAGCCAGGCGTAGAAAAGCGCATGCTCCTCATCCTGCGGATCGGAGGCGTAGTGTGGATAGCGTTGCACAAGCGAGAAGGCGGCAACGGTGTTTTTCTCCTGCAAATATGCAGAGATCACCCAGCCGATGGCCCAGTCCGGCACCGGATGCTGTGCGGCCGTCAGCGACTCATATTCGCTAATGACCTGCTGGTAATTACCCTGCGCATACAGGGCGCCAAGCCGATCGATACGGGCAAGGATGACGTCTTCAGCCGCCTGCGGGTCGTTTTGCCAGCGGGAAAGCAGGGCGTGATAGCGATCTAATGCGTTTTGTGCCAGCCGCAGGCGCTCTTTCTCCGTTCTGCCAGGCACATCCGCCAGGCGTACCCGTTCAGCCGCGGCGTTACGCTCAAGGCGGCGGCGCTCCGCAGGAGAGAGCGCCGCGTTTTGTGACAGCCAGAGTGCGGGCGTGCTTACCCGGTTATCCGTTAGCGCATCGATCGTCTCGCGAAGAAGGGCCTCATTCCCTGGCGCGGCGCTCAGCGCGCGCATGTCAGCCAGCAGCCGATCCCTGTTTTTTCCCTGGCGCATCCAGACATAGGAGAGCGTCTCAAGGTGCGCGGGAGAAGGATTGTCTTTAACCAGCTGCCGGGCTTCCGAAAGCGCGAGGCGATCTTTGCGGGCATCGGCCAGAGTCTTCACATAGCCGATGCGGTAATCGTCGTTATCCGGCGCAAGGCTGAGCGCCTCTTTCCACAGCGATAAGGCCGATGGCCAGGCTTTTTGGTTTCTTCTGGACTGGGCGACGGCAGCGATGGCGCGAGCGGGCAGCGGCATATAAATACCATAACGCTGCCAGACCCGGATAACTTCGTCATCGCGTCCTGCCCAGGAGGCTACCTGTAACCAGTCCGCAACCTGTCCGGGTGTTAAAGCATGTTGTTGCTCATAGCGCTGTAGGTAATCAAGAAACAGAGCGTAATTACCGGTAATGCTGCCAACTTACTGATTTAGTGTATGATGGTGATTTTAAGGTGCTTGCGTGGCTTCCATTTCCATCAGATGTCC
>NZ_JBMKIC010000054.1:0-18628 GCF_049238665.1 Enterobacter cloacae complex sp. IR5450
AGCGGTAGTTCAGTCGGTTAGAATACCTGCCTGTCACGCAGGGGGTCGCGGGTTCGAGTCCCGTCCGTTCCGCCACTTATTAAGACATTAAGCCTGCCCTTTCGGCAGGCTTAATGGCAAAAACTTTAGGGGCGTAGCTCAGTTGGTAGAGCACCGGTCTCCAAAACCGGGTGTCGCGAGTTCGAGTCTCTCCGCCCCTGCCATATAGAATCCTTTGCTTCGGCAAAGGATTTTTTTTTGCCTGCAAAACAGCTCAACACCTTCCTGAAGAATAAGCAGCCTGCGTTTCCGCAGGCTTTTGCGTTAATCCAGTATGCTGGTTTTTAACAGATCTTTTATCTGCGACTGCTTATCGCTGTTTTGCAGCCAAATGGCATACAGCGGCCTGGAGAGAGTTGTCGAATCGGTGACAACATGGAGTGCGGGTTTATTATCCGCCCAGCGAACAGGTAACCATGTACAGCCTTTCAATGCGGGAAGATGCTGGCATGCGATCTCCGCAGAGCTTGTCGTGAGTTGCGGGATATCATCGCTGGCAATTAACCCCGTCTCGTGCTGCTGAAAATCAGGCCCCCATTCCAGGCGTAAATAATTCAGGTCGGCCTTCATCATTGCAGGCTCGGATGCATAGAGCGCCAGGCTAAACTGTCCAACAATCTGGCTGCTAAATTCGTCCATCTTGGGCGCTTCTGTGGTGATCAGGAGATCAAGCTGCCGCTCGTGGAGTTGCTTAACCAGCGACTGGCGTTGCGCAATCCTCGCCTCAAATTGCAGATGGTTGTGTGAGCGATATAGCCGCATAAGCCACTGGCTGAGCATGCATTCCCATAGTGAAGCGCTGGCACCGATCGAGAATTCATTATGCCGGGAAGTGTGCGCAACCTCCTTTCGCGCTGCCTGCCAGGTATTCATCAGGGTTTCTGCATAAGGCAATAGCTTTTCACCGGCCGGGGTTAAACGAATATTGTTGCGATGGCGGGTAAAAAGGTTCACACCCAGTTGATTTTCCAGCTGTCGAATACGAAAACTGACTGCTGACTGCGTCAGGTAGAGGGCTTCAGCTGCTCGCCCAAAGTGTCGCGTTCTGCTCACTTCGAGGAAAGTTTTTAGCAATTCCGTATCCACATCTTTCTCCGCAAAATTATTTGTCGTTATGATTTAAATGTTTTGTTTTACACTCTGTCAAGCGTAACTAATACTCCGCGCCATAAATAGCTCGGCCAAAGAATTAGGAGCGTGTAGGATGGCGGAAAGCTTTACGACGACTAATCGTTTTTTCGACAATAAACATTATCCGCGCGGGTTCTCTCGTCACGGCGATTTCACTATCAAAGAAGCTCAACTTCTTGAGCGCCATGGTTATGCCTTTAACGAGCTGGATCTGGGTAAACGTGAACCGGCAACCGAAGATGAAAAACAGTTTGTCTCTGTTTGCCGTGGTGAGCGTGAGCCGCAATCTGATGCAGAACGTGTATGGATCAAGTATATGGCTCGCATTAAGCGTCCTAAGCGTTTCCATACGCTGTCTGGCGGCAAGCCGCAGATGGAAGGTGCAGAAGACTACACCGAGTCTGACGATTAAGAAGAGAAGGGGCTACGGCCCCTTTTTTTTACGCCAGCATTTTTTGCAGATGCAACAGCAGCCGATCGATCGCACGGTAACTTAATGCCTCCTGCAAATGCCGCCTCTCTATTCCGGGGCAGCCCTCCACGTCGGCGACCGTGCGCGCAACTTTCAACAAACGCTGCCACGCGCGAATGGATAGCCCAAACCGCGTCAGTGTCTCTTCCAGCCAGCCCGCATCTTCAGCGTTGAGAGAACAAAACTGTCGGATCCCGCTGTTATCCAGCCGGGCATTCAGCCTGTTCTGACGAACATACTGCCGCGCCTGCGCCGCAATAACCCGTTCACGCACAGCTGCTGAGCTTTCGCCTTTGATACCGGTTTGCCTCAGCAGACCGGGCGGTGGCAGGGGGATCTCGAGAGATAAATCAAAACGGTCGAGGAAGGGGCCGGACAGCTTACTTAGATAGCGCAGCGTCTGCTCCGGCGTACAGCGGTTATGATTGCCCTGATAATGACCCGTAGGGCTAGGGTTCATCGCGGCGACCAGCTGAAACTGCGCAGGGTAGCTTAATTTGGCCCGTGTACGAGACAAATGGATTTCGCCGGATTCAATCGGCTCCCGCAATGCATCCAGCACTCGGCGTTCAAACTCTGGCAATTCATCCAGGAAGAGAATGCCGTTGTGCGCCAGTGAGATTTCACCCGGACCGGGGATCGAACCCCCGCCCACCATCGCGGTAAGAGACGCACTGTGGTGTGGAGAGCGGAAAGGACGGCGGCGCCACTGTTTATGCAGCGACGTAGAACTGACCAGGCTAAATATCGCGGCGCTTTCCAGCGCTTCGTGATTATTGAGGGGTGGCAACAGGCCGTTCAATCTGCTCGCCAGCATCGTTTTCCCCGTGCCTGGCGGACCTATCAGTAACAGGTTATGCCCACCCGCGGCCGTTATCTCTAACGCCCGTTTACCCTGTTCCTGACCCATAATATCGCTGAGATCCTCGGGCGAATCTGGCGCTACCTCGTCATTCTCCTGCGGCTCGGCAAGCTCGTGTCGGCCTTCCAGCCAGGCGCAAACCTCCTGCAAATGTCCCGCGACAAGACATCCCTTTTCGGCGATAAGGCTTACTTCAGAGGCGTTTTCATTAGCTACAATGATTTGTCTTCCCGCACGTATGGCTTCAAGCGCACCCGATATTGCACCGGGAACGCCCCTTAACGCGCCTGTAAGCGCTAATTCACCCACGAACTCGCACGAGCTTAGCCCTGGCGTATTGAGCTGTTCAGAAGCCGCGAGAAGCGCTATAGCAATAGGTAAATCATATCGCCCTCCCTCCTTTGGCAAATCGGCGGGCGCAAGGTTGATGGTGATCTTCTTCGCCGGAAAAGCATAACCGCTATTAATAATTGCGCTGCGCACGCGATCCCTCGCCTCTTTAACGGTCGTTTCTGGTAAGCCGACCAGCGTCAGTCCGGGCAGTCCATTACTTAAATGAACCTCTACAGAAATAAGCGGTGCCTTCACGCCGATGGCCGCGCGTGTATAAACAACTGACAGTGACATAAGCCCTCCTTGGCGGTGACTATGCCAGCATCATTTTTTCCTGTTTAGCGCTAATTCACTGAATTACGGCGCTCGTTCCAGCCTTTTAGCGCCTAAATGTAATCATTACATGTCGGTGGAATCGGCCTCGCAGAAAAGGAATCATGCGCGCCTTGCCTGATGAAACAGGACAAAAAAATGAAAAATCTTCATTTCTATTTTTTCCCTATATAAAACAACGATTTTGAAAGAAATAGTTCGCCTGCTACAGAAATAGGTCATAAAAAAATCTTGTGTCAGATGAAATATCTGTGGTAACTCTTTAGGTATTCCTTCGAACAAGATGCAAAAAGAACTGAAAATGACAGCCCTTCTACGAGTGATTAGCCTGGTCGTGATTAGCGTGGTGGTGATTATTATCCCACCGTGCGGGGCTGCACTTGGACGAGGAAAGGCTTAGAAATCAAGCCTTAACGAACTAAGACCCCCGCACCGAAAGGTCCGGGGGTTTTTTTATGACTAAAAAACGTAAATGAGGAGCAGAGAATGACAAGTAGCACAAAATTCTGTTTCTCCCGATTTATGACGGGGAACTAACTATGAATGGGGCACAGTGGGTAGTACATGCGTTGCGCGCGCAGGGAGTCGAGACAGTATTCGGTTATCCGGGTGGCGCAATTATGCCGATTTACGATGCACTGTATGACGGCGGCGTGGAGCACCTGTTGTGCCGACACGAGCAGGGCGCAGCGATGGCCGCCATCGGTTATGCCCGTGCCACCGGTAAAACCGGTGTCTGTATGGCGACCTCAGGTCCGGGCGCAACGAACCTGATCACCGGTCTTGCTGATGCACTGCTGGATTCTGTTCCCGTTGTTGCCATCACCGGACAGGTTGCCTCTCCGTTCATCGGCACCGATGCCTTCCAGGAAGTGGATGTGCTCGGTTTATCGCTGGCCTGCACCAAACACAGCTTCCTCGTTCAGTCTCTTGAAGAGCTGCCGCGGGTGATGGCCGAAGCGTTCGAGGTTGCCAGCTCTGGCCGTCCTGGCCCGGTTCTGGTTGATATCCCGAAAGATATCCAGGTTGCACTCGGCGATCTGGAACCGCATTTCTCTACCGTGAAAAGCGATGATGCATTCCCGCATGCAGAGGTGGAAGAGGCGCGTCAGATGATAGCGCAGGCCAAACAACCGATGCTGTACGTTGGTGGTGGCGTAGGTATGGCGCAGGCGGTTCCTGCACTGCGCGAATTTATCGCGGCAACGCAAATGCCTGCCACCTGCACGCTGAAAGGGTTGGGTGCGGTAGATGCTGATTACCCCTACTATCTGGGCATGCTGGGGATGCATGGTACCAAAGCGGCAAACCTGGCGGTGCAGGAGTGTGACCTGCTCATCGCCGTCGGCGCCCGTTTTGACGACCGCGTCACCGGCAAGCTGAACACCTTCGCGCCAAACGCCAAAGTGATCCATATGGACATCGACCCGGCGGAGATGAACAAACTGCGTCAGGCGCATGTCGCGTTGCAGGGCGATCTTAACGCGCTGTTACCGGCCCTGGAGCAGCCGCTGGATATTAACCCATGGCGTCAGCACACCGCCGATATGCGCGCTGAACACGCCTGGCGTTACGACCACCCCGGCGAGGCCATCTACGCGCCGCTGCTGTTGAAGCAGTTGTCCGACCGTAAGCCCGCCGACAGCGTGGTGACGACCGATGTCGGCCAGCATCAGATGTGGTCTGCCCAGCACATGACCTACACCCGTCCGGAAAACTTCATCACCTCCAGCGGGTTAGGCACCATGGGCTTTGGCCTGCCTGCCGCTGTGGGTGCTCAGGTTGCCCGCCCGAACGATACCGTGATCTGTATCTCCGGTGACGGCTCCTTCATGATGAACGTCCAGGAGCTCGGCACCGTGAAGCGTAAGCAGTTACCGCTGAAGATCGTCTTGCTCGATAACCAGCGTTTAGGCATGGTTCGCCAGTGGCAGCAGCTGTTCTTCCAGGAACGTTACAGCGAAACCACCCTGACCGATAACCCCGATTTCCTCACCCTGGCCAGTGCCTTCGGCATTCCTGGCCAGCACATCACCCGTAAAGACCAGGTTGAAGCGGCACTCGACACCATGCTGTCAAGCGAAGGGCCATACCTGCTTCATGTCTCAATCGACGAGCTTGAGAACGTCTGGCCGTTGGTACCGCCCGGTGCCAGTAACTCACAAATGCTGGAGAAATTATCATGATGCAACATCAGGTCGCCGTGCAGGCTCGCTTCAACCCGGAAACGTTAGAACGCGTTTTGCGCGTGGTTCGCCACCGTGGCTTTCAGATTTGCTCTATGAATATGGAAACGGCTACCGACGCACAGAACATCAGTATCGAATTAACCGTTGCCAGCCCGCGGCCGGTCGACTTACTGTTTAGTCAGTTATCAAAACTGGTAGACGTTGCCCATGTTGCCATCTGCCAGAGCACAACCACATCACAACAAATCCGCGCTTAAGCGTGACAGGACGAAAAAATGACGACAAAAAAAGCTGATTACATTTGGTTCAATGGTGAGATGGTTCGCTGGGAAGACGCGAAAGTTCACGTGATGTCCCACGCGCTGCACTACGGCACCTCCGTGTTTGAAGGGATCCGTTGCTACGACTCTCACAAAGGACCAGTGGTGTTCCGCCACCGTGAACACATGCAGCGTCTGCATGACTCAGCCAAAATTTATCGTTTCCCGGTCTCCCAAAGCGTTGATGAGTTGATGGAAGCCTGCCGCGAGGTGATTCGCCAGAACAAACTGACCAGCGCCTATATTCGTCCGCTGGTCTTCGTGGGTGATGTCGGCATGGGCGTCAACCCGCCCGCTGACTATAACACCGATGTGATTATTGCTGCGTTCCCGTGGGGCGCCTACCTGGGCGCGGAAGCACTGGATCAGGGGATCGACGCAATGGTTTCTTCCTGGAACCGCGTGGCGCCAAACACTATCCCGACTGCGGCTAAAGCGGGCGGTAACTACCTGTCCTCACTGCTGGTCGGCAGCGAAGCGCGCCGTCACGGTTACCAGGAAGGTATCGCGCTGGATGTGAATGGCTACATCTCCGAAGGTGCGGGCGAAAACCTGTTTGAAGTAAAAGACGGCATTCTGTTCACCCCGCCGTTTACCTCGTCCGCGCTGCCAGGCATCACCCGTGACGCCATCATCAAGCTGGCAAAAGATCTGGGTATCGAAGTGCGCGAGCAGGTGCTGTCCCGCGAATCCCTGTACCTGGCTGACGAAGTGTTTATGTCCGGTACCGCGGCTGAAATTACGCCGGTGCGTAGCGTCGATGGCATTCAGGTGGGCGAAGGCCGCTGTGGCCCGGTGACCAAACGCATTCAGCAAGCGTTCTTTGGCCTCTTCACCGGCGAGACAGAAGATAAATACGGCTGGTTGGATCAGGTTAATCACTAAATATAAATTTGGGACGGCACGCACCGTCCCATTAAATAGTCAGACGGGAGTAAATAAAGCATGCCTAAGTATCGTTCAGCCACCACCACCCACGGCCGTAATATGGCGGGTGCCCGCGCACTGTGGCGCGCCACCGGAATGACCGACGCCGATTTCGGCAAGCCAATTATCGCCGTGGTGAACTCCTTCACCCAGTTTGTGCCGGGCCACGTGCACCTGCGCGATCTCGGTAAGCTGGTTGCCGAGCAAATCGAAGCCTCCGGCGGCGTGGCGAAAGAGTTCAACACCATTGCGGTGGATGACGGTATCGCAATGGGCCACGGGGGGATGCTCTATTCGCTGCCGTCGCGCGAGCTGATCGCCGACTCGGTGGAGTATATGGTTAACGCCCACTGCGCCGATGCGATGGTCTGTATCTCCAACTGCGACAAAATCACCCCGGGGATGCTGATGGCCTCCCTGCGTCTGAACATTCCGGTGATCTTCGTTTCCGGCGGCCCGATGGAAGCGGGGAAAACCAAGCTTTCCGACAAAATCATCAAGCTCGACCTGGTCGATGCGATGATCCAGGGCGCGGACCCGAAAGTCTCTGACGAGCAGAGCGACCAGGTGGAACGCTCCGCGTGCCCGACCTGCGGCTCTTGTTCCGGGATGTTCACCGCCAACTCCATGAACTGCCTGACCGAAGCGCTGGGCCTTTCTCAGCCGGGCAACGGCTCGCTGCTGGCGACCCACGCCGACCGTAAACAGCTGTTCCTTAACGCGGGCAAGCGCATCGTTGAGCTGACCAAACGCTACTACGAGCAGGACGATGCCAGCGCGCTGCCGCGCAACATCGCCAGTAAAGCGGCGTTCGAAAACGCCATGACGCTGGATATCGCCATGGGCGGCTCCACCAACACCGTTCTCCACCTGCTGGCCGCCGCGCAGGAAGCTGAAATCGACTTCACCATGAGCGACATCGACAAGCTCTCCCGCAAAGTGCCGCAGCTGTGTAAAGTCGCGCCGAGTACCCAGAAGTACCACATGGAAGATGTCCACCGTGCGGGTGGCGTGATTGGTATTCTCGGCGAGCTGGATCGCGCCGGGCTGCTTAACCGCGACGTGAAAAACGTGCTCGGCCTGACGCTGCCGGAGTCGCTGGAGCAGTACGACGTGATGCTGACCAAAGACGACGCGGTGAAAAACATGTATCGCGCCGGTCCGGCGGGCATCCGTACCACCCAGGCGTTCTCGCAGGATTGCCGTTGGGACACGCTTGATGACGATCGCGCCGAAGGCTGCATTCGCTCGCTGGAACATGCCTATAGCAAAGACGGCGGCCTGGCCGTGCTGTACGGTAACTTTGCGGAAAATGGCTGTATCGTGAAAACCGCTGGCGTGGACGACAGCATCCTGAAATTCACCGGTCCGGCAAAAGTGTATGAAAGCCAGGACGAAGCGGTAGACGCCATCCTCGGTGGCAAAGTGGTAGAAGGCGACGTGGTGGTCATTCGCTACGAAGGACCGAAAGGCGGTCCGGGCATGCAGGAGATGCTCTACCCGACCACCTTCCTGAAATCGATGGGCCTCGGCAAAGCCTGCGCGCTGATCACCGATGGTCGTTTCTCTGGCGGCACGTCAGGCCTCTCCATTGGTCACGTCTCCCCGGAAGCGGCAAGCGGAGGCAACATCGCGATCATCGAAGATGGCGACCTGATCGAAATCGACATTCCGAACCGCGGCATTCAGCTGAAGCTGAGTGACCAGGAGATTGCGGCCCGTCGTGAAGCGCAGGAAGCCCGCGGCGACAAAGCCTGGACGCCGAAAGATCGCCAGCGCGAAGTCTCCTTCGCCCTGCGCGCCTACGCGAGCCTTGCAACCAGTGCAGATAAAGGCGCGGTGCGCGATAAATCTAAACTGGGGGGCTAACGATGGCCGAGTCACAACCCTTATCCGCCGCCCCTGAGGGGGCGGAATACCTGAGAGCGGTGCTACGCGCGCCGGTCTATGAAGCCGTGCAGGTCACGCCCCTGCAAAAAATGGAAAAACTCTCCTCGCGCCTCGACAACGTCATTCTGGTGAAGCGTGAAGACAGGCAGCCGGTGCACAGCTTCAAGCTGCGCGGAGCCTACGCGATGATGGCCGGGCTGACGGACGAGCAGAAAGCGCGCGGGGTGATTACCGCGTCGGCGGGCAACCACGCGCAGGGCGTGGCGTTTTCCTCGGCGCGTCTGGGGCTGAAGGCGCTGATCGTGATGCCGGTTGCTACCGCAGACATCAAGGTCGACGCGGTGCGCGGTTTCGGCGGAGAAGTCTTGCTCCACGGGGCTAACTTTGACGAAGCCAAAGCCAAAGCGATTGAGCTGGCGCAGCAGCAGGGGTTCACCTGGGTGCCGCCGTTCGACCACCCGATGGTGATTGCCGGGCAGGGTACGCTGGCGCTGGAGCTGTTGCAGCAGGACGCCCATCTC
This sequence comes from Enterobacter cloacae complex sp. IR5450, assembly GCF_049238665.1. Classification (NCBI taxonomy): domain Bacteria; kingdom Pseudomonadati; phylum Pseudomonadota; class Gammaproteobacteria; order Enterobacterales; family Enterobacteriaceae; genus Enterobacter; species Enterobacter cloacae complex sp. IR5450. Next base: position 9,018 of record NZ_JBMKIC010000054.1, read on the forward strand.
GACCGCGTTTTCGTCCCGGTGGGCGGCGGCGGCTTAGCCGCTGGTGTGGCGGTGCTGATCAAACAGCTCATGCCGCAGATCAAAGTCATTGCCGTGGAAGCGGAAGACTCCGCCTGCCTGAAAGCGGCGCTGGATGCCGGGCATCCTGTGGATCTGCCGCGCGTCGGGCTGTTTGCCGAGGGCGTGGCGGTGAAGCGCATTGGCGACGAAACGTTCCGCCTGTGCCAGGAGTATCTAGACGATATCGTCACCGTCGACAGCGACGCTATCTGCGCGGCGATGAAAGATCTGTTCGAAGACGTGCGTGCGGTGGCGGAACCCTCCGGCGCGCTGGCGCTGGCGGGGATGAAGAAATACATCGCCCAGCACAATATCCGCGGCGAGCGTCTGGCGCACGTGCTTTCCGGTGCCAATGTGAACTTCCACGGCCTGCGCTACGTTTCCGAGCGCTGCGAGTTGGGCGAGCAGCGTGAAGCGCTGCTGGCGGTGACGATTCCGGAAGAGAAGGGCAGCTTCCTGAAGTTCTGCCAGCTGCTGGGCGGCCGTTCGGTAACGGAGTTCAACTACCGCTTTGCCGACGCCAAAGATGCCTGCATTTTTGTCGGCGTGCGTCTGAGCCGTGGCGTGGAGGAGCGCAAAGAGATCCTCAGCCTGCTGCACGACGGCGGCTACAGCGTGGTCGATCTCTCTGACGATGAGATGGCGAAGCTGCACGTGCGTTACATGGTCGGTGGCCGTCCATCCAAGCCGCTCCAGGAACGCCTGTTCAGCTTCGAGTTCCCGGAATCGCCGGGCGCGCTGCTCAAGTTCCTGCACACGCTCGGCACGCACTGGAACATCTCTCTGTTCCACTACCGCAGCCACGGCACCGACTATGGCCGCGTGCTGGCGGCGTTCGAACTGGGCGAGCACGAGCCGGATTTCGAAACGCGCCTGAACGAACTGGGCTATGAATGTCATGACGAAACCCATAACCCGGCTTTCAGGTTCTTTCTGGCTGGCTAGTGGTTCGGCAATATCGTCCAGAACGCATCAATAAGCGGCTCATGCAGCCGCTTTTTTTGTGCGCACACGCCCAGCTCAAACGGCGTCTTCTCGTCGCTGCGCTCCAGAATCATCACGCGGTTGCGCACCGGTTCCGGGCTGTTTTCCAGCACCACTTCCGGCAGCAGCGCCACGCCGCAGCCAAGCGCCACCATCGACACCATCGCCTCATGGCCGCCGACCGTGGCGTAAATCGACGGGTTACTGATCTTCTGGCGGCGGAACCACAGCTCAATGCGGCGGCGCACCGGCCCCTGATCGGCCATGATAAACGGCACCGTGGACCAGTCCGGTTTCTCCACCGAAACCTGGTTGCGCACCGGGCAGGGCAGCGCCGGGGCAATCAGCACCACCGCCAGATTCTCCAGCATCGAGAACGCCACCGCCCCCGGCAGGGTTTCCGGTTTCCCGGCAATCGCGAGATCCGCTTCGCCCGTGACCACTTTTTCCATCGCGTCGGCGGCATCGCCGGTGGTGAGCTTAATTTCAACCGACGGATGTTCCGCGCGGAAGCGGTCAAGAATGGGGGGAAGATGGCTGTAGGCAGCGGTCACGGAACAGAAAATATGCAGCTCGCCGGAAAGCGACGGCCCCTGCTGGTCGATGGTGTGCCGCAGCTGCTGATACTGCAACAAGGTTTGCTGGGCAAAGATGCGCAGCTCTTCGCCGGCTTCCGTGAGGGTGACGGTGCGGTTATCGCGCACGAACAGCGGCTGGCCGAGGTCTTCCTCAAGGCGCTGGATCTGGCGCGAAAGCGTGGACGGGCTGACGTGCATCGCCCGGGCGCTGCGGCCAAAGTGACGGCTTTCCGCCAGGTGCAGGAACATTTTCAGATCGCGTAAATCCACCGATTCCACTCCCTCTTTTTACATTGCATAAATTGCAATGTGACGTTGTGAATATATCAATTTCCGCAATAAATTTCCTGTTGTAATGTGGGTACATTCTCGCTGAAACGCGAACCGAACAATAAGACACACAACATCACGAGGTATCACCCATGGCTAACTACTTTAATACACTGAACTTGCGCCAGCAGCTGGCGCAGCTGGGCAAATGCCGCTTCATGGCGCGCGATGAATTTGCTGATGGCGCGAGCTACCTTCAGGGTAAAAAAGTGGTCATTGTCGGCTGTGGCGCACAGGGTCTGAACCAGGGCCTGAACATGCGTGACTCCGGGCTGGATATCTCCTACGCCCTGCGTAAAGAAGCGATTGCCGAAAAGCGTGCTTCCTGGCGTAAAGCGACCGAAAACGGCTTCAAAGTGGGCACCTACGAAGAGCTGATCCCGCAGGCGGATCTGGTGGTTAACCTGACGCCGGACAAGCAGCACTCTGACGTTTTGCGTTCCGTACAGCCGCTGATGAAAGACGGCGCCGCGCTGGGTTACTCCCACGGCTTCAACATCGTTGAAGTGGGCGAGCAGATCCGTAAAGACATCACCGTGGTGATGGTGGCACCGAAGTGCCCGGGCACCGAAGTGCGCGAAGAGTACAAACGTGGCTTCGGCGTACCGACGCTGATCGCCGTTCACCCGGAAAACGATCCGAAAGGCGAAGGCATGGCGATTGCCAAAGCCTGGGCTGCGGCCACTGGCGGCCATCGTGCGGGCGTGCTGGAATCTTCCTTCGTTGCGGAAGTGAAATCTGACCTGATGGGTGAGCAGACCATCCTGTGCGGCATGCTCCAGGCCGGCTCTCTGCTGTGCTTCGACAAGCTGGTGGAAGAAGGCACCGATCCGGCATACGCGGAAAAACTGATTCAGTTCGGCTGGGAAACCATCACCGAAGCGCTGAAGCAGGGCGGCATTACGCTGATGATGGACCGTCTGTCCAACCCGGCAAAACTGCGCGCGTTCGCACTCTCTGAACAGCTGAAAACCATCATGGCGCCACTGTTCCAGAAACATATGGACGACATCATCTCCGGCGAGTTCTCCTCCGGCATGATGGCAGACTGGGCGAACGACGATAAGAAACTGCTGACCTGGCGTGAAGAGACCGGTAAAACCGCGTTCGAAACCGCGCCACAGTACGACGGCAAGATCACCGAGCAGGAGTACTTCGATAAAGGCGTCCTGATGATTGCGATGGTGAAAGCAGGCGTTGAGCTGGCGTTCGAAACCATGGTGGATTCCGGCATCATTGAAGAGTCTGCGTACTACGAATCGCTGCACGAGCTGCCGCTGATCGCAAACACCATCGCCCGTAAGCGTCTGTATGAGATGAACGTGGTGATCTCCGATACCGCCGAGTACGGTAACTACCTGTTCTCTTACGCCTGCGTACCGTTGCTGAAAGAGTTCATGACCACCCTGCAAGCGGGCGATCTGGGCCAGGCGATTGCGGAAGGTGCGGTTGATAACGCGCAGCTGCGTGACGTTAACGAAGCGATTCGCAGCCACGAAATCGAGAAAGTGGGCCAGAAACTGCGTGGCTACATGACCGATATGAAACGTATCGCGGTAGCAGGCTAAACACGATGAATCGGGTGGCGCAAGCCACCCGAACTGTTTTAGCTACGCAGTATCGCGCCGGGATAACCCAGCTGGCGCCACGCCTCATACACCACCACCGACACCGCATTCGACAGGTTCATGCTGCGGCTGTCCGGCATCATCGGAATACGAATTTTCTGCTCGGCTGGCAGGGCATCCAGAATGGTGGCCGGCAGGCCGCGGGTTTCCGGGCCAAACATCAGATAATCCCCGTCCTGATAGCTTACGGCGCTGTGCGCTGGCGTGCCTTTGGTGGTCAGGGCGAACATGCGCTGTGGTTTTTCGGATCCCAGAAACGCGGCGTAATCGTGATGACGAACGACGGCGGTAAACTCATGGTAGTCCAGCCCCGCGCGGCGCAGACGTTTGTCGTCCCACGTAAAGCCCATCGGCTCAATGATGTGCAGACGAAAACCGGTGTTGGCGCACAGGCGGATAATATTGCCGGTGTTCGGCGGAATTTCTGGTTCGAATAAGACGATGTTAAGCATGCTGCCCCCTTAATTGCGGGGGCAGAATAGCAGAAAAGAGAGGGACTAGGCGACGCCCGGCTCCTGCGCGCGGCTATACAGCATTTTGTAGACGGTTGCCGCCGCGGCCACGAGAGCAGGCACGCTGAGGATCATTAAAATACTGTCTGCCTGCCACTGCATGGAAAGAAGCTGGGCGCTGGTCATGGTGCCCGCCACGCCGCCGAAGCGGCCGATCCCCTGCATCCAGGCGATACCCGTCGCGCGGCACTCGGTAGGGTAAAAGGTGGCGGCCAGGGTCTGCATGCCCGACTGCGCGCCGTTCATCGCGATCCCCATCAGGAAAATTAACCCGCCAAACAGGGCGATATGGTTATGCTCAATGCCGAGTAAAAGAATCAGGCCCATCGTCAGCACGAAACCACACGCGACCACCTTGTGCGCTTCCCAGCGATCCATCATCCAGCCCGCGAGCAAAATGCCAGCGGTGCCGCCGAAGGTGAACAGCGAGGTGAGCCAGGCGGATTCCGCCAGCGCATACCCCATCCCCTGCATCAGCGTCGGCATCCAGCTCAGCAGGACGTAATAAATCACCAATCCCATAAAGTAGGTGACCCACAGCATCAGGGTGCCGGGTAGCCAGGGCATGGAAAACAGCTGCGACACGCTGCCTTTTTTCGACGCGACTTTCTCCTCTGTCAGGAAAAAGCCCGTGACGCTATCCAGCGTGCTGCGGGCGAACCGGCTGGCGATGCGGCGAACCTGGGCGACGTCTTTCCCGCGCTGCACCAGAAACTTCACCGACTCCGGCAACAGCAGCGCCAGCAGCACCGTTAAAATCAGCGGCGCAATCGCGCCGGTCAGCAGCACGCTTCGCCAGCCATGGTGAGGGATAAGCCAGGACGAGATCGCCCCGCCGCCCGCCGCACCCAGCGGAAAGCCGCAGTACATGGTGTTAATTGCCATGGCGCGGCAGCGCTGGGGGGCAAACTCTGAGATCAGCGTGATGGCGTTAGGCATCGCGGCGCCCAGCCCGAGACCGGTCAGAAATCGCCATAACGTCAGGGTATTCAGACTTTGCGCCCAGGCCGTGCCCAGGCTCGCCAGGCCGAAGAACAGACACGAAAAGACCAGCACGCGCTTGCGTCCCATCCGGTCCGATACCGGACCTGCAATCAGGGCTCCCAGCGACAGCCCCAGCAGCGCCGCACTCAGCACCGGCCCCAGATCCTGCTTATGTATTCCCCACTCCGTCGACAGCGTAGGCGCAATGTAACCCATCGCTGCGGTATCAAACCCATCGATCGCCAGCACCAGAAAGCCCAGCACAATAAGAAGCCAGTGAAACCCTGAAAAGGGACTTTCATCGATCACCTGCTGAATATCCACCCGACCTGAATACGTCATACGTTCCCCTCCGATGTGATGTTGTTTTTGTGTTCTTGTATTTGCTTGTCTATACAATTGCGGAGGGGCGGGGTGTGTCAAATTTTCTTATCAAGAATGTTACGCAGGTGTTATTTTCGACAAAAAAAGCGCCCGAGGGGAAAGTCGGGCGCGGAAGAAGGGGAGGCTAACCGGGGGAGATCAGGCCGCGTTTCCCTGAGAAAGAGGGGCCAGCGCCGCAGGCAGCTTACTGAGCTCCTGCACCAGAGAGTCTTTGCTGATTTCGCTAATCGACTTAGCCCCGGTCAGGGTCATCGCTACTTTCATCTCTTTCTCGATCAGGTTCAGCAGATTCGCCACGCCCGCCTGGCCGCTGGTGGCCAGCGCGTACAGGTAAGCACGGCCCAGCAGCACGCTGTCGGCGCCGAGCGCAATCATGCGCACCACGTCCAGCCCGTTACGGATGCCGCTATCGGCCAGGATCGCAATATCGCCTTTCACCGCATCGGCAATGGCCGGCAGGGCGCGGGCGGAGGAGAGCACCCCATCAAGCTGGCGGCCACCGTGGTTAGAGACCACGATCCCATCGGCTCCAAAACGCACCGCGTCGCGGGCATCTTCCGGGTCGAGGATCCCTTTGATCACCATCGGGCCGTCCCAGAATTCGCGGATCCATTCCAGGTCTTTCCAGGAGATCGACGGATCGAAATTGTTCGCCAGCCAGCCAATGTAGTCCTCCAGCCCGGTCGGTTTACCGAGGTAGGCCGAAATATTGCCCAGATCGTGCGGACGGCCGTTCAACCCGACATCCCACGCCCACTGCGGGTGCGTCACTGCCTGCCAGTAACGGCGCAGGGCCGCGTTAGGGCCGCTCATGCCGGAGTGGGCGTCGCGGTAGCGCGCGCCGGGGGTCGGCATGTCGACGGTAAAGACCAGCGTTGAGCAGCCCGCCGCTTTGGCGCGCTCCAGCGCGTTGCGCATAAAACCGCGATCGCGCAGGACGTACAGCTGGAACCACATCGGGCGCTTGATGGTCGGGGCGACTTCTTCAATCGGGCAGACGGACACGGTGGAAAGGGTAAACGGAATGCCTTTGGCATCTGCGGCGGCGGCGGCCTGCACTTCACCGCGACGGGCATACATGCCACATAAACCGACAGGTGCGAGCGCTACCGGCATGGAGAGCGTCTCGTTAAACAGCTTCGTCTCAAGGCTCAGGTCAGACATATTTTTCAGCACGCGCTGGCGCAGGGCCACTTCCGACAGATCCTCCACGTTACGGCGCAGGGTATATTCGGCATACGCCCCGCCGTCGATATAGTGGAACAGGAACGGGGGCAAAATGCGCTGCGCCGCGGCGCGATAGTCACTGGCTGCTGAAATAATCATGCTTTGTTCTCCCTGGAAATATCACTCTCGCCAGGCAGACGGGTAATACGCGCCTGTCGGGCCTGATCTTCATCGAATCGTTTAATGGTGGTATGCACGAAGCCGAGATGTGCCATCATCGCCTTGCGCGCGGCCTCGGCATCTCCGGCCAGAATGGCGTTGAGCACCGCCTCGTGCTGTTCGGTCAGCTGGGCAAACACCGGCGGCACCAGATACATGCGCTGGCGGCTCTGCTTGACGGAGGATTGCAGCAGGTCGAAGAACCCGCGCATGGTTTGCAGCAGCACCACGTTGTGCGAGGCCTCGGCAATCGCCAGATGGAACCGCACGTCCGCCTGGGAGGCGATGTCCGGGTCGCTGCTTTGCGTGGCTTCAAAACAGGCTTTGAGCTTCTCTTTGTCGGCGTCGGTTGCCCGCATCGCCGCGTGCCACGCGGTGCTGGTTTCGATGGCGTGACGCGCTTCGAGGATGTCGAAGCTGTAGTCCGGGTCGTTTTCCATCAGCGTCTTCAGCGGCTGCACGATGTTTTGTTCGGACCAGTCGTCATGCTGCCAGCGCACGAAGGTGCCGCCGCCGCGACGGCTCAGCAGCACCCCTTCACTAACCAGCGTCGCCAGCGCCTCGCGCAGTGAGTTGCGCGACACGCCAAGCTGAGCGGCAAGCTGACGCTCGGCGGGCAATCTCATGCCCGCTTCCAGCTGTTGTTCTTCTATCAGCGCCCGTACGCGAGTGGCAATCTCGTCGGACAGGCGTCTGGGCATCACTATCATGGAATCATCCAGGTTAAGACATAGGCCTGCAATGTGGTGATCACGCCCACCATGCAGGTAAATATCAGGCTGTGTTTAACGGTAAAGCGGAACAGATCCGACTCTTTGCCTACCAGCCCCACCGCAGCACAGGCAATGGCGATGGACTGCGGCGAGATCATCTTCCCGGTCACGCCGCCGGTGGTGTTCGCGGCGACCAGCAGCACGTCCGAGACGCCAATCTGCTGCGCGGCCGTGGCCTGTAGGGCAGCAAACAGGGCGTTAGATGACGTATCTGAACCGGTCAGGAACACCCCCAGCCAGCCGAGGAACGGCGAGAAGAAGGTAAACGCGTGGCCGGTATGCGCCAGCGCTAACGCCAGCGTCGACGACAGGCCGGAGTAATTCGAAATAAACGCGAACGCCAGCACCATGCCGATGGAGTAAATCGGCAGCATCAGCTCTTTAATCGTCGCCGCAAAGGTCTGTACCGCGGCGGCAGGCTTCATGCGCAGCCACACAACGGAAAGGATAGCGGCAAACAGGATGGCCGTACCGGTGGCTGAGAACCAGTCGAACTTAAACACTGCCGCATACGGCGTGGCGTCGTGCACCACCGGCGGCATACGGGCGACCATTTTGTCGAGGAACGGCACGGAGATATTAATCACCATGTCGTACAGCGCGCCGCCCGGGGCGAACAGGGCTTTAAACGGCGGAATGCTCCACAGCGTCACGGTGGCGGTCAGGAACAGGAACGGTGACCACGCACGCACAATCTGTCCGGCGGTATAGCCGGTGCGCGCCAGCGTCTGATCCACGTGCGATGCGCCCATGTCAGCAAAGCGGAAGATACGTACCGGCTGCCAGCGTTTCAGGAACAGCGTCAGACAGACCAGCGACACCAGGGAAGAGATGATGTCCGGCAGTTCCGGGCCGAGGAAGTTGGAGCTGAGATACTGGGCAATGGCGAACGAACCGCCCGCTACCATCACCGCAGGCCAGGTCTCCTTCACGCCGCGCCAGCCGTCCATAATCGCCATGATCCAGAACAGCACGATAATGGTCAGGAACGGCAGCTGGCGGCCCACCATCTGGCCGATCTCGAAGCTGTCCAGCCCGGTCACCTGACCCGCCACCAGAATCGGAATGCCCATCGCGCCAAACGCCACCGGGGCGGTGTTCACAATCAGGCACAGGCCAGCGGCATACAGCGGATTAAAGCCCAGCCCGACCAGCAGAGCGGCGGTGATCGCCACCGGCGCGCCAAATCCTGCCGCCCCTTCAAGGAACGCCCCGAAGGAGAAACCGACAATCAGCATCTGTAAACGCTGGTCCGGTGTAATAGAGAGAATCGACGAGCGAATAATGTCGAACTGCCCGGTTTTCACCGAGATTTTGTAGACAAAGACAGCGGCGATGATGATCCACGCAATCGGCCACAGGCCGTAGAAGAAACCATACACCACAGAGGCCAGCGCGCGATCGACCGGCATTTTATAGAAGAACAGCGCCACCAGCAGGGCGATGGCAACGGTGTACGTTGCGGCAAGGTAGCCCTTCAGCTTGAGCTTTATCAGCGCAAAGAAGAAGAACAGGATCGGTAGCGATGCGATCAGGCTCGACAGCCAGATATTCCCGGCCGGATCGTAGTTTTGTTGCCAGAGGCTCATGCAGGTCTCCTGAGGACCACACAGGTGTTCGTCGGGTGAGTCTCTGCTCATCTCAGCGTCACACTTAGTGTAAAAGTGGTCCTTCCAATATTGTGATGTAGGGTTAATGGCAATAAATGGTTAACCAAGTGTTGCTATTCAGCAATGCTTTTGTGAAGTGGAGCATCGAAACTGTGAACGATGGATAGCTTTACGCATGATTGGTAGGACCAAAACCGCAAGTTCAACTCACCGCGTGCGTTGGGAGCGGTAGTCAGGTGGAGGGCATTACATTCGCCTTTTGAGCAGATACGGCGCGTAAAAGAGGTTGAATAAAATGGGGGTAATGACTCCAACTTACTGATAGTGTTTTATGTTCAGATAATGCCCGATGACCTTGTCATGCAGCTCCAGCGATTTTGAG
>NZ_JBMKIC010000055.1:0-17426 GCF_049238665.1 Enterobacter cloacae complex sp. IR5450
GGGACATCTGATGGAAATGGAAGCCACGCAAGCACCTTAAAATCACCATCATACACTAAATCAGTAAGTTGGCAGCATTACCTGAGAAATGATTATGACCTGTTTCGCTTTTTAGGCAGGCTGAACCAAAAAAGCGCAATCTAATTATTACAGTAAACGCCTCAACAAAAGCATAGATAATCTGCCGTTGCGCTGCTACCCTCGCGCAATTGCGGTCATTGTACAACCCTGACCGCAAGAGCTTATCGGGACCAGGTTATGCCCGATAAGCACAGCATCATCAGTCGTTATTCAAAGAGGAGATTAAACCCGGCTGCCCCACAAATCATACTCGTCGGCGTTTTCGACCTTCACGCGAATAATATCGCCCGGCTTGACGTTGGTTTCGCCGTTCAGGTACACCGCGCCGTCGATTTCAGGCGCATCCGCCATGCTGCGGCCAATCGCGCCTTCTTCGTCCACTTCGTCGATAATCACCAGAATTTCGCGGCCCACTTTCTCCTGCAAGCGTTCAGCAGAGATCTGCTGTTGCAGCTGCATAAAGCGGTTCCAGCGCTCCTCTTTTACCTCTTCCGGTACCTGGTCCGCCAGCTCGTTGGCCGTTGCGCCTTCAACCGGGCTGTACTTGAAGCAGCCGACGCGATCCAGACGCGCCTCTTTCAGGAAGTCGAGCAGCATCTGGAAATCTTCTTCGGTTTCACCCGGGAAGCCGACAATAAAGGTGGAGCGCAGGGTAAGATCCGGGCAGATCTCACGCCACTGCTTGATGCGCGCCAGTTGGCGGTCAACGGAGCCAGGACGTTTCATCAGCTTCAGAATGCGCGGGCTGGCATGCTGTAGCGGGATATCCAGATACGGCAGGATTTTGCCTTCCGCCATCAGCGGGATCACATCGTCAACGTGCGGGTAAGGATAGACGTAGTGCAGGCGCGTCCAGATCCCGAGCTTAGCCAGCTGCTCGCACAGGCCGACCATGCTGGTTTTCACTGGCTCGCCGTTGTGGAAACCGGAACGGTGTTTAACGTCCACGCCGTAGGCGGAGGTGTCCTGGGAGATGACCAGCAGCTCCTTCACGCCCGCGTCGGCCAGGCGTTTGGCTTCTGCCAGCACCTCGCCAATCGGACGGCTCACCAGATCGCCACGCATCGACGGGATGATGCAGAAGGTGCAGCGATGGTTGCAGCCTTCGGAAATTTTCAGGTAGGCGTAGTGGCGCGGCGTCAGCTTCACGCCCTGTTCCGGCACCAGGCTCAGGAACGGGTTGTGCTTTGGTTTGGGGACGTAGTGATGAACATGTTCCAGCACCTGCTCGTAGCTGTGTGGACCGGTGATCTCCAGCACCTTCGGGTGCACTTCACGGATCTGGTCTTCTTTTGCGCCCAGGCAGCCGGTCACAATCACTTTGCCGTTTTCCGTCAGGGCTTCACCAATGGCTTCCAGTGACTCCTGGACCGCGCTGTCGATGAACCCGCAGGTGTTGACGATCACCATGTCGGCGTTGTCGTAGCTTGGCACCACGTCATAGCCTTCAGTGCGAAGTTCAGTCAGGATGCGTTCGGAGTCCACCAGGTTCTTCGGGCAGCCCAGGGAGACAAAGCCGATTTTCGGCGGGTGCGTAACATTGCTCATAGGTTAAAAATTCATCAATTATGGAGTTATCAGGGCGGGATTTTACAGCGTATCGCAGGGGATTTATACACTCTTGATGGCGCAGTTGAGGCCGGCAATCGTTGTAACATTGTAAAGAATGTTAATCAGTTATCGTTTATTGATCCCAGGCATTACATTGTACAAAAAATGACCTTATTCTTAATGAGGTAACATGGCTGACAGAGGAGGAATAGCATGTCCGTTGACAGACTGAAACGCGATCTGCTTAACAAGCTGATCAACGCCCGAATCGACCTGGCTGCATATCTGCAACTCCGCAAGGCGAAAGGGTATATGTCAGTCAGCGAAAGCGAAAATCTGCGTGATAACTTCTTTGAACTTTGCAATTTCATGCGTGAAAAAGCACCCATCCTGAAAGCGCACTACGCTGAAAGCGAATTAGTGGCGCTGCGCCGCGCCGCCGAGGTGCTCTCCATCGCCGGGGTCTGTTTGATGAACGGACGTCACGACTGCCCGAATTTTATTGCCGTTAACGCGGAGAAGCTTGAAAACTGCCTGACCACGCTCGCGCTTTGCATCATGTGTCTGAACAAGCCGGAAACGCTTGCCCGGCACTGAACCCGGGGGAGGCAACTCCCCCTTCTGATTAAGCTTTTGTAAAAGTGGTAACGCACCCGGGAACAGTGGCTAATCTTTAAGCCATATGTCGATAAAGGAGTGCGTTATGCCTCGATCCTCGCTGATTTTCCTTCCAGTCTTGTTATTCCCGCTTTCACTGCTTGCAGCGCCTGAGACGGTTAAGGTCGACGTGCTACAGACAAAACTGGATCACCCCTGGTCGCTGGCGTTTCTGCCAGATAACAAGGGGCTGCTCATCACGCTCAAAGACGGGCAGCTTAAGCACTGGCAGGCAGGGAAAGGGCTCTCAGATCCGATTGTCGGCGTGCCGAAAGTGTGGGCGAGCGGCCAGGGCGGACTGCTGGACGTCGCGCTGGCCCCGGATTTTGCACAATCACGGCGGGTCTGGCTCAGCTTCGCCGAGGCAGGTAATGATGGCAAAGCGGGTACCACGGTGGGCTATGGGCGGTTGAGCGATGACCTGTCGCGCATTGAGGGCTTCCAGGTGGTGTTCCGACAGATGCCGAAGCTCTCTACCGGCAACCACTTTGGCGGACGACTGGTGTTCGACGGCAAAGGCCATCTCTTTATTGGCCTGGGTGAAAACAACCAGCGCCCGACGGCGCAGGATCTGGACAAGCTTCAGGGCAAGGTGGTGCGCCTGACGGAGGACGGAAAAGTGCCACCGGATAATCCGTTTGTGAACACCGCCGGTGCGCGCCCGGAAATCTGGTCCTATGGCATTCGCAACCCGCAGGGAATGGCGATGAACCCGTGGAGTGACACGCTGTGGCTCAACGAACACGGACCACGCGGTGGGGATGAGGTTAACATTCCTGAGAAGGGCAAAAACTACGGCTGGCCCCTGGCGACGCACGGGATCAATTACAGCGGCCTGAAAATCCCGGAAGCAAAAGGCGAGCACGTTGAAGGCACCGAAAAACCGCTGTTTGTCTGGAAAGTGTCGCCCGCCGTCAGCGGCATGGCGTTCTACAACAGCGACGTCTTCCCGCAGTGGAAAAACAAGCTGTTTATCGGCGCGCTGAAGGAGAAGGACGTCATCGTGCTGAGCGTGAAGGGTAATACCGTGACGGAGGATGGGCGAATTCTTGGGGATAAAGATCAGCGTATCCGCGATGTGCGCGTCGGGCCGGATGGTTATCTGTACGTGCTGACCGACGAGACGGACGGGCAGCTTTGGAAAGTCAGCCCGTCCGGGTCGTAATCAGGTCACCGGGATCATCACCACGTTGCGATACGCCGGGCGCTCGCTGAGCTGCTGGATCCAGCGCTCAAGGTGAGGGCGCGGGGTCCAGCTGAGACCCATGTTAGTGAGGTTCCAGACGAAGGGGGCGACGGCGATATCGCCCACGCCGAACGTGTCGCCGGAGAACCAGGTATGCTTCGCCAGTTCGTCGTCCATCATCGCAAACAGCGACTCGCACGCATCCTGGGCGGCATGAATGGCGGGATAATCACGATCGGCTTCCGGCGTACGGATAAGCCCCATCAGGATCACGCGGTGCGTGGGGGAAAGCGTCTGGTTTGCCCAGTCCATCCATTTTTCGCCCTGAGCGCGCTGGGCCGGATTTTCAACCCACAGGCGACCCTGGCCGTACTGCGCGGCGAGATAACGCACAATGGTATTGGACTCCCACAGCGTGGCGTCTGTCTCGTCATCGCGCAGCAACGGCACCAGCCCGTTTGGGTTCATCGCCAGATAGTCGGCGTCTTTATTCACCCCGAACGCCATGCCAGCCATAATTTGGTTGAACGGTAAATCCAGCTCCTCCAGCGTCCAGAGCACTTTCTTCACGTTAGTCGAATTGTTCCTGCCCCACAGCGTAATCATATTTACTCCCGATGAGATGTGAATCCGAGTCAGCTTTTCGCCATGGTGAGATAAACCTAACAATTACGCAACAGATGCTAAAAAAAACGCCGCAATCAAAGCGTATCTGAATGTTATTGCATAAACTTTAAAAACTTTACCTGGAACAGGTTTCTTTGAAGGCTGTAGTGCGCTATTACTCATCGCTTCTTGCGACACGGTGATTGTGACGTGATTTTTAGAATGGACACTCGGGTGGCATTTATGACGCAAAAAACTTCTTCTCTGCGCAGCCTGGCGGCAGGCTCGGCGCTGCTTTTCCTTTTTGCCCCAACGCTTCATGCGGCGGAACAGACAGCGCCCGAAGCGCCGCCTGTTGATGCGCGCGCCTGGATCCTGATGGATTACGCCAGCGGGAAAGTGCTGGCGGAAGGTAACGCCGACGAAAAACTCGACCCGGCGAGCCTGACGAAAATTATGACCAGCTATGTGGTCGGCCAGGCGTTGAAAGCGGGCAAGATCAAGCTGAATGACATGGTCACCGTCGGGAAAGATGCCTGGGCGACCGGTAACCCGGCGCTGCGCGGCTCGTCCGTGATGTTCCTGAAGCCCGGTGATCAGGTCTCCGTTTCCGATCTGAATAAAGGGGTCATTATTCAGTCGGGAAATGATGCCTGTATTGCGCTGGCCGATTATGTCGCGGGCAGTCAGGACTCATTTATTGGGCTGATGAATGGCTACGCGAAAAAACTGGGTCTGACCAATACCACCTTTAAAACCGTTCACGGCCTGGATGCGCCGGGTCAGTTCAGTACCGCGCGCGATATGGCGCTGCTGGGCAAAGCGCTGATCCATGACGTTCCGGATGAGTACGCCATCCATAAAGAGAAAGAGTTTACCTTCAATAATATTCGCCAGCCTAACCGTAACCGCCTGCTCTGGAGCAGTAACGTTAACGTGGACGGCATGAAAACCGGTACAACTGCCGGGGCCGGATACAACCTGGTGGCTTCTGCGACGCAGGGCGATATGCGCCTGATCTCGGTGGTGCTGGGCACGAAAACCGACCGCATTCGTTTTAACGAGTCAGAAAAACTGCTGACCTGGGGTTTCCGCTTCTTTGAAACCGTCACGCCGATTAAGCCGGACGCCACTTTCGTCAGCCAGCGCGTCTGGTTTGGTGATAAAAGTGAAGTAAACCTGGGGGCTGGTGAAGCGGGGTCCGTCACCATTCCACGCGGTCAGTTGAAAAACCTGAAAGCGAGCTATACCCTGACCGAGCCACAGCTGACCGCGCCGTTAAAAAAAGGCCAGGTGGTCGGGACGATAGATTTCCAGCTTAACGGCAAATCCATTGAGCAGCGTCCGCTGGTGGTAATGGAAGCGGTGGAAGAGGGCGGCTTCTTCAGTCGGATATGGGACTTTGTGTTAATGAAATTCCACGGCTGGTTTGGCAGCTGGTTCAGCTAAGTTTTTGCCGGGTGGCGGCTTCGCCTTACCCGGCATAACCTCAATACATCAACTTCACCTGCTGCGCTTTCGCGTATGCCACCAGCTCGTCATCCGGGCGGCAATCACTGACGATGGCGTCAAAGCGCGACAGCTCTCCCATTCTTGCCGGACGGACCTTGCCAAATTTACTGTGATCAACCACCAGCACATGCTGCTGTGCGGCGTTGAGCGCCCACTGTTTCACCGGTAACTCTTCAAGATTAAAACAGGTTGCCCCCTGTTTCACATTCACGCCCGCCGCAGAGTAAAAGGCGATATCCGGGCATACATTGCTCAGCGTGTCCTGAATATTCAGCGGTTTGAAAATGGCGTTGCTGGCATGAAATTCGCCGCCACACAAAATCACCCGGCACGCCGGTTTCTCCTGCAAGGCAAGGAAGGTGTTTAGCGAATAACAGACGGCGGTAAAGGGAACGGTGCTGTCGATGGCCTCGATGATCCACGGGGTTGTCGTACCGCAGTCAAAAAACAGCGTTTGATGCGGCTGCACCAGCGAGGCGGCGAGCCGCGCGGCTTTGCGCTTCTCCTCCACCAGGCGTGTTTTTTGATCGCTTAACAGATAATGGCTGGCGCTACGCGGCTCCAGAACAATATACCCGCCAAGCAGCACAACGGGGGCGCTGTCGCTGTTCAGATCGCGACGAATGGTCATTTCAGACACGCCAAGCAGGGTAGCGGCTTCCTTAAGATGCAGCTTATCGCTGCGCTTCAGCGCCTGGAGCAGCTGAGCAATGCGGTCATCGCGACGTGTTTCCATAGATCCTCGGGCTAAAAAAGTGAGCCCCCGCAGGGCGGGGGCTCAAGTGTAACCTGACGGACCGGGGTTAGTCACGTATCCAGCCTTTGCGGATCGGAAGGGCAAACAGAACGCGATAGGCCTGTGATAATCCACGATAAAGCGCCGGACCAAAGAGGCTCCACAGGATGGCTGCGCTGACGCAGCCCATCAGCCCCACCAGGAAACCGCCGACCATATCCAGCGGCCAGTGCACGCCCAGGTAGACGCGGGACCAGGCGATGGCGACCGCCACGCCCATCAGCACTACGCTGGACCACAGGCGATGCCAGAACAGGAAGGCCAGCGCAAAGGTGAAGATCACCGTGCCGTGATCGCTCGGGAACGAGTCGTCCGGCGCATGGTGCAGGAAGTTGTAGCCGACGCGATCGACAAACGGACGATCGTGTGGGAAGGCGTGGCCCAGCACGTAGCTTGCCAGCACGCTCACGCCGATCGCCATCGCCATTTTGATCACCAGATGGCGCTGGGCGGTGACCTGTGTACGAGGTCCCCATAACCAGAGGATCACCGCCAGCGCCGGTACAATGCTGATCACATCTTTCGCAATGAAGGTGGCGAGATCGATCATCCATTCCGGTGACGACGGCGTGGCGTTGAGCAGGTAAAACAGTTCGTAGTTCAGATTTTCTAACATAATCTCGTTACTCTTTAGCAAACCAGGCGGAAACCAGCCCGTAAACCAGCACCTGGGAAAACCAGACCCACCATCCGGCCCACAGGTTGTGAGAGAAAAAATGCGCGCCGCGCATGACCTGCCCGAATCCCATCAGCAGCCCCATAACAACGCCCAACGCGACAAAGGTCCAGGCCAGGCGTGGACGTTCACGCCAGAAGGCAAAAAACAGCCCCATCACCATAAATCCGCTCGAGGCGTGGCCGCCGGGAAAGCAGCGTCCCGGTCCGCTGTCGGCCGGAATCGCGCTGAACAGGGGATACGAGACGGCTTTGCCGCCATACTCCACCAGATCCCACGGACAGCTGTGGTGGCTCATGCTTTTCAGGGCTCCTACAACGAGCGCGCCCAGACCCATCAGAAGCGCGGCCGTCACCAGCCGGGCATTGCGTCTGTAAGCCCCGTAAACCAGCGCGATGACGGCCAGGGCAATGGCCACATATTTCGCCAGCCGATGGTTGAGCAGATCCAGCAGCGGATTTTGCTGTAGCGGGAAATGATGCGTCGCCGCGTCATACCAGAAGCCGGTGATCCATCGGTCAAGCGATTCATCGCGCGAAAGCCAGGTAAAAAGCAGCGCAAGGACGATCAGCACGAAAAGCTGATAACCATAAAAGCGGGCAGGCAAACGGTAAAGGCGTTTTGTCTTATTTGTCGGTAACTTAGATAATTCTGAAGGGCTGACGGCGTGTGTCATAGTTTCGGTCAATAACGTGAAATAGCACTATCATAGGGAGGGCAACTTAAGGAAACCTTAAACAACAACGCTAAGTGCGTTATTTCTGTTTTTTCACGTTAATTTGCTATCTCAGACAGCGGCAATTCATTACACTCATCGCGATTTTTTCATATTAAAGAGATTGCATGATAAACCGTTCTTCTTCCGGTAATCGTCTGGGTCGTCAGGCGTTACTTTTTCCTCTGTGTCTGGTGCTTTACGAATTCTCTACCTACATCGGCAACGACATGATCCAGCCAGGCATGCTGGCTGTGGTTGATCAGTACAACGCAGGTATTGAGTGGGTACCTACATCGATGACCGCCTATCTCGCGGGCGGCATGTTTTTACAGTGGCTTTTAGGGCCGCTGTCGGATCGTATTGGTCGCCGCCCGGTGATGCTGACGGGCGTGGTATGGTTTATCGTCACCTGTCTCGCCACGCTGCTGGCGCAGAACATTGAGCAGTTCACGTTGCTGCGTTTCCTTCAGGGCGTGAGCCTGTGCTTTATTGGTGCCGTGGGCTACGCCGCTATTCAGGAGTCGTTTGAGGAGGCGGTATGTATCAAAATTACCGCGCTGATGGCGAACGTGGCGCTGATTGCACCGCTTCTGGGGCCGCTGGTGGGAGCCGCATGGGTCCACGTCGCGCCGTGGGAAGGGATGTTCGTGCTCTTTGCCGCGCTTGCGGCCATCTCTTTCTTTGGTCTGCACCGTGCGATGCCGGAGACCGCCACCCGCCTGGGCGAAAAGCTCTCGCTTAAAGAGCTGGGGCGGGATTATAAGGCGGTGCTGAAAAATGGCCGTTTTGTCGCGGGCGCACTGGCGACGGGCTTTGTCAGCCTGCCGCTGCTGGCGTGGATTGCCCAGTCGCCGGTCATTATCATCAGCGGCGAACAGCTTAGCAGCTATGAGTATGGCCTGTTACAGGTGCCGATTTTTGGCGCGCTGATTATCGGTAACCTGGTGCTGGCGCGTCTGACGTCACGCCGTACCGTGCGTTCGCTGATTATTATGGGCGGTTGGCCCATAGCGGCAGGGCTGATTATCGCGGCGGTGGCGACCGTAGCCTCGTCTCATGCGTACCTGTGGATGACGGCGGGGCTGAGCATTTACGCGTTTGGTATCGGCGTGGCGAATGCCGGTCTGGTACGCCTGACGCTGTTCGCCAGTGAAATGAGTAAAGGCACGGTGTCTGCCGCGATGGGGATGCTGCAAATGCTGATTTTCACCGTCGGAATTGAGGTGAGCAAGCATGCTTATGCTTTTGGCGGAAACGGGCTCTTCAGCCTGTTCAATCTCGCAAACGGTGTGCTGTGGGTAGGTCTGATGGTGGTGTTCCTGAAGGACAAACGCGTCGGAAATGCCCTGCAACCGTAATCCTTATCCCCTCTCCCCCCTGGGCGAGCTCGGGACGGTCCCCTCTCCCTGTGGGCTGAGGGATCCCCAGTAATTTGAAAGCAAAAGCGATAACGTTGCCTCAGAATAACTGAAGGCTTTCAGCGATGCCTCGGTCCGGCTGTAAATCGCTGAGGCGTTTCCTGTAGGCCGGGGCGAGGCGCAGGGATGCGGCGAGAGGGCGGGCTTTACAGGGATGTTACCTCCGCCCGTCCCCGATAAGCCGGAAGGAATAAGCCGAAGGCACCGCGAAGCGGCGATTTTCCGCCGGAAGCCCGGGTCGCCAGGGTGGTGGCGACTGAGCCACCCTGGCACGTTCACCGGTCATGTCGTGACAGAGTAGCAAGGAACATAAAGTGAACGGAATGACCACCAGAGCCGTATGTTCCCCCTCACCCCAGCCCTCTTCCTCAAGGGAGAGGGGGCCGTCTGTGCAGGCATTATTTTGTGGGGAACCCTCAGCCCTGTGGGAGAGGGTTAGGGTGAAGGCACCAGAGCGCACGGAATCAATTAAACGGCGCCCTCCCATCCAGCACCCTATCAATTACGTCCAGCACCCCTTCGTCATTATTGTTCGGCGCTTCATAGCGGGCCACCGCTTTAATATGCGGTCTGGCATTGGCCATCGCGAAGCCAAACCCAGCCTGTCGCAGCATCTCCACGTCGTTACCGCTGTCGCCAAAGGCCACCACTTCACTGTCCTCAATGCCCCAGCGCGCTTGCAGGATCCGCAGGCCGTTAGCTTTGTGTACGCCGGGGATAATCAGGTCGATACTGCCGTGTCCCGTGGTCACCGGCACCATGATGTCGCCAAGCTTCTCATGCAGCAGCGCCTGAATGCGCGGAATTTCGTCGTCAGAGACGTTAAGCCCGAATTTGAAGAAAATATCGTTGAGGTTGTCAAAGCTGCTGACGCTTTCAAGGCGGTGATAGTATTTCGCAGCAATCTCTTTGAAGAGGTCGTTATACGTTTTCAGCGTGTAGGCGCTGTTTTTTCCGCAGGCAATTATCTCAATGCCCGGCACATCGTTTAACAGGGTGGCGACGGTCAGAAAGTGCTCTTTCGACAGTTCGCCGTTAAACACATCTTCGCCCGCATCCACCACCCAGCCCCCGTTTTCGGCGACGAAGGCGATTTCATGGGCGATCTCCGGGAAAAATGAGATCAGCTGGTAGTACTGGTTTCCGCTGGCGACAACAAAACGGATGCCTTGCGCTTTCATGCGCGCGTACTGCGCCAGAAAACGCGCGCGGTTATAGGTTTTCGCATCGCTCAGGAAGGAGCCATCCATGTCGACTGCAATCAGTTTAACGCTCATATCCCTTCTCCATTGACGTTGTTTCTGCTTCCGGTTTTGCCACCGCTCGCGCCACCAGGGCGGCAATAATGACTAACCCTAATACCACCAGCATCGCGCTGCGTAACCCGTAGTGCTCACCGAGGAATCCAAGCAGCGGCGGGCCCACCAGGAAAGCGAGGTAGCCCGTGGTCGCCACGACGCTCACGCGCGTCGGCGCGTCGGGGCCGGTATCGCTGGCAGCGGAAATGGTCAGCGGGAAGCCAAGGGAGGCGCCCAGCCCCCACAGGATCACCGACACGCCGGCAATCCAGTCCACATCCACAAAGATAATCATCGCGATGCCCAGCCCGCCCAGCAGGGCGCTGGCACGGACGACAGCCACGCGGCTGTAACGGTCGATAAACCAGCCCCCGGTAAAGCGTCCGACGGTCATGCCGAGCGTAAACCCGGCGTAGATCAGCGAGCCGGAGGTGGGGCTAAATCCGTGCCCGTCCACCATCAGCAACGGTAGCCAGTCGTTGGCGGAGCCTTCAGCAAATGCCATCGCCAGCACCACCACGCCAATCAGCATTAGCTGGAAATCACGATAAAAGGGCAACCCTTTTGCCGCAGTCTTCTGTTCGTCCGAGGCGTTTTGTCCTGTGCCCGCGGGAATAGCCCTGATGCCAGTGAGGATCGGGATAATGCAGACCAGCGCCGCCAGCAAAATGTGCACATTGGCCGCAATGCCCAGCGCCGTCAGCGCCATCCCTACGCCCGCGCCTGCCAGCGTGCCGAGGCTGTAAAAGCCATGCATCATCGGCAGCACCGTTTTGTTCATCGCCTGTTCGACGGCGGCCCCCTCGACGTTAATGGCCACTTCCGCCGCACCAAAGCTGCCGCCAAATACCATCAGCCCAAGGGCAAACATCAGCGGCGAGGCGAACCACAGCGCCACGCTCAGACCGAGCATTCCCACCACGGCGCAGCACATGGTGGTGCGGATCACCGCGCGCGTGCCAAAGCGCTTCACCAGCCAGGCCGAGCAGAGGATGCCGCTCATCGAGCCAATCGACAGGCCAAACAGCACGATCCCCATCTCCGCCGTCGAGACGGACAGCGTATCGCGGATTGCCGGGGTGCGCGTTGCCCAGGAAGCCATCAGCAGCCCGGGGATGAAGAAGAACATAAACAGCGCCCACATGCGCAGATGCAGGGCTTTGCGAGGAGAAGTTAGCGTCATTGGGATCAGCACCAGAAGTACAACAATAGCGACAACACTAGCAACTTTGTGTACATTTGTACACAAACTGGATGAGGATTTTATGAGCAGACCACCGAACGACCCTAACCGCCGCGAGAAGATACTCCAGGCGACGCTGGACACCATTGCTGAGCACGGTATTCATGCCGTCACGCACCGCAAAATTGCCACCTGCGCAGGCGTGCCGCTGGGGTCGATGACCTACTATTTCGACGGGATGGAGTCGCTTCTGGAGGAGGCCTTCACGTGGTTTACGCAGCAGATGTCTCAGCAGTACCGGGATTTCTTCGCGGGGGTGACCGGGCGGGAGAGGGCGTGCGAGGCCATTACCACGTTGATCCACAGTTCAGCCGTGACCACGCCACACAATATGGCGCTGATGTATCAGTTATACGCGTTTATGCACCGCAGCGCCGCGCTGAAAACGGTGATGCAGGACTGGATGAAGATGAGCCAGACTACGCTTGAGCAGTGGTTTGATCCGGCCACCGCCCGTGCGCTGGATGCGTTTATCGAGGGAATGACGCTGCATTTTGTAACCGACCGGTCGCCGTTAACCCGGGAGGAGATCCGGGTGATGGTGGGGCGGATTGCGGGCGAGGATACCATCTGATAGCGCTCGCCCCGGCCACGCCTGATGTCAGGAGATTTTTTTCCCGCTGGCGTCAACGACGACTTCGCCATCTTCCTTCGTAAATGCCCCTTTTTGCGCGTCCGGAAGGATGTCGAGAACGGCTTCAGAAGGGCGGCACAGACGGGTACCCAGCGGCGTCACCACAATCGGACGGTTAATCAGAATAGGGTATTGCAGCATGAAATCGATAAGCTGGTCGTCGGTGAAATGTCCCTGTGAAAGGCCCAGTTGCTCATAAGGCTCGACGTTTTTGCGCAGCAGATCGCCTATGGAAATCCCCATATCTGCAATCAGCCTGGTCAGTTCATCACGCGACGGTGGGTTATCAAGATAGAGAATAATTTCGGGTTCCGTACCGCTGTTGCGGATCATCTCCAGCGTATTGCGCGACGTGCCGCAGGCCGGGTTGTGGTAGATAGTGATATGGCTCATATCCGTTACTCATTACAGTGTGAAGGAGAGACGTAGCGCCAGCGCGGCAAGCGTCACAAAGAGAACTGGCAGCGTCATTATGATGCCCGTCCTGAAATAGTAGCCCCAGGTAATAGTCATGTTTTTCTGTGCCAGCACATGAAGCCATAGCAGGGTAGCCAGGCTCCCGATGGGGGTAATTTTCGGCCCCAAATCGCAGCCAATCACGTTAGCGTAAATCATCGCCTCTTTAACCAACCCTGTTGCAGCACTACCCTCAATGGAGAGCGCGCCAATCAGCACCGTTGGCATATTGTTCATTATGGATGACAGGAAGGCGGTGATAAATCCGGTTCCCAGCGTGGTGACCCAGAGTCCGTATCCGGCTAAGTAATCAAGAACGCCTGAAAGAGACTCCGTCAGCCCGGCGTTGCGCAGGCCATACACCACCAGATACATCCCCAGCGAGAAGATAACAATTTGCCACGGCGCGCCGCGCAGCACTTTTCCGGTGTTAATGGCGTGCCCGCGTTTAGCAACGGCAAACAAAATCAGCGCGCCAGTTGTTGCGATAGCGCTGACCGGGATACCCAGAGGTTCAAGCACAAAGAAACCGACGAGCAGTAGCAGCAGCACGATCCAGCCCGTTCTGAACGTTGGCAGGTCGTGAATGGCCAAAGCAGGCTCGCGGAGTTTTGCCAGGTCATATTCGGGGGGGATTTCTTTTCGGAAGAACAGATGCAGCATCACCAGCGTTGCGGCAATCGCAGCGATATCAACCGGGATCATCACCGAGGCGTATTCGCTGAAGCCCAGCTTAAAGAAGTCCGCCGACACAATGTTGACCAGGTTGGATACAATCAGCGGCAGGCTGGCGGTATCGGCGATATATCCCGCCGCCATCACGAACGCCAGCGTAGCCTGCTTGCTGAACCCCAGCGCCAGCAGCATGGCGATAACGATAGGCGTCAGGATCAATGCCGCACCGTCATTGGCGAACAGCGCCGCCACGGCCGCACCCAGCAGCACGATCCAGGTAAACAGCAACCGCCCGCGACCGTTTCCCCAGCGAGCAACGTGCAGCGCCGCCCACTCGAAAAAACCGGACTCATCCAGCAGCAAACTGATAACGATTACCGCGATAAACGTGGCCGTCGCATTCCAGACGATGTTCCAGACCACCGGAATATCGTTAACGTGGATCACGCCGCTCATCAGCGCCAGCGCGGCGCCAATGGTGGCACTCCAGCCGATACTGAGCCCTTTGGGCTGCCAGATAACCAGTACCAGCGTAAACAGAAAAATAGCCCCTGCCAGAAACATCTTTTACTCCGTTATATCTGTTTTTGTGAATGTGTCGTGGTCAGCAAGAGCCCGGGAGGCGGTTTTTCAGCTTCATACGTGTCTCTTCTCGCAGGCAGTTCCAGCTGTTATCGATAACGGTTGCCGCCCACGCGGGCATGTTGGGAGAGAGACGGTAGTAGATCCATTTACCCTCACGACGATCGATGACCAGCCCGGCCTCGCGCAGTAAGGCCATATGGCGCGAGACTTTCGGCTGCGGCTCGTTGGTAGCGGAGCAGAGATCGCAGACGCACAATTCTCCTGCTTCACGGAGCAGCATGACGATGGAGAGCCGCGTTTCGTCGGAGAGGGTTTTGAAGAGCTGGAGCGGGTGGAGCATTCTGTCATCCTGAATGTTTTGTTTCATATGCATTAAATCATATGTGATTGTAGTAAAGGAGAGAAGAAGGAGAAAGCAGGAAGGATAAAAAAAGCGACTGGAGGACTCGCTAAGGTCAAAATAGTCTTTATGGCTTGTCCGGACTACTCCTGATAGTCATGGGAAAGAAACCGCCCCAGGGGGACGGTTTCTTTATATCTGCTCACTTTCAACGCTCTTCTGTGCTCAGGCGCAGCAGCGATCGTTCCAGGTGTCACGGTAAATGATATTCCCCTCCGTGTACTTCCATGAGATTGCTTCGTAACGCAATTCGAGCGTTTCAAGATGGGTGCTGCTCATCCCGTTAGGGGTCATGAAGGGTGCCACTGTCGTGAACTTAACGTTTTCCATCACGATATTGAAATATTCGGCCTCGATCCCGGACTCCAGAATGCGGTACATCTTAATGATCCCCTTCTTCATAACTCTCCCTTCGCACACGGCGCGGTAAAGAAGCGGGGTAGTCTGATCAAATTCTTTAACTATCGTAATAGGGCGATGGACGCGCGTGCCGGTGAGTTTACCCCAGCTTGGATCAACCGGAATGGTTACACCGTGGGAGAACGATTTTAGCTCTATGGAACCAAGACGCGTGGGCATCATGCAGCTACCGATAATCGGCGAACCGTTCTCGTCTTCTAGCCATAGGTGTGCGGGTGTAGACATGTAATTTCCTTATTAGTAAGCGTAACGCATTGATGTTCCTCAATGCCATATCCAGTAAGCCAGTCCCAGTGTTACCAGGTAAAACAGGAGGATGAATCCCTGGCTAACCTCAGGGAAGTAAAAGTCAAGGACATAGCCAAAAATGAACGTGAGGATGATCGGGACATAGGTCCAGAAGAAAAACTGAGCCTGAGATTTGAACCAGCGTCTTAAAAAGCCCATCAGTGTCTACCCATTAGCTTCAGGATCGTGTCAGCAGCATCATAAGGGCTTTGACTGTCAGTCCATTGCTGGGTTAGCACGCCCGCGCGCATAAAAGCAGGCTCCACCAGGAAATACATCATCTCCAGTTCTTGCAGGTATAACGCTTGATAGTAGGCGGGATGCATCACTTGCAGGCGATGAGCGCTGTCAGCAGCTTTTTGCACAACCCCGTATATCCCCAGCCCTCCAATAGCCGCGCCCGTTAATCCTGAAACGACCTTTAACCCTGAAGGTGGAAGGGTCACATAGAGGCAAACAGTCGATGCGACGCCTGCAGAGAATGAATACGAGGTTAGCGTGCTGGTGGATATATAAACGTTAGCGCGCATTAGAGCATGCTGTATCGCTGATAATTCTGCCGGGGAATAATCCTTAACCAGCTCCTCTACGTACGTGTTGATTAGGTCAAAGACGATGTTCCAGCGAGAAATGAGATGGAATATGCCCTTTCGGAATCGAGCGTCCTCCAGGTTTTGTCGGGTGCATACATCGTAATATTCATCAGTAAAGCAGGAGGTGTAGTACAGCAGGCGTTGGGCACCGGCACCTATATTATTCAGGTGGCTCTTTACCTCTTCACCTACATCACGTACCGCCCGGTCCAGCTTCATTGCCAGTATCTTTTGGCTCTGAAGCTGGCGGATGATCTCTTCAGAATGGTACATGCTTACTGACCTCGCACTTCAGCTCAATTGAGCGATTTTTTGCTGCATCCCCTAAGACCGGCATTGCTATTACTGAACTTGAAAACTGCATTCCTGTCCCCTCCATAGTGTTTCTATCCGCTCCAGCGTATATCTGTAACTAATATGGAAGTTCAAAGCAGATCATGTTCATGAAAAGCATGGTATTTTTAGGATAATGACTTGATGTTTTTTAACCAATATGCGATTTATCGGCGAGCTTTTAGTGCGAATAGATAAGTTCAACATTGAGTGACTCGTTCCAAAATCCAACAGAAATATCATCACATACAGACTTTGCCACGTGCAACTAGTAGCGCTCTGGCGTGTTCCAGCCTTTCTGGCAGTTAGCGCCACCCTTAAAGCAGATCGAGCCCCCAGCAGGGCGCTGGCGCGTCACAGCATGGCCAAAAAAATCTTTCGCAGACCAAAATCGCACTACACCGCACCCACCTGCGGTTTTTGGATCATAAAAATTTTTCAGTTTTATTTTTCTTCAAACCAGACCGCTTGGCCGCACCAGTGCTGGCGGTTAAGCAGAAATCCAAAACTGAAAAGGTTGAAAAGAATTTCAGTGTTTTTCATTTTTGAATATATAACAAATTTCTTGCTTCTTTGGTAACTCATTGATAATTAAGGGTAATGGTTGGTTTAAGTGTGTTTGAAGCAAGAGCCGTATTTATTTGCCATCTTAGATGGATATGTTTGTATGTCAGTCAGGACAAGCCCAGACAGCATATTGAGAAGATTTATGCACTGAAAAAAGTGACAATTAGGAACTTTTAAAAAATCACTGTTACCCTAAAAAGGAATGTCTAAATCTGGAATGTTTTCACGAACCTTTATAGAAAATAATCGCTCACTTCTGAAAGGTTTGAGGTGTAGCTCGGAAAACTTTTTTTCATATCTTTCTTTGAATCTTAAAGAGTAAAGCGTCTCGGTAAACTCACTTACTTCAAAACATTTTTCAATGTCGCTCTTATAAAATGAAAAGTTGAACTCATCTAATTCTGCCTTGATTTTTACATCGGACATGGCATTAATAATGGATATAGCTGTTTCTGCGTCAAAGCTATGAAAATGATCCGTGTTGAAATTTACTTCCTCGTTCCATCTATCATCAGCATATAACCTGATTGTTTGATTAAGTTGATATACCTTCTCCTCATCACTGATGTAAGTTAACGCTTCAATCCACCCTGATTTTTCAAGGAATTTTACATCTTCATGTTCGCTATGAAAGCTAAGGGAAGGGAATGTGGGTAATGCTGCCAACTTACTGATTTAGTGTATGATGGTGATTTTAAGGTGCTTGCGTGGCTTCCATTTCCATCAGATGTCC
>NZ_JBMKIC010000056.1:0-16041 GCF_049238665.1 Enterobacter cloacae complex sp. IR5450
ATACACTAAATCAGTAAGTTGGCAGCATTACCTATTTTCTCCAGGCAATAAAAAACCCCGCCGGAGCGGGGTTTGTTCAAAACTGAATGGGTTAGTGGCAGGTGGTGCTGGTGAACGTGTTGGCGCTCACCCATGACCAGTTAAAGGGATAACCGGCGCGGTACTGCGTCTGATTATTTTGCTTGCGGACTCCGTAGATCTGGACGCTGCTTTCCTGTCCGCCAACCAGGGCTGTTCCGGTGCATACAGGTTGCTGCTTCTCAATAACGCCAGCGCAACCGGAGAGCAATACCGCTACCGCCAGGCAAAGAATCATATTTTTCATAGTTGTTATATCCCAGGGCATTCATGAAGCTACACAATAACAATATGAATCAACGGGATATAATTGATTTGGTAGATCAATTATTCGAAATTGATCGTTCAAAACGATCAATCATAGTTGGCGCAGTTAATGGCCATAATCACGTTCCTCAGATTCGAATACGTAACGTTCTGAAGGTTGCCGCCGGGGGTTGTCTGCGGCCTGGCGAATATCCGCGTATTGCTTCCCTCAAGTTTTGCCAAGCTCTTGTATATGGCCATGTATGGCTGCGGCTGACCGCCAGCCGATATAACCCCGGTAATTAGCCCCAGCATGGCAGGCATACAGGCCCACTTCCCCGCCAGAGTTGTATTGATGTTGTATCCTGAGCTGGCATCCACCCCGGCGGTACCGAGGGTGACAACATCGCTCAGCGTGCGCGTTTCGTTTGTTAAAATCAGCGTCCCTGATGCATCCCACACAGCCAGCCCGTAGTCTGGCTTTGTCTGCGGGAAAATAGAGAAAAAATAAACGTACGCTGTGCCGGTCGCATTCGGTCTGAGAAAATCAATCGTGATGGTGTTCCCGCTTATCGTCTGGGTGATTTCGACCTCAACCGTGCAATGAACGAAGGCGACAACAGGCTGACCTGCGGGGAATGTGTGCGTCACTTTGGTATTGAACCCCGATGTTCCCTGAAGTGCCGCTGTCTTTCGCGCCTGAAGAGCGATTGGCGAGCTGTTCGCGGTCACCCATACTTCCCCGCTCGTGGTCGTCAGTAAAACACCATACTCCGCCATTTATGCCCTCTCGATCTGGAAAATGAGATAAGCCGCTGCCGCAGGCTCAGTCCCTGCTGAGTAGTCGGTATCGCCTATTGCTGACACTGTTGCTGTTCCCCCCGAAATGGTGATCTTCCTCCGACTCGTTCCAAACTGATCGCCGTTCATGCTCTGAAAATAGGTCAGCCTGCAACCCGGTGGAAGCGCTACGGTGTAAGAGCCTGTTTTCTGGTTCTGAGCCAGCTGGAGATAGCCACAAACGCTGACAGGCTTAACACCATAGTTATTTACATTGCCTGAGGCGTCCCATGTCTGAACACCATATTCCGCCATCCAGTCCTCCTGAAAAAAAAGAGGCCCCGTAAGAGGCCTCCCGTTACCATGTTCCCGTGATTCTCCCGATCTGCACCCTCAACACATTCCTGGAGTCCCGCACGCTGATTGTCTGGTTTGTCTGTTTCATGGACCCCTCACCAGCTGTCGAACCGTAGTTCTCAAACGTACCGCCCTTATCCAGCCTCCACCCGACTGAGCCAGCAACATAGTTATTGGACTGGATGTAGTTGCCGATCTTGGCGTTGCTGATGGTGCCATCACCTATCAGCGCGTCTCTGATGAACACCTGCCCGTTCTGGATAACGAACGGTAAGGTCACTGTGGCTCCGGCCTGGTGCGTTACGGCGAAGCGGTCAGCCAGGAAGATGACCTGTGACTGCATGCCGGATGGCGTGTTCTCG
Source organism: Enterobacter cloacae complex sp. IR5450 (assembly GCF_049238665.1). NCBI lineage: Bacteria > Pseudomonadati > Pseudomonadota > Gammaproteobacteria > Enterobacterales > Enterobacteriaceae > Enterobacter > Enterobacter cloacae complex sp. IR5450. The sequence goes on from NZ_JBMKIC010000056.1 coordinate 1,824, forward strand.
ACGCCGATCCCCATCCCTGCGGCGTAATACTGTCCATTACTGGAGACGCCAACCTTGATGTTATACATCGCTTTCAGATCACCATTAACGTTCGCTATGGCCTGAGCGTTGGTTGTGATGGCTGATGTGTGTCCGTTGACGGTCGCCGTGATGCCGTTTATCTGCGTGGCGGTGGCCTGCTGGTAATCGGAGAAGGTCTGGTTCAGGCTGTTGATGGATGCCTTGTTGCCGTTCACGTCAGTCTGCAAACTCAGCAGCGAACGCGCCGTTGCCTCCCTCTCGTTGACGATCACCTCATCAATGCGGTCCAGCTGCGCGCTGTTACCGGCGACCGATGCCGACAGTGTTTTGCGCGCGGCCACCTGCGCCAGGTTGCCCTGAATAATCGCGATGGCGGAGTTCTTCACTCCCCCCGCCATGCCGTCCACAGACACGCTGATGTTATCGATGCGCTGGCCCAGCGCCGTATCAGCCGTTGCGACGGTCTGCTCAAGCTCTGAAAGAGAGGATGACACATCTCCGACCGTGCTCGACAGGTTAGTAACGCTGGTCTGAACCTTACCGATTTCCTGGGCGTTTTTTGCTATTTCCTGCGCCTGTTGCGCCAGTTCGTCGTTGGCCTGTTTGATGTCGTCAGCCATGCCAGCAATTTTTTCATTGCTGTCCACCGCGTTCTCGATCAGGTCTTTGAACGTATCGGAGCCTTTCATGTCCTCCAGGATTGCATCTGTGATATCGGATACATCGATGCTGGCCTGCCCGCGCACAAAGTCTGTATACCCTGACTCGTTTCCGCTGCGGTCCACCAGCTGCGCGCGGTACCAGAAAATTTGCCCTGCCTTAAGGCCCATCTGCTGATACTTGCGCTGCGGATAGGGTACGTCTGCCAGCAGCATCGCATCGTCTTCCGTCCCTGTCAGGCTGTACTGAATTTCCGTCTTCAGCGTGTCGTCGGTGTTCGCCGGGAATCCCCAGCTCAGCTCGATACCGAAAACCACATTATCAGAAGCGATGAAGCCGACCGGTTTCGGGGGATTGCCCACTTTACCGGTCAGCGTTTTCTCTTCTGAATAGCCCCACCCGGAAGAAATTTCTGCGGCATTGATGGCGCGCACCCGTACCAGATAACGCCCGGCATAAATCCCAGGAACGTCGAATGACGTGGTGGAGCTGCGCGGCACGTTAACCCAGTTCCCTTCGTTGCGGCGCCATTGCGCTTCATAGGCGAAAGCGTTCTGCGCCTGGTCCCAGCTCACGCGCATGGTTTCGACGCTAATGTTCTGCTGCACCACGGAAAACGAGCTGATCACGATGTTCGCAGGCGGCGACTGGTTGCCCGGCGGGATCACGCTCACCGGCCGCTGGTCAATGATGGCTCCGGTATCAATGCGATCAAATTTATCCGGATCGTGATTTGCACCGACGATTGTGAACGTGCCGTCATTATTATCAGTTACCGTAATAACGCGATACTGCTGTGCGTAGAGCTCATCAGACTCAATGACCCATACGGCCTCAGCCACAGGCGTTTCACTGTAAGCGGTCGTAACGGTCACTTTATTGCCCGTTATCGACTGAATGGTGCGTGACTGTGAAACACCCGATGGAAGATTGACAATCATCCTGTCGGCTGGCGAAGCATCCGGCGCCCTGTCCAGCGTTAGCACGCGACCATTCACCGCAGAGATACGGCCGCCCAGGTCGCGCCCGGAGAGATTTCGGTCCGCTACGGCGATTACATAGCCAGGCTGTGGAATGTTGCCATCTTCCCCTACATTGAAAGTAACAACGCGATCTTTGTTGTTGGTCAGGATCCCCCATCGCCCTTTTCGGTTCGCCTCCGATTGCCGGGTACAACCAATAGCTGTTATCTCAAGTTGATTAAAACCATAACGCGAAACCAGCGCCTGTTCAAAAACAGGTTCCATCGCATCAGAATAGGCGTTATCGGGATCAGACCAGGATACGAGCGCATTGGTATAACGGTTCTTTGTGGTGCTGCTGGAATAGGTAAACCGGCCATCGATAACGTTCGCATGCGTGTATGTAAAATCAACATCCCTCGGCATGTCCGCCAGCGCCACAATCTGGTCGTCGCCCCAGTAGGTCATCCCGCGGAAGATAGCAGCAAAATCACGCAGGACCGTATAAGCGTCGTTGCGTTCCTGAATGTAGACGTTGCAGGTATAACGTGGTTCGGTGCCACTTCCGCCTTTGCCATCCGGCACCATCTGATCGCAATACTGTGCAACCTGGTAAAGTGTCCATTTGTCTATGTTCGCTGTTGTGAGACGATCCCCAAGCCCGAAACGGTCGCTAACCACCAGGTCGTAGAATATCCACGCGGGGTTATCTGTCCAGGCCCATTTGAATGTCCCAAGCCACGTACCGCTATAAGTTCTTGTTTCCGGATCGTAAGTATCCGGTACGCGGATGACACGTCCACGTGGTTCACAGGCAATTTGTGGAATGGAGCCATTGAACTGGCTGGAATCAAACTCGATGTACAATAGAGCTGTGTTTGGATAGCGCAGTTTGGCATCGATGACCTCTGTATAACTTTGAAGCGTCATCGTGTCGCCGATTTTGGCACTGTTTGCGTCAGCGGTAATCTTGCGCAGTCTGATGGTCCAGGTACTGCCAGCTTTCGGTAAATCGATACGATGGCTGCGTTCATAACCTGATGTGGTTTTCCCGGTCAAATTAGTATCAAGGACCTGTTGCCAGCTACCACCGTCCATCTGAAGCTCCACCACATAGTTGATGGAGTACCCTACTAAATCCCCGTTATCCTGCTGTTTGAAAAGAGATGGCCACTTCAGGCGCAGGCGAACCGCCGAAAGCTGCGTATTGGTGAAGGTATGCGTCCAGGCTGTTTCGCTGGATATTTCGGTACCGACGCTGATTTCATTTTCTGTGCCAGGTATCCCCTGAATGTAATCCTGAGCCTGTGTCCCTGGGCGAAACTCCCACACGACACCGCTGAAGTTCTCGGAACCATCAGCGTTTTGTAAAGGTGTGCCGTCAAGATAGATATCCCTCGCAGTCAGCCCACCAGCAAACTCCCCTTCACCGAGAACCATCAGTATTTTCGCTTTCGCAACGGACTGGAGATCATCGGGCTGCTCGACGGGAGTGCGGGAACTCGAGCTGCCGCCTTTACGTCCGGTAATTGTTTTAGCCATATCGCGCCCATAAAAAAAGCCACCCGAAGGTGGCCTGATTGACAAATATTTGTTATTGCTGGTCTTCTACGTAAATCCCGGCAGAAGCAACAGCGCCGCCGATTCGCCGCTTACCATAGAGAATGGGGACAGGGTTTCCCTGCGAGGTTGTGTTCGTCACTCCACCAAATGCATAGCTGGCGCGGTTATCTGCTGATTGCTTGCTGGCTAGCCCGGTAGTCTGTGGAGAAAGCATCTGGACTACGCCGCCGATCGCCATTGATGCCCCAATCCCCGCCACAGCTCCCCATCCACCAGCAAAAGCAGTCCCACCAATCCCGATCGCGGCCCCTCCCGTGACGAACGCAGCAACAGCGACAAGGGCAACCCCGAGGATTGTCTGAAAAACCCCGGCTCGCTTACTGCCGATGATCACCGGCGCGATGCGGATTTCCTCTGTGCTCCTGTCCATACTGAGCTCATCGTTTACGAGGTTTCGTTTCCCGCTGAATACCGCATAAGTTAAACCTCGTTGCTTACTGGTATTCAGGAAACGCTCAAAACCCGGCACGATAACGCTCAGGGCGCGGATGGCCTCTTTTGGTGAAGCTACTGATAAACGATATTCACGCCCGAAGGTGGCGCCCAGCACGCCATAAAGCCGGACGGTTCTGAGCGGTTCTTTATCGAGTGAAATTGCCATATTTACCCCATAAAAAAACCCGCCGAAGCGGGTTATATTATTCAGTATTAGTCAGCAAAAAACCGCCTCTCAGCGGATTCATTTGTTCGATATGATTCGGATGTAGTGTGAGGTTGCCACGAGAGCCTGTAGCGAATTTCCGCCAGTTGCACATAACGTTCTTGAATCGTACTCTCGAGACCAGTGACACAACCAATTTTCCAAGTCATCCACTGAATAATCCTTACGAGCCAACCCCTCAGCGATGGTTACGACCTCATCACTGGGTGCTGTAAGCTCATATCCATTCAGCAACAGAAATACGTAACCAGCCATCATGGCAGTGCGTTTGTTTGCATTTGCGAATGGATGATTCTGGATCAGGCTTTCAATTAGAACAGCAGACAGACGAAACATATCGTCTGTCTGCTCATAATATCGAATGGTACTTGGTCGTGACTGTGAAGAGCTGAGGTTATTCGGATTCAGGACGCCTATTGGTTCATTTGGCGTCTGAGTCTCGATCAGAGACCTGTTGATGTAAACGATATCGTCAATGGAAAGATAATTGACTCCCTCAACATACTCTATCGTCATCCGTTTCTACTCAGACCTTTGAAAGTTCTTCCATCGCCTTCTCGTAACGAGCAAACCCAAACTCAAAGGCGTTTTTAACTTGACCAGTATGTGAACATGTTTCGCTGATCGCTGCACGAGGTTTCGCCACCGTGGATTTGTCACGAGGCGGAATGTACAAGCGATCTGCCTTTTTTAATGCGTGACCCATGATTATCACCCTCATGCACGTTTGGCAGTGCTTTCTTAAATTGTAGGATGTAAACACACCCAAAGATTTCATGACCACTTCGAGTGGTTGAGGACAATTTAATACCATTCGTCATATTTGAGCAATGGGCCCATGTCTGAAGATAGATGCAAGTTCGACGAAATTTATCGCGGCCACTTTGCAAGTTAACCACCTTTTCGCAGAATTTACCCCTCAGGTAATAGTAAACTATTGCCACGTTCTCAGGAGATAGGCGGTGCCTATGAGCCGTCCTGAGCTTTCAAGAATGGCATAAATAGCACTTTTTGCACAAAATGTATGGCTTGGTTGGAATGCAGAACAACAAAGATTGCTGTAGTATTTCGCCCCCTCTGAATGGAGATGCTCAGATTTTAACCGCACCCTAATAAAATTTTATGTCTGAGTATCTTCATGGTCCTTTCCATCCAGTATCCGCCATAAGGTACGCGCTGGCTCAGATGTCCATAAAGGTGATGCAGTAGCATGTTGCCTTCCAGCAGAATCCCCGCATGATTCCACTTATCAGCCTGAACCTGCATGATCACCATATCGCTAGGTTTCGGCGGCCCGTCGAATTCACGGAATCCGCACTCGTACCAGCAATCCTGATAGAAGTTGTCCGGATAGTCGTTTTCCCACCAGGGATAATCGACCCGGTAATCGTGAAGCTCTATCCCGTACGTTTGCCGGTAATAGCTCATCACCAGCCCCCAGCAGTCAAAGTGACCAAGCACAAACGGGCGCTCGAGCAGCGGCAGTTCTCCACGCGGCTGGATGGTCCTTAAATCCCCCTCCGGCCAGCTCACGATATGCCAGGGTAAAAGCGTTGAGTCGCATTGCGCTTTATCCAGTTCGCTCGGCTGCGTAGTGGCGTCAGGGTGGCTGTGAACGATGGCGATCACCGTACCCCAGTCCTCAGCAACTGCGTAATCTTCCGGGCAGAGGACAAAATTTTCCTCCGGTGCCGCGGCAAGGTTCCGGCAAGGGAAATAACGTTCAACACGGCTTTTTTGCGCCACGACACCACAACACTCACGAGGATATTCAGCGGCTGCATGCGCCATAATCGCATCAATGGTTTTCTGACGCATATTAGCTCCTGATTAGTGAAGTACCCGGGAAACCACCGAACGGCAGTTCTTCATTCTCTCCGAAGCGAAGTTTGCACGCCGTGAGCGTGCCGTTACAGACATCAAGCGAGGGATCATCGACAGGATTATTATTGTTATCGAAGTATCTGGTTCCGGCATAATCGCAACCGTCACCGGTTCGGTACTTATTGCGCATGCACCAGGTGCACAGGGAATGAAGCTGGCGCGTGGGGATCATCTTACCCTGCAAAGACATCGGGCTATCGAGTACGAATTCGATACTTTCGCCCGGAATTTCGCTGCTTTTGCCATCGATGTAAAAAACTCGTTTTCTGACCTGTTGCGGATCAGCTGTTGCGTTACCAGCGAGGAAGTTCTTCGCATCTAGATAATGTGAATAAGTGTCATGGATAGTAACTTTGGCCTGTAGCATATCGTCATAAGCAAGGCACAGCGCTGTAATCTTGCTATCGATATCTGCAACCGTGAGCGTTGGCTGGGCGCTGTTGCCGTCTGTGGAGGCTTCAAGCCCTTCAATTTGATACGGCCAGGCGGCATATTCTTCCCCCTGCCACCAGATACTTTTCGCCTTCAGCTTTGATTCATCACCGCCAGCAGCGGCGATTTCTTCTTCCGTGTGCGGGAGGTTGTACGCGTGAAATCGCAGTACATCATCCACGCCGAACGTAGAGCCATCAACTTCGATAAGCCGGACTTTATTGCCGGGCTCAAGGCTTTGATAGTCTGCTGTGATCATGGTGCGTACGCCTGTTTGAATGTTGCGGAAATAGTCAGAACGTTGCTGGATAAGGGCTGTGACTTGATTGATTCGGCCTCAATCCGGTAGAGACCAGTTTCGCCAACTGGAGATGTCCAGATAAATGCCTTTGTGACGTGAGAACGAAAGAATTTAAGGGCCTGAAGCATGTCCGTTTTTTTGCCCGTGAGCGTGACAGGCCATGACTGTTTTTCAGGGTTAATGCCTTCCCCGGCGATCTGCTCATAGCCGTCGCCAAAGGTTGCAGAGCGGGTTTTATGGCTAAACGTTCCCTCCATTCCCGCCTGTATCTGCGTCCGCCAGGTGAACGTTTCCAGGGCCATGTTTGCTCCATAAAAAAAGCCACCCGAAGGTGGCTTGTGACAGTATGAGAAGGAGATTAGCGGGTTTCACAACCAAGCTGAGACTTGTCGATAATCTGCGTGCCTTCAACACGGTAACCATATGTGCCGAACAGAAATGCGTGGTTTAATTGATAAATAACAACATCGCTTAAGCCTACGGAACACTTATCTTTTTCAATAGCCCGATCCATTGCAGTTTTAACGCTTGGAATGCCCAGCGGGAAAATAACAATTGGAGCTTTGTCTTCACCAGTCACACGTTGACCTTTTTCAAACTTAGCTGCATTCAGGTTGTAATTTTTGGTACTACCAACGGTCATATCAGCAACACGAACAGTACAGCCAGACAACATTAAAGCCCCAAGAGCTAAGGCCACTACCTTCTTCATTGTACGTTTCCTTTAATTGCAATCGGAAACATCTTAACACGATGAATAATATGATCAAAAAAAACACCGAAGCGTCTTATCTTGATTTTGTTGCATTCCATATAAGGCCGCCAGGCTGAAGTTGTTTCGCAATACCTGCCCGAACAGATTGATCGATAGTCTGCTTGTAAGCACGTGAAATAGCGTCGTTACTCCCGGAAGATTGCTGCTGGTTGCCCTGGTTCTGTACCACCACGGAAGTTTGGACATTAACGCCGCCAGCACCTGATGTTCGTAGCCCATACATTGGCGCAGTACCAACATACCCGCCGTTTGCATAGCCCTGAGCACCTCGCATCAAAGCGTAAAGGTTGCCAACACCCAGCGCACTGGTTGCCTCCTTGGTGAATACGAATTCGCCACCATGCACCACGCCTTTTGGCTGATACTTTCCTCCATCCCCCGTGTAGCCGCCAGTATCAAATTCCGGAACTGCGCCACCATCAGAAAATCCAAAAAATGAACCAAATGAGGTCCCACCAAAGGCAGACTTCATTCCGTTGACCAGCGCCAACTGTGTCAGCATCTGGGCAGTTCCTTTCAAAAAGGTTGTCAGGAAATCTGAGAAGTTAGCTTTTCCAGTAGTAAAGAAGTCCGTTAGAGTGCTGGCCATGCCGGCGAACGCATTACTGGTGAGCGTCTGCACTTGGGAGTAAACATTGGTTGCGGAGTCCTCAAATTCAGCCCAGCCCTTTTTCGCGCCGGTCAACCAGTCGCCACGCAACCTGTCCTCTGCGGCATAGTAATTATTCGCCGCTTTGAGCTGCTTCTGATAACCAACGTCCTCCAGAGAACCGCCGGCGTTCACCCAACCTGCGGCAAGCTGACTTTTCGCGAGTTCACGCTGAGCTAACCGCTCGCTCATTCCAGCTCCACCAACCAAAGCAGCCTGTTTCTCAGCCATCTGCGTAACATATTTCTGAGAGGTATCCATTCGCTTGTTCAGCTGTTCCTGTGCGGTAATCTGATCACCCAACAGGGCTTTCTGCCGTGCCAACTGAAGCACCTGGTCTTTACTCGCCAGCAGGGATTGTTCCTGCTTCGTCAGTGAACGTGAACGCGAGGCTTCTTCCAGCACCTGAAATTTCGCCTCAGTGGTCCACAGATCTTTGCGCTGCTGGCTGATAGTGTCGTTCAGCCCTTTATACTGCTGAAGAGCACGCAACTGCGCCTGAAGCGCCAGCAATTCGGCCTGAGCAGTGTCAGTACTGCGGTCGCCAGCCGACACAGTGCCTTGTTTTCCTGTTTTCGTTTTTTTGCCAAACGAAGCGACTGTCTGCCGATCCTTCTCAGTGGTCGCGGAGCTTATCTTGCGGGATGTATCGAGGTACTTGCCTGCGCTAATGTCAGCTGCGTCCCAGTCCTTTTTCAGCTGAGATACGCTGTTACCATAAGCGCCGGCCATTTGTTCGTTATAGTCCTGCCATCCTTGCAAAGTATCAGTTTTCGCCCAGTCAGGAACGAGATTAATCGCAGCCGCGATAGAAGAAGAAATAATCTGGTTCAGCTTCTGGAAAACTATCGCGACGCTGTAATAAATTGCGTTAAATTCCTTTAGCGTGTTTGATGCCAGTTCAGCCACCCACTGACCGATGCTCTGCATAGCCTCAGACGCCCATCCCTTGATATCAAGCCACAGGCGGCCAAATGGTGTCAGCGAGTCGTAAGCCTGCTCTCCACGCTCTGCCATCGTGTCGCCAAACAAATCCATAGCTTGAGTAACGGCAGCGGTCTGGTCTTTCTGCTTAACTAAATCGTCAATGTGCTTAAGCTGTGAAACGGTAAGAAAGTTGAATTGCTCATTAAGGTTCTGAAGAGCCTTAACCGGATCCTTTTCAATATCCTTATAAGCCTTGGTAATGTCCTGAGCCGAAACAATACCAGTTTCAACTGCCAGCGCTGTCGCTTTGGTAGCTTTCTCAAGCTGTTGCTGGGTCATTGAGCCGATACCAACCAGCTCTGTCATCAGACTCTGGACAGTGCCCACCGTAGTCCCAGTTGAAGCAGAGATTGACTGGGAGGATGCCATAATCTGTAGCGCTGACGTACCGGCAATGTTTCCGGTGCGGATGATAGCTTTATTGATTTCGTCATATGCTGTGAAATAGTCCGATCCCGCTTTTGCCGCAATCAGTACAGCGCCAGCCAGACCACCAATCGCAACACGTGCCGGGGTTACCATGGATAACATCGCTTTTAGCGCGTTACCCACTCCGCCAAAGGAATCACGCAGCTGACCACCCTGCTGGATAGCGACCATATAAACCGGCATACCGGAGGCCAGTGAAGTCACAATATCCGTCATTTGCATTGGCAGGTAACGCATGGCATTACGGTACTGCCCCGCACTGATAGCTCCAGATTTCCAGGACTCTTCCTGCTCTTTTAGTCGGGCAATTATTGGCGCAGCGCGGTCCGACACGCCAAGCTGGGCCGCCTTCAGTTCGAGTAACTCTGCACGGGTTTTTCCGATAGCTGCAACCTGGTCCTCAAGTGAGTCGATAAAAGTTTTGCCTGCGGCAGTTGCCCGTTGCGCTGCCTGTGCCTGCTCAATGCGAGCTCGGCCCTCTGCTGTTTCAGATTCCATGACCTGCGCCAGTTTCGCGCGGGTCGTCTCAAGCACGCTGTTGTAACGAGTAAAATCCTCGTCACCCACCAGACCTTTGCTCCGGAATCTAGACAGGCTTTCCTGAATGGTATCCAGCTCGTCCAGCGCCTTGTTAACAGGGCTGATTTTATTCAGCAGGTTTTGCAGTTCCTGCCGTTGCTGTTTCAGGCTTTCGCTGTTTTTTTTCTGGTTGTCGATCCCGGTGCGGAACGTACTGTTCAGGTCATCCGCTTTACCTGCCGCGGCGGACGCAGTCTCCTGAAAGCGATCCAGTGCCTGGTTACCACGCTCCAGCTCAGTGGTATTTACGCGCAGGGAAATCGTGGCGATGTCGTTACTCATTCCGCCCTCTCTTTATGCATAACTTTTAGTGCGGCGCACTCCATGATTCGGATGTCCGAAAGCGCGGTTGCCTCGTCGTCGACGTTGTGCAGGCGCATCACCCAGGGCAGCACGTTGTAATCAAGACCTGATGCGCCTCCCATGCCCGTGCGCCACTGCGTGCTGACAGCCTGAAACACCAGGAATGAAGGCCATACATCTGGCCAGACGTCGATGTATTGATCGTCATAGTCATCCGGCGTAAGCCCATAGGGTGCCAGGTCTGCCGCTGTGGGTTCAGGCGTATAGAATGCAGAGGCAACCGCTATCAGTTTTTTTCGCGCTGCCCCATCAACTCTCGGTAGTAGGTTTCCGGGATTGCCTTCATTGCCGCCGGATAGTTTTCCAGCAGCACCGACAGGTTTTCCGCGTTGAATGCATCGGGAAGTGCCCAGCCAGCAATGATTTCCATCAGAAAATCAGTGGCGGTTTTGCCTTCCATTTTCTCCAGATCCGCCAGTTCTTTGAGTGGCTTGTGATTGAATGTGAATGTCAGCACGCCATCCTCATCGCCAGCGCGCGGGATCGAGACGTTGGCCTTAAAAGTTGGTTTGGGCTGAAGGGTGAATTTAGTCGCCATCGTTGCCTCTTAGTGAAAGAAAGCCTCCATGGAGGAGGCTTAGACTATCGTTATGCCTGGCTTATGCCGCGGCGCCTGTGATTTTGTAGAACGTCATTGCTGGCGATTGCAGGTTCAGCACGACGCTTACCGTTTCGACTTCGTTCACCGCCGTGGTCGGCGTGTCGTCAAAAGATGCCGTGGCCGCCCAGTAACGATTCTCCTTCGCCTTCGGAACGTACATATAAGCCGCCACAGTCTCTTCGTCTTCATCCAGCTGGCGCAGCAACGGATATACCGGGAGACTTGAATCGTGAGCGATCGAGTAAGTCTGAGAGACGGCAGATTTATAGGTATTCAGGTTGCGCTGACGGTCATCGCTGAGGAACTGAATCTGCGTGGTGTTCTGATCACCACCGGATTTCGATACCTCAGTGATTTGTGGCAGTTCGGTCCATTCTTCAATTTTGCGAATAGAGCCGGAACCGCCGCCAGCCGCGTATTTGTTTTTGTTGGTGGTATTGATGTTGCGAAGAGTGACAGCATTCTCCGCAATCGCGTCGATTTTCGCGATAACGTTATCAATACCCGACCAGTTGCAGTTCACGTGAACGATATCACCGACCGCGATATCGTCCGCGGAGCTGACGGTGATCACCGCGTGCTCAGCATTCGTCGCGCCGGTGAAAGTAATGGCTGGGCCGTAGCCCGAGGCCAGATAAACATGAGCGCCGTTAGGCAGTGCGAAGCCCATAATGGTTACTCCTGTGAAATTAGAAAACCGGCACAATGGCCGATGATTTTGACGGGGTCAGTTAATGATGTCGGCCCGGTAGTTCAGGCTGATGGGAATGGTGTAGGAAACAGCTGTCGGGATACCGCGAAAAATTGCTGGCGTGCTGGTGATCCAGCAGGTGAAGTCACTTCCTGCAATTTCCTGCCCCTCAGGGAACAATTCCACTAATCTGCCCGCCAGAGAAACGACTGAGGTACGGCCTAAGCCGGCTGGCGCCACGACATTGATCTGGTACACGCCTGAATAAGTCCGGCAGCGCAACCCGATCCCGGAATTTGTTGGAGAACGCTTCAGCTTTTTCCGCGCGTTCGTTTGCCGCTTTGATCTGCTTATCAACGTCAGCACGCAGGCGCTCGGTACGCTTATCCAGCACCTCGTCAATTTTTCCGGCGGCGATAAGCTTCGCCTCTTCATCGTCAGAAAAACGCTGGAGAATGCCGCGTACAGCGTCTGGGTCGATACCGTCAAAACGTGACAGGTTTTCTTTTTGCTGCTTGATGGTGCCCAGCAACTCAGAGTTTTTTGATTTCAGGCCTGTAACTTCACTGGTCACACGCTCATCAATCAGCTTCTGGATTTCGGGGGTGATTTCGATACCGCCACCACCACTGCCCTCACCGCCGCTTTCAGATGCGTAATATTTCAGAAGCATGTTTCGAATTAACATAATTTCCCCTCGGGATTTTGTCGGGCCTCGCCCATAAAAAAGCCCCGGCGGATGCCAGGGCGTGTAGAAAGTGATAGTTGCCAGGTTCAAGGACCTGATAGCTGCTTAAGACGTTCCAGGCTGATCCACTCGCCTTTGTCAGTGAACATATCAGCCAGGTCGATTTCACCCGCGCGGAACAGACGGCCACGCTCGGCACCCAGAACCTGATCCTGCCTTTGAGCTGGCTGACGCGCGAGCCATTCAAGATACGTGGTTTTAGCAGGTACCTGCCCATCCATGCTGGCACGAGTGCCCTCGTCCATCTCATCAATATCAATGCCGAGTTCGCGCCAGGACTTGATAATCAGAGTTTCAGTAGAACGGCAGGCAGGGTTAGGCTCACGATTATGGTCATAGCCATAGCCACCAACATCAGCGGGCTCGCGACTTTTCCGCTCAAGCGCTTCGAGTCGTTTCTCTTCGAACTCCACCATATCGCGCCACTGGTACTGGTGACCGAATCCCCAGCAGTAACGACACGCGCCGCGACGATACTGTGAAAGCTGGTTTGCATCGAAGGTGGCGAGCTGCCAAATCTGCGCGAGGACTTCATCGGCACCGCCAAGCGTGCGCGCAATGGAGGCTTTCTGCTGATGCGCAATGGCCTGCGCAACGTTAGGATTCGTTATGAGCTGACGGCCGTAGTTTGGGTCACTATAACCAGCACGTGCAGCGGCAGCGGTGGCGTTGTTGTCCTTCAGATACTCCGCGACAAATAAGCACTGCTGAGCAGTAAGTCCATCATCATCCACCAGTTCATTTGCGCTTTTATCTTTCTGCGCAGTGCGCATTTTTTTCTGCGCAGGTTTTTGCGCAGAAGTTTTTTTGATATATCGTCGGGCGGTAGCGTAGTTCAGTCCCTGCGCTTCACACCATTCCTTTGGTGATACGCCGGTTGCGGCATGTTCGGACAGGAACCGTTGCTGAAGCTCTCCCCAGTCCGGTTTTGCCATTATTCACTCCAATAAAAAAAGCCACCAGCGAGTGCCAGTGGCTTGAATGTGGTAATCAGAAATGGGTTCGAACCGTTGGGACAAACAATATTAAGCGCTCACCCGCTGGATTAAAGTAGCATCACGCTTCGTCTGGCCGATATGAACTCCTGTATCACTCTACTGACGTATAGAACCAAGCATGCCCCATCCTACTGCTACGCGCCAGTCTCGCTGCTTTCAACCAATCAGAGCATCATAAGCCTCGATAATTTCTTTCCTGCTCACGTATCTGTCGGCTGCCACCAATATGGCTCCACTTTCGCCTTTCAGAAAAGTTGAAAAAAAAATCACCACATCCAAACACCTCACCTCATCATTAGCATACAGATAAAGAATCTTGCTCCGATAACTTCGAATTTTCAGCAACTTAGCAGGCTCATCATCAGCAAAAATCAATAGCTGTGCCATAAAATCTCCTTCTACACATAATTCCTTACAAGAGAAGATTGTTAGTCCCATGAACACTCAATCACATTGACGAATCTTTTGCCTGTGATTTACGTTACCTTTAATATCCCAAAAGTCTTTTTTAACTCATACACCTGAATTCAATTCTGAAAGAAGTGAAAATGGCAGCAAACAAATCACCAGGAGTTTAACTTTCTTTAATTAGTTATAGTGCAGAATGCTTAACCCTGTATATAGAGTTCGCTTCTTCGCACTTTTCTTTCAAGTATATGAACCGGGTGGATACTTCACTGTTTGAGCAGTTCGTCACAATGCAGTAACCCTCTACCCATGCCTTTTCATCCTTTTCGGCAAACAAACTTTCGAAAATGGCAACCCAAGTGCTGGGTAATGACTCCAACTTACTGATAGTGTTTTATGTTCAGATAATGCCCGATGACCTTGTCATGCAGCTCCAGCGATTTTGA
>NZ_JBMKIC010000057.1:0-13918 GCF_049238665.1 Enterobacter cloacae complex sp. IR5450
TCAGAACCAGAGAAAGAAAATAAAATGCGATGCCATAACCGATTATGACAACGGCGGAAGGGGCAAGCTTAGTAAAGCCCTCGGTGCGGCGGACATTATCCGCGAACAGGCTGAACAGCACGGCATTGCGCGGGTAACGGATGTCTGGCTGGAAGTCGGCGCACTGGCGGATGTTGAGGAGAGTGCACTGCATTTCTGTTTTGATATCGCCTGCCGTGATACCGTGGCGCAGGGCTGCACACTGCATATTGATGTTATCCCGGCACAGGCATGGTGCTGGGATTGCAGCCGTGAGGCCGAAATCATGCAGCACGCCGGATGCTGTCCGCACTGCGGCAGTGAACGGCTGCGCATCAGTGAAGGTGATGATTTGCGGGTAAAAAGCCTGGAAGGTGAGTGAGTTTTACGCCGCCGCCGTATTCAGCAGCCAGCGGGCGAATTGCTGCATGGCCGGGGTTTCCGTACGGGACTGTAACCGCGTCAGCCAGTAGCCGCCGAGGGTGATTTCTGCGGCAAACGGCTGTACCAGTGCGCCTGACTGTAACAGGCGGCTGAACATACATACCGGTGCGATCGCTACCCCGGCACCCAGTTGTGCCGCCTCGGCCATGGCCAGTGAGGTATCGAACACCATTACCGGCTGTGACGGGGAAGGCGGTGTGCCGCCCGCACAATCCAGCCAGCGGCTCCATTCATCCCGGCGGAATGAGCGCAGCAGGGTAAAGCGGTGAACATCATCCGGCTGCTGTAACTGTTCTGCAATGGCCGGTGAGCACAGCGGAGCGTGTGGTGCACTGAAAATCAGTTCCGCATCTGACTCATGCCACGCGCCGTTACCGAAACGGATCGTATAATCATGCCCTTCCGCCGCCGGGTCCACATGATTGTTATGGGTGGAGATATGCAGATCAATATGCGGATGGCTGTCATAGAATCCGGCCAGACGCGGCAGCAGCCAGCCTGCGGCAAATGTTCCCACCGCACCGACTTTCACCCGCTCACGGAACTGCCCGTGAGAAAAACACTCCAGAGTATCCGCAATCCGGTCAAACGCCTCATTGAGCACCGGCAGTAATCCCTCACCTTCATGGGTCAGCACCAGCCCGCGCGAGACGCGGGTAAACAGCACACAGCCGAGTTGTTCTTCCAGCGCCCTGACCTGCTGGCTGACGGCGGCATGGGTGACATTCAGCTCAATCGCCGCGCGGGTAAAACTGAGATGACGGGCGGCGGCCTCAAAGGCGCGCAGCGGGTTAAGGGGGAGATAACGTCTGACCATAATCCACCTGTAAGTTTTTCTTTAGGCTCTTGTTATAAATAACCGTTTGTTCTGTCCGGTGAATCTGACGATACTTGCCGCCGTTACTCACACACGGAAGGTTAATTCTGATGAAAAAATCGTTATCTGCAACACTGATTTCCGCTCTGCTGGCGTTTTCCGCCCCGGGGTTTTCTGCCGCTGATAATGTCGCGGCGGTGGTGGACAGCACCATTAAACCGCTGATGGCACAGCAGGATATTCCCGGGATGGCGGTTGCCGTCTCCGTAAAGGGTAAGCCCTATTATTTCAATTATGGTTTTGCCGATATTCAGGCAAAACAGCCGGTCACTGAAAATACACTATTTGAGCTCGGATCTGTAAGTAAAACTTTCACAGGTGTGCTGGGTGCGGTTTCTGTGGCGAAAAAAGAGATGGCGCTGAATGATCCGGCGGCAAAATACCAGCCGGAGCTGGCTCTGCCGCAGTGGAAGGGGATCACATTGCTGGATCTGGCTACCTATACCGCAGGCGGACTGCCGTTACAGGTGCCGGATGCGGTAAAAAGCCGTGCGGATCTGCTGAATTTCTATCAGCAGTGGCAGCCGTCCCGGAAACCGGGCGATATGCGTCTGTATGCAAACAGCAGTATCGGCCTGTTTGGTGCTCTGACCGCAAACGCGGCGGGGATGCCGTATGAGCAGTTGCTGACTGCACGGATCCTGGCACCGCTGGGGTTATCTCACACCTTTATTACTGTGCCGGAAAGTGCGCAAAGCCAGTATGCGTACGGTTATAAAAACAAAAAACCGGTCCGCGTGTCGCCGGGACAGCTTGATGCGGAATCTTACGGCGTGAAATCCGCCTCAAAAGATATGCTGCGCTGGGCGGAAATGAATATGGAGCCGTCACGGGCCGGTAATGCGGATCTGGAAATGGCAATGTATCTCGCCCAGACCCGCTACTATAAAACCGCCGCGATTAACCAGGGGCTGGGCTGGGAAATGTATGACTGGCCGCAGCAGAAAGATATGATCATTAACGGTGTGACCAACGAGGTCGCATTGCAGCCGCATCCGGTAACAGACAACCAGGTTCAGCCGTATAACCGTGCTTCCTGGGTGCATAAAACGGGCGCAACAACTGGTTTCGGCGCCTATGTCGCCTTTATTCCGGAAAAACAGGTGGCGATTGTGATTCTGGCGAATAAAAACTACCCGAATACCGAAAGAGTCAAAGCTGCACAGGCTATTTTGAGTGCACTGGAATAATTTTTTTCCTGAACAGGCCCCTGCGGATACGCCGGGGCCGTAATTTAAGATTATTCCTTATGCAATAATTTGCTTTATGGGCTGTTTTATGGAGGATGAGAGTATCGGGCACTGACAGCTTCCGGCTGAACCGGATTTCACTGTGTGCTGCGGCAAACTGATGTCAGTCTCAACACACAGAGGAAAATGTTGTCATGGACGTTCTGCGTTTTATCCTCCGCTTACCTTTTATTTTGCTGCGTCTGGCGGCTCGCAGTCTTGTTTATCTCTTTACTCTGCTGGGTTTTCTGCTGCGCCCGTTCACCGGACGGATCCGCTGGGCGGTGCCGGGCTGGGTGACCTTTGCCGGTAATCAGCTTGCCCGGCTGGAGCGGGGGGGCAACCGCTATCCGAAAACCATATCTGCCTTATTATTACTGACTGCTGCGGTGGCAGCGGGCAGTTATTACACCTGGCACTGGTATCAGAACAAACCGAAGCCGGTGGATGTTGCGCCGCTGGTGGTGCAGGATATTTCCGCGTCTGTGCAGCGCCCTTCGGCGGTTAATTATAACCGTGATGATAATTCAGCGCAGATTGTGGTGGTGACATTCTCCCGCTCTGCCGCACCGGTAACGCTGATCGGTAAACCGGTCACCGCCGGTATTACCCTGACCCCCGCAATGGAAGGTGAGTGGCAGTGGCGTAATGACCGTAAGCTGGTATTCACGGCGAAAAAAACCTTCCCGATGGGGAAAACCTACACCGTCGATATGGATGCCAAAACACTGCTGGCTCCGCAGGTGGCGTTAACAGAGAAACAAAAAACCTTTACCACCCCTGAGTTTTATTATCGCGGCGGCCGGGCGGAGTTCTATCAGGATCCGCAAGATCCGATGAAAAAACACGCCATTATCGGCCTGACCTTCAATGCCCCCGCTGATGTCAAAAATCTGGAATCGCGTCTGTCTATGACCCGTGACGGCAAGCCGGTGCCGTATACCGTCACTGTAATGAACTGTTGTCATTTATGCTGACGCCCGTGCCGGGAGGCATTGATGTCCCAACCCAGCAGCTCGGCGAACAAAGCTGTAATTTATTATTTAGCCTGATTGCCGGTGAGAAAGGTTTACAAAATATCACCGTGGGTACACAAATATCGTTAGCCGACTCACTGGTATAAAAACTGGGGCATAACAATGCCCCAGTGCATTTTAGAATGCGTAATTCACACCGATACCTGCATAATGGAGTCTGTCGCTTTCACCTTCATTTCTATTGGTAGCGATCCCATGACACAAGAGACTACTCTGCCGCAAATTAACTGGGGGAATGTTGACTAAATGTTGCTTGCTTTTGTTGTTTCGGATATCAGGGTTGATTACCTGAATAGCGTTTCGACAATTTTGTCGCTGCCCGGCTCAACAAAGGTTCCAATACTAACGCCAGCAACATTTTTAGCGGACGTCGGGCCACGGACTTCACCGCCCACCCTGCTACCCCAGCCGGGCCATAGCGCAGCGCAGTCAGTAGCACCAGCTTACCTGCTATTTTAATGCCCGGCTTAACCCTTTGCCCGGCACGTTGCCAGCGATTATTCATTTCTAACCTCACAATTGGCGGAAGCGGCTGCGTAATGTAAAAGTATCAGACGTTACATAACGCTCCATCTCACGCAAACGCTTTTCACTTGCAGCCAGTTCACGATCGACAGCATCCAATAGCTCACCGCTTGATGGCTGCTGTTCTCCGGAAACCACGTTGTCTGGCATCGGATCCAACACAAACGTCAGTACGATGTAGGCGACAAAGGTGAAAAAGGCCAGACCAAAAAAGATGGACAGCACCACCAGGATCCGCACCAGTTTCACAGGAACATCGAGATAATGCGCAATACCCGCGCAAACCCCTTTCACCATGCCCTGCTGCGGTATACGCCACAGTTTTTTATTCAGATTAACGCCCCCCATTAGCGGTCCCTCCAGTTTGGATGTTCAGCATCAAGGATGTCTTCCAGCGCTTGAATGCGCTCACGCATCCGCTGTGCGTCCTGGTTAAGTTCTACCAGACGCTGTTGTTCACTTTGCGCCAGCTCGCCGCGACTGGAACGATTGCTGTAATGCAGCCAGAGCCAAATCGGTAAGACGAACAGCACAAAGATGGTTAACGGGATGGCCAGAAATAGCGCGCTCATGAGTACTCCTTACAGGTGATGAGCGGCGGCGCGTTCGGGCACCGCCAGATATTATTATTGCTTGTCTTGCTGCATTTTGGCTTTCAATTGCGCCAACTGCTCGCTGATTTCATCATCTGCTTTCAGGTCAGCAAATTGCTGATCCAAAGACTTCTGCTTACCGAAGTTATGGCTTTCAGCTTCAGCTTCCATTTGATCGATACGACGCTCAAAAGATTCAAAGCGAGCCATCGCTTCATCCAGTTTGCCGCTGTCCAGTTGACGACGAACATCACGGGAAGAACTCGCCGCCTGATGGCGCAACATCAATGCCTGCTGACGAGCACGGGTTTCACTGAGTTTGTTTTCCAGTTCACCGATCTCTTTTTTCATACGCGCCAGCGTATCGTCAACCAGCGTCACCTCATGCTCCAGGGAGGCAATCAGGTCAGTCAGTTTCTGCTTTTCGATTAACGCAGAACGCGCCAAATCTTCTTTTTCTTTACGCAGCGCCAGCTCTGCTTTTTCCTGCCACTCTGCCTGTTGGGCGCTGGCCTGTTCAATACGACGCGATAACTGTTTCTTTTCTGCCAGCGCGCGTGCGGAGTTGGAGCGCACCTCAACCAGCGTGTCTTCCATTTCCTGGATCATCAACCGCACCAGCTTCTGCGGATCTTCAGCCTTTTCCAGCAACGCATTAATGTTGGCGTTCACGATGTCGGCAAAACGAGAAAAAATACCCATAATGTAATCCTCACTTACTGTTCTGATATCGGGCAATGCCCTGCTGCTGTTCTAATGCACTTCGCATGCCAACTTTTTAATTCATTGAAATATTTGAAAATAACTAATTTTACCTGTCGGGATAAATAGGGTAAATTGGTGAATAACACTAACAAATGGTGAATTTCATCATGGCAGGATACAAAGATAATCTGCTGGGCGAAGCGAACAGCTTTATTGAAGTGCTGGAGCAGGTTTCTCGTCTCGCGCCGCTGGATAAACCTGTGCTGGTCATTGGGGAACGAGGAACAGGGAAAGAGCTTATCGCCAACCGCCTGCACTACCTCTCAACCCGTTGGCAAGGCCCGTTTATTTCACTTAACTGCGCCGCGCTCAACGAAAATTTACTTGATTCCGAACTCTTTGGGCACGAAGCGGGCGCCTTTACCGGCGCGCAGAAACGTCACCCAGGTCGGTTCGAGCGCGCCGATGGCGGCACACTGTTTCTTGATGAACTGGCAACCGCCCCGATGCTGGTACAGGAAAAACTGCTGCGCGTTATTGAGTACGGAGAGCTGGAACGCGTAGGCGGTAGCCAACCTCTGCAGGTCAATGTAAGACTGGTTTGCGCAACCAACGCCGACCTGCCACGCATGGTGAGTGAAGGCACGTTCCGCGCCGACCTGCTGGATCGTCTGGCCTTTGACGTGGTGCAACTTCCCCCGTTACGCGAACGTCAAAGCGATATCATGTTAATGGCTGAACATTTTGCCATTCAGATGTGCCGTGAGATCGGGTTACCGTTGTTTCCTGGGTTCACCGATGAGGCCAAAGAAACGCTCCTCCACTACCGTTGGCCGGGCAATATTCGTGAACTGAAAAACGTCGTGGAGCGTTCGGTATACCGACACGGGACCAGCGATTACCCACTGAATGAGATTGTGATTGACCCGTTCAGGCGTCACGCCGCACCGCCGCTGGCGCAAGAAACCAGACATACATCAGTAACCCTACCGCTGGATCTGCGTGAATTCCAACAGCAGCAGGAGAAGGAATTTTTGCAAACCAGCTTACAGCAGGCGAAATTTAATCAGAAAAAAGCCGCTGAATTATTAGGTCTGACCTACCATCAACTCCGCGCATTACTGAAGAAACACCAAATTTAGCGTGCAGGGGCAGACGTTGGACGCGAGAGTTAAAACAGTTTACCATGTTGCAATCACTGTATAAAAAAACAGGTTAATCATGATGACTCTGGCGTTAGTTGGCGAAAAAATTGACAGAAACAGGTTCACCGGTGAAAAAGTTGAAAATAGCACATTTTTCAACTGTGATTTTTCGGGTGCCGACCTTAGCGGCACTGAATTTATTGGCTGCCAGTTTTATGATCGAGAAAGTCAGAAAGGATGTAATTTTAGTCGCGCTAACCTGAAAGATGCCATTTTCAAAAGTTGTGATCTCTCCATGGCTGATTTCAGGAATATCAATGCGCTGGGAATCGAAATTCGCCACTGCCGGGCACAAGGGTCAGATTTTCGCGGCGCAAGTTTTATGAATATGATCACCACCCGCACCTGGTTTTGTAGCGCCTATATCACCAATACCAACTTAAGCTACGCCAACTTTTCAAAAGTCGTACTGGAAAAGTGCGAGCTGTGGGAAAACCGCTGGATGGGTACTCAGGTGCTGGGCGCAACGTTCAGTGGATCAGACCTCTCTGGCGGCGAGTTTTCATCCTTCGACTGGCGAGCAGCAAACGTTACGCACTGTGATTTGACCAATTCGGAACTGGGCGATTTAGATATCCGCGGGGTTGATTTGCAAGGCGTCAAACTGGACAGCTACCAGGCATCGTTGCTCCTGGAACGTCTTGGTATCGCTGTCATGGGTTAATGTTCAGGGAGCGGTATATGCCGCCCCCTGCCCTTATACAATATTGTCCGGGCTGGCTTTCCCCCTCAGACGTTTCGACTTCGGGGGCATAAACGTCAGAGGGTTCCGGTCCCCCCGTCAGAACACCATACCTGACCGGATGTATAGCTGTTCTCTTCAGCCGCTAAAGTGACATACAGCGGAGCAATTTCTACCGGTTGGCCAGGGCGACCAAGCGGCGCATTTGCACCAAATTTCTCAATTTTTTCCTGTGGTTGGCCGCCGCAGCACTGCAATACCGTCCAGTACGGCCCAGGCGCGACAGCATTTACACGGATCCCTTTAGGGGCCAGTTGCTTCGCCAGCGATTTAGTAAATGCCACTATCGCCGCCTTGGTCTGAGCATAATCAAGCAGGATCTCACTCGGCTCATAAGCCTGTACCGATGAGGTGTTAATAATCACGCTGTCTCGGGAGAAATGGGGAATAGCCGCCTTGGTGATCCAAAACATGGCGTAGACATTGGTCTTGAATGTCGCATCAAATTCTTCTGTGGTGAGGTCTTCGATCGATTCACAAAATTGCTGACGGCCTGCGTTATTCACCAGGATATCCAACCCTCCCAGCGCGTCTACCGCCTGTTTTACCAGATGGTTACAAAAAGTTTCGTCACGAATATCGCCGGGAATCGCCGCAACTTTTCTCCCAGCTTTTTTTATCAACTCAACAACCTCACGAGCATCGTCCTCTTCTTCAGGTAAATAATTAATCGCGACATCGGCGCCTTCGCGGGCATAGGCAATGGCAACAGCACGCCCAATACCTGAATCACCACCGGTAATTAATACCTTGCGACCATTTAACCTGCCGCTTCCCTGATAGCTTTGTTCGCCATGATCGGGGCGCGGTTGCATTTTTCCGGCGAGCCCCGGAAAAGGTTGTTTTTGATGTGGAAAAGGCGGCTGCGGAAAACGCTCTGAATTAGTTTTATTGGTGGTCTGTTTTCCTTTATTTAGGTCAGTCATTCAATCACCTCTCGTGAGTCATCATTCATCGCAAAGACTAATAAGCGTAGAACAAAATGAATGACATGGTCTTTATAATTTACCTACCACTTAATTTTCTCCTAATATTAACCTGGCTCTCACGACGATAACTTCACATAGCATTGAAATATTTCCTAGGATAAGTCCTGGTTTATTTATTTGTTCTTCCAGGCTGACACTTCTTCAATCAATACCGCCAGGCTAAAACGTACCGCCTTTTCAATGACGTCCTGGCAATCCCCGGAAAAACACTCACGTTTTGTTATTATCTGTCCGCGGAAATTCCACGCAAACCACACGGTTCCTGCGGGAGTACCATCCTCCCCACCCTCCGGCCCTGCATATCCGCTGATGGCTATACTGATATCGGTTTCGGCTTGCTGACGTATTCCTACAGACATCTCACTGACCGTTTGCTCACTAACGGCGCTATATTTCTTCAGCGTACTGGCCCGCACGTCGAGCATTTTCTGCTTGGCGCGATCGCTAAAGGTTATAACGCCGATATCATAAAATTCTGCGGTATCCGCCTGTGCGCAAAGCGCCGCGGCCAGCTTTCCTCCTGTACAGGATTCTGCGGTGGTCAACGTTAAATCGCTATCAATGAGCGTGTTTGCAAGCCGTTTTGTCAGTTCATTGACTGTTTTTGCGTCATTGTACTCCGTATTCATTACCGCCTCGCTAATTCTCTTCAGGAATGACAGAAATATGTCCGTTGCGTTCCAGAATGGCATACTTGATTTTACTTGATTCGGTAATCCCCTGATTTTGTCGCGCAGCGACTAATATATCTTCAAGAGAGACATCCACTTTCTTCATTTTATCTAATAAAGGGATCCCGTGATCAAGCAGGATAACCGGGGAACCATCCAGCACGGATTCGGCCCCACCCACCTTTTTTTTAATGAAACCGAACAGAATATCAATAGTAACCAGAGTGACAATCGTGATCATGGCGCCGGTTATCGAAAAATCATTACCCAACAAGGCTTGTTGAGTTGCTTCACTGATAATCAGTAATAAAATCAGATCGAAGCTGGTCATTTGTAATAATGCCCGGCGACCTGCTATTTTGAAAACCACCAGCAAAATAAGGTAAATGGCGGATGCCCGGAAGACCATCTCCATACTCACCTCCTAGGGATAAATAAATTGTCTGAAGCGGATTTCAGGTTCGCCATTTAGCTGGAGAAAACTCTTTACGCTTCCTGGCTTCACGGGCGTAACCCGCAGCCAGATAGTAAAGTTCTGCATTGCTTCAGAATCATTGTAGACGAGGTAAAGATCGTTCCCCTTGCTGTACATGCTGTCTGGCTGCGGCCAAATATTTTCCATTTCATAAAATTTGTTGAAATCGCCGCCAATGCGCAACGTCTTGTTCACAGAATCATACTTTTGTGCAGAGATTTTAAATTTAAATTCCGTTTGCAAGCGCCCAAACCTTTCGTACTGTAACCCTGTTGTCTTTAAGGTGTTTTTTCTCGTCACCTCACTTAAATATCCGCCGGAAAACGCTCCCACCGAAGCAAGAAAAACAATGCAGAGCAAACAGATAAAACCAATCTTGTGAAAGCCAGATTCAAAATTCAGAAAACGCAGGCTCTCTTTTACTCCTTGAAAATGGGTTTTCTCTCTGTTCATCTCCCCGCCTCGCTTATATAACACCAAGCCGTTGTTTTATTGAAAAATTACAATTTGAGACTTATCCCACTCGCCAGATTAATAAATAGCTACCAAACTTAATAAGTCAAATCAATTTCAATGGAGGCTCTATGAAAATATCGTTCGCCCCCTTACTGTTCTGTTTTTTATTGCCATCAGCGTTTGCCGATGATAATGGCGGATTGAAAAAAGATACCGCCCCGCCACCTGCCCATGCACTGGATGAAGGCTATCGCGGCACTGAAAATGCAAGAATCATGACCGTCGAACAAGCTAAAACCATGCATGACGGTGCGACCATCTCTTTACGAGGTAATCTCATTGAGGATCAGGGAGGAGATAAGTTTATCTTCCGTGACAAAACCGGCAGTATCAATACGCTAATCCCGCTTGCGGTCTTTGATGGCCGAACGATAAAACCCGATCAAATGATCAGCATTAACGGTAGCCTTGACGCTAAAATGCAACCGCCGGTGGTGCGCGTTAATAAAATCCAGAAGTAATACCTCAGCCGGGAAGAAATTCACTCTTCCCGCCTCCCACACAACAGATTCATTTTCCCCGTCAGACACCTCACATAATCTCTCTGGCAGCAAATCCAGCGTTTAAGCGAGTCAGAGGGGCCATGAAAATGCTAAGATAGCTACAAGAGTATATGCAAAGTGGATAGCGGGTATGAATTTTGACCAGTACGCGATGTCGAATTCGCGGTTATCAACCCCACTGCCCCAAAAACAAACGGTAATGGCAAATGTCATTAAGTATTAGTAAGATAGCTTCTTTATATATAACCCTTTAAAATTATGCGCCTGGTTTTATCATCTCTGATCGTGATGGCTGGATTTCTGAGTGGTCAGGCTGCAGCTGCGCCTGAGCAGGCCTCGTACGCTGATATTCGTGACAGTGGCTTTGTCTATTGCGTTAGCGGGCAGGTCAATACGTTCAATCCACAAAAAGCAAGCAGCGGTCTCATCGTAGACACATTAGCGGCCCAATTGTATGACCGACTGCTTGATGTCGATCCCTACACCTATCGCCTGGTGCCAGAACTGGCTGAAAGCTGGGAAGTATTAGATAACGGCGCAACCTACCGCTTCCATTTACGACGCGATGTTCCGTTTCAAAAGACTGCCTGGTTCACGCCCACCCGCAAACTAAATGCGGACGATGTGGTATTTACCTTCGAGCGCATCTTTGATCGCCAGCATCCGTGGCATAATGTCAATGGTAGCAGTTTTCCTTATTTTGATAGCCTGCAGTTCGCCGATAACGTCCAAAGCGTGCGTAAACTGGACAACAACACCGTTGAATTTCGCTTAAATCAACCCGACGCCTCCTTCTTGTGGCACCTTGCCACACATTATGCCTCTGTGATGTCGGCCGAATATGCCGCCAAATTAGCAAAACAGGATCGCCAGGAATTACTCGACAGACAACCCGTCGGCACAGGCCCGTACCAACTTTCAGAAAATCGTGCAGGCCAATATATTCGCCTACAACGGCATGAAAAATTCTGGCGTGGTACCCCCTTGATGCCGCAGGTCGTGGTGGATCTCGGCTCTGGCGGGACCGGACGCTTATCGAAATTACTGACCGGCGAGTGCGACGTCCTGGCATGGCCTGCCGCCAGCCAGCTCAGCATACTGCGTGATGACCCGCGGCTGCGCCTGACGCTGCGTCCGGGGATGAATATCGCCTATCTGGCGTTCAACACGGATAAACCGCCGTTGAACAACCCTGCCGTACGACATGCGCTAGCGCTGGCCATTAACAACCAACGGTTAATGCAATCTATTTACTACGGTACGGCGGAAACCGCGGCATCTATTTTGCCTCGCGCCTCGTGGGCTTATGACAACGAAGCTAAAATTACCGAGTACAACCCGGCAAAATCGCGCGAGCAGTTAAAAGCGCTGGGGCTGGAAAACCTGACGTTACAACTCTGGGTACCTACCAGCTCTCAGGCCTGGAACCCCAGTCCGCTGAAAACCGCAGAGCTGATTCAGGCTGATATGGCTCAGGTGGGTGTGAAAGTGAAGATCATCCCGGTAGAGGGCCGTTTTCAGGAGGCGCGATTAATGGATATGAACCATGATCTGACGTTGTCCGGTTGGGCAACTGACAGTAACGATCCTGACAGCTTTTTCCGACCGATGCTTAGCTGTGCCGCCATTAACTCGCAGACCAATTTTGCCCACTGGTGCAATCCCGAGTTTGACAGCATTTTGCGCAAAGCCCTCTCTTCGCAACAACTCTCCTCGCGAATTGATGCCTACGACGAAGCGCAAAATATTCTTGCGCGCGAGTTGCCGATCCTGCCTCTGGCCTCTTCGCTCCGTTTGCAGGCTTACCGCTATGACATCAAAGGGCTGGTGCTCAGTCCGTTCGGCAACGCTTCTTTTGCCGGGGTTTCCAGGGAAAAGGCTGACGAGGTGAAAAAACCATGATTATCTTCACCCTACGCCGATTTTTATTATTGCTGGTCACTTTGTTCTTCCTGACCTTTATTGGCTTCAGTCTGAGTTATTTCACCCCCCATGCGCCGTTACAGGGCGCATCGCTGTGGAACGCTTGGGTATTCTGGTTCAATGGCCTGATTCACTGGGATTTTGGTGTGTCCAGTATTAACGGCCAGTTGATCTCAGAACAACTGAAAGAGGTGTTCCCGGCAACAATGGAACTGTGCATTCTGGCATTTGGTTTTGCACTAATGGTCGGGATCCCCATCGGCATGTTGGCGGGCATAACGCGTAATAAATGGCAGGATCGTTGCATCAGCGCATTGGCTCTGATGGGCTTCTCTATTCCGGTTTTTTGGCTGGCGCTGCTGCTGACGTTGCTATTCTCACTAACCCTCGGCTGGTTACCCGTATCAGGGCGTTTTGATCTGCTTTATGAAGTAAAACCCGTAACCGGGTTTGCCATTATTGACGCCTGGATCTCCGACTCGCCCTGGCGCGATGAAATGCTGGTCAGTGCCATCCGCCATATGGTGCTTCCGGTGTTAACGCTCTCCGTGGCACCGACGACGGAAGTTATTCGTCTGATGCGTATCAGCACTATTGAGGTCTTTGATCAAAACTATGTCAAAGCGGCGGCGACTCGTGGTCTGTCACGGTTAACGATTTTACGCCGTCACGTACTGCACAACGCTCTCCCACCGGTTATCCCGCGCCTGGGGTTACAGTTTTCCACCATGCTGACGCTGGCGATGATCACCGAGATGGTCTTTAGCTGGCCAGGTCTTGGCCGTTGGCTGATTAACGCGATTCGCCAGCAGGATTACGCGGCGATTTCGGCGGGTGTGATGGTGATTGGCTCACTGGTTATCATTGTTAACGTGATCTCTGATATTTTGGGTGCTATGGCTAACCCTCTGAAACATAAGGAATGGTATGCCTTACGATAGCGTCTACAGCGAAAAGCGCCCGCCTGGTACGCTGCGCACCGCATGGCGCAATTTTTACGGCGATGCAACCGCAATGATCGGCCTGTATGGCTGTGCTGGACTGGCAATTCTGTGTATTTTTGGTGGTTGGTTCGCGCCTTATGGCATCGACCAGCAGTTTCTTGGCTACCAGCTTTTGCCGCCGTCATGGTCACGCTATGGCGAAGTCTCTTTCTTCCTCGGGACTGATGACCTGGGGCGTGATGTTTTAAGCCGCCTGCTTAGCGGTGCGGCCCCGACCGTGGGCGGTGCGTTTGTCGTCACCCTTGCCGCCACGTTGTGTGGCTTATTGCTTGGCGTGGTTGCCGGGGCAACACACGGTTTGCGCTCCGCGGTGCTGAATCACATTCTGGACACCCTGCTGTCGATCCCTTCACTGTTGCTGGCGATTATTGTGGTGGCTTGGGTATAGGAAGTATAAACCACCTTTTTGCTCCTCATCCGAAGTATCTTACCTGAAATTCCCTCACTCGTTTACCGCTCAAG
>NZ_JBMKIC010000058.1:0-8773 GCF_049238665.1 Enterobacter cloacae complex sp. IR5450
AAAAAGCTGGGAAAAGAGTACAGTAATATGGTCATGGTGGCATGACCATATTACTGGGGATCCCTCAGCCCACAGGGAGAGGGTTGGGTGAGGGCATAAACCCGCACCGTTATTGCATTTTCATCGTCGCAATCGGCTTCGGCGTGATGCCGAAGTCTTCTTTCAACTCGCGCTTGCTTTTCATCACCATCTGACCGTTAGTGTCGATGGTCATGTGCTGGGCGTCGGTATTGTGACGCGCCTGCCACAGCATCACCAGCTGCAAGCTGTTCTCTTTTTGCTCAGGTGTGAGCGCCACACCGTCCGGCCATTTTCCCAACTCAACGGCCGTCACCAGACGCTGATAAACCTCCGGGGTCATACCTGCAATCATGTCATCAATATTCATGATCTCTCCCTTTCAAAGGAATAATTTGCTGAATCGTTTTTTCAACCCTTGGTCTGGTCGCCGTTTTCATCATCGGTAAAGCTCATGGAAGCCGAATTTACGCAGAAACGCTCCCCCGTCGGCTGCGGGCCATCCGGGAAGACATGCCCGAGATGGGCGTCGCAGTTCCCGCAACGAATTTCGGTGCGCACCATGCCGTGCGAGGTGTCCGTCAGGTAGCGGATCGCATCATCGCTGACAGGCTCGTAAAAACTCGGCCAGCCGCAGCCAGAATCGTACTTCGTCTGGGAGTTAAACAGCGGTGCATCACACACCAGGCAGTGGTAGACACCTTCCCGTTTATTGTGCAGCAAACGCCCGGAAAACGGCGGTTCTGTGCCGTGATTTTGCGTCACGTAAAACTGCATCTCTGTAAGGTTTTTTTTCAAATCGTCGGGGTTACGTTGGTTCGACATATGCTTACATCTCGCTGTTGAAACAGACATCTTTTAACCCAGATTCTAACAAAACATTAACACCCGCGCGTGCACTTTTGTTCTAAACTTATGTGTCGCGAAAAGGCGGTCAGGCAATTGTGATCAATTTCACATTTTAATCCTGCGAGGCCTTTAAAATTCCGGGCGCAGCCCCCATGTGGTTGCTAGCTCAAAGGGAAAGTGAGGCGAGTCAGTCGCACAAACGTTAGTCACAGGATTGATTTGTCGCAATGATTGACACGATTCCGCTTGACGCTGCGTAAGGTTTTTGTAATTTTACAGGCAACCTTTTATTCACTAACAAATAGCTGGTGGAATATATGACTATCAAAGTAGGTATCAACGGTTTTGGCCGTATCGGCCGTATTGTTTTCCGTGCTGCTCAGAAACGTTCTGACATCGAAATCGTTGGTATCAACGATCTCCTGGACGCTGAATACATGGCGTACATGCTGAAGTACGACTCAACTCACGGTCGTTTCGACGGCACCGTTGAAGTGAAAGACGGCCACCTGGTTGTTAACGGCAAAACCATCCGCGTTACTGCTGAGAAAGACCCAGCTAACCTGAAATGGAACGAAATCGGTGTTGACGTTGTAGCTGAAGCTACCGGTATCTTCCTGACCGACGAAACTGCACGTAAACACATCACTGCGGGTGCGAAGAAAGTTGTTCTGACTGGTCCTTCCAAAGACAACACCCCAATGTTCGTTCGCGGTGCAAACTTCGAAACTTACGCTGGCCAGGACATCGTTTCCAACGCATCCTGCACCACCAACTGCCTGGCACCGCTGGCTAAAGTTATCAACGACAACTTCGGCATCATCGAAGGTCTGATGACTACCGTTCACGCAACCACCGCTACTCAGAAAACCGTTGATGGCCCGTCTCACAAAGACTGGCGCGGCGGCCGTGGCGCGGCTCAGAACATCATCCCATCTTCTACCGGTGCTGCTAAAGCAGTAGGTAAAGTACTGCCAGAACTGAATGGCAAACTGACTGGTATGGCGTTCCGCGTTCCAACTCCTAACGTATCCGTTGTTGACCTGACCGTTCGTCTGGAAAAAGCTGCTTCTTATGAAGAAATTAAGAAAGCAATCAAAGCTGCTTCCGAAGGCCCAATGAAAGGCGTTCTGGGTTACACCGAAGACGACGTTGTATCTACCGATTTCAACGGCGAAGTGTGCACTTCCGTGTTCGATGCTAAAGCAGGTATCGCACTGAACGACAACTTCGTGAAACTGGTTTCCTGGTACGACAACGAAACTGGCTACTCTAACAAAGTACTGGACCTGATCGCTCACATCTCCAAATAAGTTGAGATGAGTGCTTGATCCTAAAAGGCGACTTCGGTCGCCTTTTTTATTGTTTTTAGACAGAGGATTGCTTAATGATTAATAAAATTTTTGCACTTCCGGTAGTCGAACAACTTACCCCTGTGCTCTCCCGCCGTCAGATTGACGGTGCCGATATCATCGTCGTTGATCATCCGCGCGTTAAAGCCTCCGTCGCGCTCAACGGCGCCCACCTGCTCTCCTGGAAACCAGAAGGTGAAGAAGAAGGCCTGTGGCTGAGCGAGGCCACCTCGTTCAAAAGAGGGGCGGCGATCCGCGGCGGCGTACCGATTTGCTGGCCATGGTTTGGCCCGTCAGCGCAGCAGGGATTACCGTCTCACGGTTTCGCCCGTAACCAGCAGTGGACGCTGAAAGCCCACAACGAAGATGAAAACGGCGCGGTGTTGACCTTTGAGCTCCAGGCGAATGATGAAACGCGCGCCCTGTGGCCACATGAATTCACCCTGTATGCCCGCTTCAAGCTGGGTAAAACCTGCGAGATTGAACTGGAAGCGCACGGCGAATTCGAAACAACGTCCGCCCTGCACACCTATTTCAACGTAGGCGACATTCAGGCCGTTAAGGTGAGCGGACTTGGCGATACCTTTATCGACAAAGTGGATAACGCGAAAGAAGGCAAGCTGGACGACGGCGTGCAGACTTTCCCGGATCGTACCGACCGCGTATACCTGCACCCGGAAGCCTGTAGCGTCATCCACGACAGCGCGCTGAACCGCGGTATTGATGTGGTTCATCACCACCACAGCAACGTAGTGGGCTGGAACCCGGGCCCTGCCCTTTCCGTCAGCATGGCGGATATCCCGGATGACGGTTACAAAACCTTCGTCTGCGTGGAAACCGCGTGCGTGACCGCGCCGCAGAAAACCAGCGAAGAAAAACCGTCCCGCTTAGGCCAGACGATCAAGATTGTGAAGCGCTAATATTGTTCAGGCATCATAAAAAACAAACGGGGCGCAAGCGCCCCGTTTTAATGCATTACGTTCTGGTCAGAACTTGTAGGTCACACCTACAGAGAAGATGCCAGACCAGGACTTGTCGACCATCGGGCTGTCTTTCACTTCATCGCTCAGACGAATGTAACGGCCAGTACCGTACACATTCCAGTCACCGAGGAAGTTATACGATGCGGTGAGTTCCAGGTACGGGTCCCAGCCATCATCCGCGCTGTAGCTATTCAAACCACTGCGGCGAGACTCCGCTTTAGACACGCCATAGTAGTAGTCGTTGTAATTTTCGCTGCTGTACTGCACACCGATACCCGGCGTCAGCGTCACTGCGCCGTTGGTATAGCGGTAAAGCCACGCCAGATCCCAGATGAAGCCGTTGCTGTTGTCCAGGGTATCGCCCGCCAGCGCAGTGCGCAGGAAGCCATACTCGGTATTATGGACGTAAGAAAGCCCCGCCATCAGTGAGCTTCTGCGTTTGTCCAGTTGACGAAGCGCATTGCTGTCGCTGTCGCCTGGTTTAAAGTGCGTTGGGTCGTAATAGGCCATGATGGAGAGCTTATCGGCCGTATCGTTCCACAGATAGTAGCCGCCGCCCAACCCACGGAACCAGAAGTTATCGCCTTCATAGGTGACAACGGGGACAGGATAAACGTCGCGGTCATACTGCTTGTACGGGCTGTTAATCACGCCAGCACCCGCGCCAACAGTCCACTGGCTCTCAGCCTGTACGGTGCTCGCTGCGGTAGCGGCAAGGATGCCCAATGCCAGAAGTTTGAGTTTGGTCACAATCCATTCTTTCCTGTAGTCAAATAATCAGCGGGTGAAGTGTAACCGCCATTCCCGTACATCCCAAAATTTTTTGCGCACTAATCCGTTTGATTAACCCGTTATTTTTCATTTTTCAGATGACATCCCGCTTTCATTTATGTGACCGATAAATGAAAAACCCGCTTTTCGCTTATAACCGCAGTGGAAATTTTTGGATGAGTTATTGATATGTCATTGAAAGTAGATTTTATCCGTATGCAAGTTTTGCAATTGCCATCTACGCTTTAATTTAAGAAGAGGTTTTGCTGAACACCCTGCGGTTCATAGCCTTCGACCTGGCACACAGGTTGCTGCTCTGGCAGTGAGGTGCGAAAAATTCTCTTCCGGGAGCCTCCACTACTCATACGAACGGCTCTTATCCTGTGCTAAAAAACGAAAGGACGGCATGCCATGAATATATTCGATCACTATCGCCAGCGCTACGAAGCTGCCAAGGACGAAGAGTTCACACTGCAGGAGTTTCTTACCATTTGTCGGCAAGATCGCAGTGCCTATGCCAATGCGGCAGAACGGCTATTGATGGCTATTGGTGAGCCAAACATGGTTGATACTGCCCTGGAGCCACGGCTTTCCCGTCTCTTTTCGAATCGGGTGGTCGCCCGATACCCGGCGTTTGAAGAGTTCTATGGCATGGAAGATGCCATTGAGCAGATCGTCTCCTACCTGAAGCATGCCGCTCAGGGGCTGGAAGAGAAGAAGCAGATCCTTTACCTGCTGGGTCCTGTCGGTGGGGGTAAATCCTCCCTGGCTGAACGGCTGAAAGCGCTGATGCAGCGCGTGCCGATCTATGTGCTGAGCGCCAACGGCGAGCGCAGCCCGGTCAATGACCATCCGCTGTGCCTGTTTAATCCGCAAGAGGATGCGCAAATTCTGGAAAAAGAGTTTGGCATTCCGCATCGCTATCTCGGTACGATCATGTCGCCGTGGGCGGCAAAACGTCTGCACGAGTTTGGCGGGGACATTACCAAATTCCGCGTCGTGAAAGTGTGGCCGTCTATCCTCGAGCAGATCGCCATTGCCAAAACAGAACCCGGTGACGAGAACAACCAGGATATCTCGGCGCTGGTGGGTAAAGTCGATATCCGTAAGCTGGAGCATCACGCGCAAAACGACCCGGATGCCTACGGCTATTCCGGTGCGCTGTGCCGTGCCAACCAGGGGATTATGGAATTCGTCGAGATGTTTAAAGCACCGATCAAAGTGCTGCATCCGCTGCTGACCGCCACCCAGGAGGGGAACTACAACGGGACGGAAGGTATTTCCGCCCTGCCGTTTAACGGGATTATCCTTGCCCACTCTAACGAATCTGAATGGGTGACCTTCCGTAACAACAAAAACAATGAGGCGTTCCTTGACCGTGTGTACATCGTCAAAGTGCCTTATTGCCTGCGGATCTCCGAGGAGATCAAGATTTACGAAAAACTGCTCAACCACAGTGAGCTGGTCCATGCCCCTTGCGCACCGGGAACGCTGGAAACGCTGTCGCGCTTCTCGATCCTGTCGCGCCTGAAAGAGCCGGAAAACTCCAGCATCTACTCAAAAATGCGCGTGTATGACGGCGAAAGCCTGAAGGATACCGACCCGAAAGCGAAATCGTACCAGGAATACCGCGATTACGCCGGGGTCGACGAAGGGATGAACGGTCTGTCGACGCGTTTCGCGTTTAAGATCCTCTCCCGCGTCTTTAACTTCGACCACGCGGAGGTGGCCGCCAACCCGGTACATCTGTTCTACGTGCTGGAACAGCAAATTGAACGTGAACAGTTCCCACAGGAGCAGGCTGAACGCTACCTGGAGTTCCTGAAAGGCTACCTGATCCCGAAATACGCCGAGTTCATTGGCAAAGAGATCCAGACCGCCTATCTGGAATCCTATTCCGAATACGGCCAGAACATCTTCGACCGGTACGTCACTTACGCTGACTTCTGGATCCAGGATCAGGAGTATCGCGACCCGGATACCGGCCAGCTGTTTGACCGTGAATCCCTGAACGCGGAACTTGAAAAAATCGAGAAACCAGCCGGGATCAGCAACCCGAAAGACTTCCGAAACGAGATTGTGAACTTCGTGCTGCGCGCCAGAGCGCATAACAACGGCCGCAATCCGAACTGGACCAGCTACGAAAAACTGCGCACCGTTATAGAGAAGAAAATGTTCTCTAACACGGAAGAGCTGTTGCCGGTTATCTCGTTCAACGCCAAAACCTCAACCGACGAGCAGAAAAAGCACGACGATTTTGTCGACCGTATGATGGAAAAAGGCTATACGCGCAAACAGGTCCGCCTGCTTTGTGAATGGTATCTGCGCGTGCGTAAATCGTCTTAAAACAAGTGCCCGGTAACGCGCTTACCGGGCCAACAAAATGTCCGGCACTTACGGACGCTGCAAGTTGGCAAATGCAGTACGGGGGATATATGACCTGGTTTATTGACCGGCGTCTTAACGGCAAAAACAAGAGCACGGTGAATCGCCAGCGCTTCTTGCGCCGTTATAAAGCGCAAATTAAACAGTCGATCTCCGAGGCCATCAACAAACGCTCGGTGACCGACGTCGACAGCGGCGAATCCGTCTCCATCCCCAACGATGACATCAGCGAACCGATGTTTCATCAGGGGCGTGGCGGCCTTCGCCATCGTGTACACCCAGGTAATGACCACTTCGTCCAGAATGACAGAATCGAGCGTCCCCAAGGCGGAGGCGGCGGTTCTGGCAGCGGTCAGGGGCAAGCCAGCCAGGACGGAGAAGGCCAGGATGAGTTTGTCTTCCAGATTTCAAAAGACGAATATCTCGATCTGCTGTTTGAGGATCTGGCCCTGCCGAATCTGAGAAAGAATCAGCACCGTCAACTCAACGAATACAAAACCCATCGTGCGGGCTATACCGCAAATGGGGTGCCCGCCAACATCAGCGTGGTGCGTTCACTGCAAAACTCGCTGGCGCGACGCACGGCGATGACGGCAGGCAAACGGCGCGAACTGCGCGAGCTGGAAACCAGCCTGAAAGTAGTAGAAAACACGGAACCGGCGCAACTGCTGGAAGAGGAGCGCCTGCGAAAAGAGATTGCCGAACTGCGGGCGAAGATCGACCGGGTGCCGTTTATCGACACGTTCGACCTGCGCTACAAGAACTACGAAAAACGCCCTGAGCCTTCCAGCCAGGCGGTGATGTTCTGCCTGATGGACGTGTCAGGTTCAATGGATCAGGCCACCAAGGATATGGCTAAGCGTTTTTATATTCTGCTCTATTTGTTCCTGAGCAGAACGTATAAGAACGTGGAGGTGGTCTACATCCGCCATCACACTCAGGCGAAAGAGGTGGATGAACATGAGTTCTTCTACTCGCAGGAGACCGGTGGCACCATCGTGTCGAGCGCCCTGAAGCTGATGGATGAGGTAGTGAAGGAGCGCTACGATCCGGCGCAGTGGAACATCTACGCCGCGCAGGCATCGGATGGCGATAACTGGGCGGATGACTCGCCGCTGTGTCATGAAATTCTGGCGAAGAAGATCCTGCCGGTGGTGCGTTACTACAGCTACATTGAAATTACCCGTCGCGCCCACCAGACGCTATGGCGTGAGTATGAGCATCTGCAAGCGATGTTTGATAACTTTGCGATGCAGCACATTCGTGACCAGGATGACATCTATCCGGTCTTCCGGGAACTGTTCCAGAAGCAGAGTTCGACAACCTCCAATTAAATGTTATTAATCAGCCAGTTAACTTTGTTTTTCTGGCTGATTTTATTGCATTTTCATCCTCATTTTTCTCCATGTTTTTCATTCACTTAAATTTTATTTTGGGGAATGCGATTTTGAAGAAGTGATTATGCAAAACTTCCTTTGAGCTTTAGGATGCCATCATGGGATGGAGGTTAAAATTCTCTCGTTCCGACCAAACCACACAAAAAACCAGCCGCTTATGGCTGGTTATTCGTCAGTGAAGCATGGGGAACTTTATCTATATTGCAGGGCAATCATCATCTAATGCACGATTGATGAAGAACGTCACTCTGCCCAACACTTCCACCTCTTCCAGAGCGGTTCCTTCTATTGCCTCGCCATCATCCGTGATCAATGACTTACCCATCAGTTTTGCAAACTGCGTGTGGCCGTCGCACAAAATTAACAATACATCTCCTGGCCTTTTTTTCGTGGCTGGCTCAATGACTGCAAACCCAACATCTGTTTCAAGCACCCTGCTTTCGGCCCCTATGTTGCACAGAACGGATGGAGAAAGTTGGCGTTCGACGTAATCGGTAGCAGGTGATGCAAATCCCATCAGAGGACCCTCCCCATGTTTCTCAGGATCCAGTACCGGTTATCGCTACCGTCTGTCGTCTTGTCAGCGAAGCCTGGCTGATTGCGCTCTATCCATGCATTGGCGTCGGCTCGGGTGAAGTGCCAGTTAAAACCACGCAACTTTTCTATAAAGCTGTCTGTTCTCAGGTAGCGGTAGCCCTTTGGGTTAAGCTCTATGGCCGCAATAAAGGCGGCCTGAATATCTGAAATTCGGGGCATAATCTGCACTCCCTTTATTACTGTGTTTATATACAGTAGTTTCAAATGGAATGCAGATCAATTTGGGTTCGCCTATTAATTTTTAAGGCTGAATGTCCTCAGGCTGCTCTGTCAGTTCAAGAGAAGCTTCGGAAGCTCTTGTTTTCCAGATGCTATCCTCTGGCATATCCAAGCGAACATCGATCCAGCTGTTCACCGGCACATCCATCGGCTCCCCTTTCATTTTGACGATCTCCCCGTCATCGCTCAGCATGTATTTTCG
>NZ_JBMKIC010000059.1:0-8507 GCF_049238665.1 Enterobacter cloacae complex sp. IR5450
AAAAAGCTGGGAAAAGAGTACAGTAATATGGTCATGGTGGCATGACCATATTACTGGGGATCCCTCAGCCCACAGGGAGAGGGCGCAACCATAAAAAACGGTAACCTGACGGTTACCGTTTTGCATTTACCTCCTCTGCATTTAACTTAGCGAAACGTTTCGACGTTGATCACAAATCCGTTACGTCATGATGGTTTTCTGAACACTTCTGCGGCTACACTGTTTTTAGCGAAACGTTTCGCTAGTGGAGCAAAAAATGAAGAAAGGCACAGTACTCAACTCAGAAATCTCATCGGTGATTTCCCGTCTTGGGCATACCGATACGCTGGTGGTTTGCGATGCAGGCTTACCGGTTCCGCGCAGCACAACCCGTATCGATATGGCGTTAACGCAGGGCGTACCCTCGTTCATGCAGGTACTGGAAGTGGTCACCGCGGAGATGCAGGTTGAGGCGGCCATTCTCGCCGCGGAAATCAAACAACATAATCCGCAACTCCACGAAACGTTGCTCAGCCACATTGAGCAACTGCAACAGCACCAGGGAAACACCATAGAAATTCGTTACACAACGCACGAGCAGTTCAAACAACAAACCGCAGACAGTCAGGCGGTGATTCGCAGCGGGGAGTGTTCCCCGTATGCGAATATCATTCTCTGTGCTGGCGTCACCTTCTGAGGCCATCATGGACGCATTACTGCAACTCAAAGGGATCGATAAGTCGTTCCCGGGCGTAAAAGCCCTCTCCGGCGCGGCGCTGAACGTCTATTCCGGGCGCGTCATGGCGCTGGTGGGCGAAAACGGCGCCGGCAAATCCACCATGATGAAAGTGCTGACCGGTATCTACCAACGCGATGCCGGTTCGCTGCTGTGGCTGGGTAAAGAGACCACCTTCAACGGCCCGAAATCCTCTCAGGAAGCGGGCATCGGCATCATCCACCAGGAGCTGAACCTGATCCCGCAGCTCACCATTGCGGAGAACATCTTCCTCGGTCGTGAGTTTGTGAACCGGTTTGGCAAAATCGACTGGAAAACCATGTATGCCGAAGCGGACAAACTGCTGGCGAAGCTGAATCTGCGCTTTAAGAGCGACCGACTGGTGGGCGACCTTTCCATCGGCGATCAGCAGATGGTGGAAATCGCGAAGGTGCTGAGCTTCGAGTCGAAGGTCATCATTATGGATGAACCGACCGACGCCCTGACCGATACCGAAACCGAATCCTTGTTCCGCGTGATCCGTGAGCTGAAATCCCAGGGCCGCGGCATTGTCTATATCTCACACCGCATGAAAGAGATCTTCGAAATCTGCGACGACGTCACCGTCTTTCGCGACGGGAAGTTTATTGCCGAGCGCGAAGTAGCAACCCTGACCGAAGATTCGCTGATCGAAATGATGGTGGGACGTAAGCTCGAAGATCAGTATCCACATCTGGAGAAAGCGCCGGGTGAGATCCGCCTGAAGGTGGATAACCTCTGCGGACCGGGCGTGAATGACGTCTCCTTTACCCTGCGCAAGGGCGAGATCCTTGGCGTCGCGGGCCTGATGGGGGCGGGGCGTACTGAACTGATGAAAGTGCTCTATGGCGCACTGCCGCGCACCAGCGGCTACGTTACCCTTGACGGTCATGAAGTGGTCACCCGCTCGCCGCAGGACGGGCTGGCGAATGGCATCGTCTATATCTCTGAAGACCGTAAGCGCGACGGCTTAGTGCTGGGCATGTCGGTAAAAGAGAACATGTCCCTGACTGCGCTAGGCTATTTCAGCCGCAGCGGCGGCAGCCTGAAACACAAAGATGAGCAGCAGGCGGTCAGCGATTTTATCCGTCTCTTTAACGTTAAAACCCCATCGATGGAGCAGGCGATTGGCCTGTTGTCCGGCGGTAATCAGCAGAAAGTGGCGATTGCCCGCGGGTTGATGACGCGCCCGAAAGTACTGATCCTCGATGAGCCCACCCGCGGCGTGGACGTGGGCGCGAAAAAAGAGATCTATCAGCTGATTAACCAGTTCAAGGCCGACGGTCTGAGCATCATTCTGGTCTCTTCCGAGATGCCAGAAGTATTAGGCATGAGCGATCGCATTATCGTCATGCATGAAGGGCATCTCGGCGGTGAATTCACTCGCGAGCAGGCCACCCAGGAAGTTCTGATGGCTGCCGCTGTGGGCAAGCTTAATCGCGTGAATCAGGAGTAAGAAGATGACTACCCAGGCTGTTTCTGGTCGCCGCTATTTCACAAAGGCATGGCTGATGGAACAAAAATCGCTGATTGCCCTGCTGGTGCTGATCGCGATTGTCTCGACCATGAGCCCGAACTTTTTTACCGTCAATAACCTGTTCAACATTCTTCAGCAGACCTCTGTCAACGCCATTATGGCGGTGGGGATGACGCTGGTGATTTTGACCTCGGGTATCGATCTGTCCGTCGGTTCCCTGCTGGCCCTCACCGGCGCGATCGCCGCGTCGATTGTCGGTATTGAGGTCAACGCGCTGGTGGCCGTTGCCGCTGCGCTGGCGGCAGGTGCGGCAATTGGCGCCGTAACCGGCGTAATTGTGGCGAAAGGTCGCGTTCAGGCGTTCATCGCCACGCTGGTGATGATGCTGCTGCTGCGCGGTGTGACCATGGTGTACACCAACGGCAGCCCGATTAATACCGGCTTTACCGATAACGCCGATCTGTTTGGCTGGTTCGGTATCGGTCGCCCGCTGGGTGTCCCGACCCCGGTCTGGATCATGGCTATCGTTTTCCTGGCGGCGTGGTACATGCTGCACCATACCCGTCTGGGTCGTTATATCTATGCGCTGGGCGGTAACGAAGCGGCAACGCGCCTGTCCGGTATCAGCGTTAATAAAGTCAAAATTATCGTTTACTCCCTGTGCGGCCTGCTGGCGTCTCTGGCGGGCATCATCGAAGTGGCGCGCCTCTCTTCCGCACAGCCAACGGCGGGTACGGGCTATGAGCTGGATGCCATCGCGGCAGTGGTTCTGGGCGGTACGAGCCTTGCGGGCGGTAAAGGTCGCATTGTTGGGACATTGATCGGCGCACTGATCCTCGGTTTCCTGAATAATGGCTTAAATTTGTTAGGTGTTTCCTCCTATTACCAGATGATCGTTAAGGCAGTGGTGATTTTGCTGGCGGTACTGGTAGACAACAAAAAACAGTAACTGACGACACTACAGGACATCTTAGATATGAACATGAAAAAACTGGCTACCCTGGTTTCTGCTGTCGCGCTGAGCGCAACCGTAAGTGCTAACGCCATGGCGAAGGACACCATCGCGCTGGTTGTCTCTACCCTGAACAACCCGTTCTTCGTCTCCCTGAAGGATGGCGCGCAGAAAGAAGCAGATAAACTGGGCTACAACCTGGTGGTGCTGGATTCTCAGAACAATCCGGCGAAAGAGCTGGCTAACGTTCAGGACTTAACCGTTCGTGGCACCAAAATTCTGCTGATCAACCCAACCGATTCCGACGCGGTCGGTAATGCCGTGAAGATGGCAAACCAGGCGAAGATCCCGGTAATCACCCTTGACCGTCAGGCAACGAAAGGGGATGTGGTCAGCCACATTGCGTCTGATAACGTACTGGGCGGAAAAATCGCCGGCGACTACATCGCGAAGAAAGCCGGTGAAGGCGCGAAAGTGATTGAGTTGCAGGGTATCGCCGGGACTTCCGCGGCCCGTGAACGTGGTGAGGGTTTCCAGCAGGCTGTAGCGGCGCACAAATTCAACGTGCTGGCGAGCCAGCCGGCAGACTTCGACCGTACAAAAGGTCTGAACGTCATGCAGAACCTGCTGACCGCGCATCCTGATGTGCAGGCGGTATTCGCACAGAACGACGAAATGGCGCTCGGTGCGCTGCGTGCGCTCCAGACTGCGGGTAAATCAGATGTGATGGTTGTCGGATTTGACGGCACGCCGGATGGTGAAAAAGCAGTAAATGATGGCAAACTGGCTGCGACCATCGCTCAGCTGCCTGAGCAGATTGGCGCGACAGGCGTGCAAACTGCCGATAAAGTGCTGAAGGGCGAAAAAGTTCAGGCCAAATATCCTGTTGACCTGAAACTGGTCATTAAGCAGTAAAGGCGATTCAGGCAGTCGCTGGCTGCCTGAGGGACACCAAATAAAAGAAAAGTGTGGCATACGCCACCGGGTAATACCGGTGGCACTCTCAGATGGACACCTCAATACATGAAAACCGCAGGCAACCTCGTCGTCCTTGGCAGTATCAATGCCGATCACATTCTTAACCTTGAAACGTTCCCCACTCCGGGCGAAACCGTCACCGGCAATCAGTATCAGGTGGCGTTCGGCGGTAAGGGCGCAAACCAGGCGGTTGCCGCCGGACGCAGCGGGGCGAATATCGCGTTTATCGCCTGTACGGGTGATGACGATACCGGCGAGCGCGTACGCAAACAGCTCGCAAGCGACAACATCGACATCGCACCCGTCAGCGTGGTTGCAGGGGAATCTACCGGCGTGGCGCTGATTTTCGTCAATGCGGAAGGTGAGAATGTCATCGGTATTCATGCA
Source organism: Enterobacter cloacae complex sp. IR5450 (assembly GCF_049238665.1). Taxonomy (NCBI): domain Bacteria; kingdom Pseudomonadati; phylum Pseudomonadota; class Gammaproteobacteria; order Enterobacterales; family Enterobacteriaceae; genus Enterobacter; species Enterobacter cloacae complex sp. IR5450. Next base: position 4,528 of record NZ_JBMKIC010000059.1, read on the forward strand.
GGGGCTAATGCCGCGTTAACGACTGAACGCGTCGAAGCGCAGCGTGGAATCATCGCCGGAGCGGAAGCCCTGCTGATGCAGCTGGAGTCACCGGTTGAAAGCGTGCTGGCCGCTGCGAAAATTGCGCATGAAAATCATACCTCTGTCGTACTTAACCCGGCACCTGCCCGTGTATTATCAGACGAGCTGCTGGCGCTGGTGGATATTATCACCCCGAACGAAACCGAAGCGGAAAAGCTGACGGGTATCCGTGTCGAAAATGATGACGATGCAGCGCGTGCCGCGCTTGCGCTGCATGATAAAGGCATCGGCACCGTGATCATCACCCTCGGCAGCCGTGGGGTGTGGGCTAGCGTCAATGGCGAAGGTCGTCGCGTGCCGGGCTTTAAGGTCAAAGCCATTGATACCATCGCCGCAGGAGACACCTTCAACGGTGCGCTGGTAACGGCGCTGCTGGAAGGAAAAGCAATGGATGACGCGATCCGCTTCGCGCATGCCGCCGCTGCGATCGCGGTGACGCGTAAAGGCGCTCAGCCTTCTGTTCCATGGCGTAAAGAGATTGATGAATTCTTAAGTCAGCAGGGGTAACGCTTGGCCACAATGAAAGATGTCGCCCGTATGGCGGGCGTTTCTACCTCGACTGTTTCCCACGTTATCAATAACGATCGCTTCGTCAGCGAGGCGATTCGGGAGAAAGTTGACGCTGCAATTAAAGAACTCAACTATGCGCCGTCTGCGCTGGCCCGCAGCCTGAAGCTCAACCAGACGCGCACCATCGGCATGCTGATCACGGCCAGTACCAACCCTTTTTATTCTGAACTGGTGCGCGGCGTGGAGCGCAGCTGCTTCGAGCGCGGCTACAGCCTGGTGCTGTGCAATACCGAAGGCGATGAGCAGCGCATGAACCGTAACCTGGAAACGCTGATGCAAAAACGCGTCGACGGGCTGCTGCTGCTCTGTACCGAAACGCATCAACCTTCGAAAGAGATCATCCAGCGCTACCCTTCTATTCCCACGGTGATGATGGACTGGGCGCCGTTCGACGGCACCAGCGATCTGATCCAGGATAACTCGCTGCTGGGCGGCGATATGGCGACTCAGCATCTGATCGATAAAGGTCATACCCGCATTGCCTGTATTACCGGCCCGCTGGATAAAACCCCGGCGCGCTTGCGTCTGGAAGGCTATCTTTCGGCCATGGAACGTGCGGGGCTTGCCATTCCTGATGGCTATCGCATCACCGGCGATTTCGAATTTAACGGTGGATTTGAAGCAATGCAGAAACTGCTGGCGCAAGAGCCGCGCCCGCAGGCGGTGTTTATCGGTAATGATGCGATGGCATTCGGAGCTTATCAGGCGCTTTATCAGGCGGGATTACGTGTCCCGGACGACATGGCGATCGTCGGTTACGATGATATCGAACTGGCGCGCTACATGACGCCGCCGCTGACCACCATCCATCAGCCGAAAGATGAACTGGGCGAGCTGGCCATCGATGTGTTGATCCACCGCATGGCCCAGCCCACGCTGCAACAGCAACGTTTGCAGCTTACTCCTGTTCTGATGGAACGCGGTTCGGTTTAGCCTTCTCTTTGTGACGCTCTTTAATCAGGTTCCGGCCGTCTTTTGGTTTTAACAACATAAAGACCACCGCCGATACCACGGTAAGCGCGCCCATGGTGATAAAGGTATAGTGGAACTGCTCAACGGTATTTGTACCGTCAAACCCTTCATAAAATCGCAGTACCGCCGCGCTCACGGCAACCCCGAGGCTGATCGACAGCTGTTGAGTGACCGCCAGTACGCTGTTGCCGCTGCTGGCATTCTCGTCGGTGAGGTCCGCAAGGGTGATGGTGTTCATCGACGTAAACTGCGTCGACATGGCCATACCCAGCACAAACAGCGGCAGGATCAGCATCCAGATTGGTAACGCCGCAGATTGCAGAGAGAACTGCGCAATCATCAATCCGATAAAGATCGTCACGCCAACCAGCGTCTTACGATAGCCAAACCAGCGCAGCACCTGCGTGACCGTCGATTTTGCCAGAATCGAGCCCATCGCCGTGGGCGCCATCATGCAGCCAGCAATCAGGGCCGGATAGCCGAAACCGACCTGGAGCATCAGCGGCATCAGGAACGGTACGCAGCCCGTGCCCAGACGTGAGGCAATGTTGCCCGCAATCCCGACGGAGAACGTTCGGGTGTTAAACAGAGATAAAGAGATAAGCGGTGTCGGATGGCGACGCGCATGACGTATATATAGAAGGAACAGCAGAATACCGCTGAGGATGACGGCCAGCGCCAGCCACGTTGCTACGATTTTCTCGCCAAACAGCTCCATCCCGCTGGAGAACAGGACCAGGCTCAGGCCAAACAGGAAGAAGCCGCCCATATCGAAGCTGCGTCTTGGCGTGGTGAAGTTCGGCATATATTTACGGGCATAAATCAGCCCTGCCACACCAATCGGAATATTAATCAGGAAGATCCAGTGCCAGCTTGCCCAGGTCACCAGTACGCCACCGAGAACCGGGCCAAGTATCGGGCCGACCAGCCCCGGCATAGTCACAAAGTTGAGCACCGGGAGCAGTTCGCTGCGCGGATAGGCGCGCAATAACGCCAGACGCGCGACGGGCATCATCATCGCGCCGCCTATCCCCTGTAGAACGCGGAAGATAACCAGTTCCGTCAGAGAGGTGGAGAGGGCGCAAGCCAGAGAACCGAGGGTGAACAACGTCACCGCCAGCATGAATACTTTACGCGTGCCGAAACGATCGGCCAGCCAGCCGCTGACCGGAATAAGCATCGCCACCGTCAGGGTGTAGCTGATGATGGCGGATTGCATCGCCAGCGGGGAGCGGTTAAGGCTTTGTGCTATGGCGGGAAGGGCGGTATTGAGGATAGTGGCATCAAGTGCCTGCATAAAGAACGCCATGGCTGCAATCCACGGCAATCCGGCCATACTGCGTGCTTTTTTCTCTGTCATTTATTTACCTGCTGGTGGGTTGGCGCGGCCAGCAACGCCTGGCACGCACTCAGGGCTCGCTGCCCGTCGCTCTCCTGAATGGCATCGACTATCGCCTGATGCAGATCCAGCTTCACCACCTCATCCTGTGTGATAGAGGTAAAGTAAGTGTGGTACACAGAATGGAATAAAGAAGCAAAGGAGGTCAGGAAAGGATTTCCGCTCATATTATAGATATGTTCATGCCAGGCCATATCGACCGCTATCCAGCGCTCGCGGTTAAAGTGCTTTTTCAGATCCACCATCTCTTCCATCAAAGTATTGAGCTGCGCTTTTTGCTCTGCTGTGCCGAGCGTGGCGGCAAGCAGACAGGCCTGAGGTTCAAGACTGCTGCGCATGACCAGAAAGTGATCGACGACCTGATTAAAGTTATCTTCGGTCATCCACCAGGTGAGCAACTCCTGATCGAGAAAGTTCCAGTTTCCCTGAGGCATAACGCGGGTGCCAATGCGCGGGCGTGGAAGCACCATCCCTTTCGCCGTTAATGTTTTTACCGCTTCGCGAACGGCTGTACGGCTAACGCCAAACTGATCTCCCAGCTCCATCTCGCTGGGCAGGATGCTACCTGGAGCATATTTACCCGCTAAGATCAGCTGCGCCAGTTTCTCTGCCAGCACATAGGACAGGTTTTTTTGAGCTGCCAGCTGTTGTGCGCTTAATGGCATCGCTTTTATTCCTTAGATATTGATGCGGCTAATTATGCCATCTCAGGTGTGATTGTGGTTGCAGATACATCAAATAGAACAATTTGTAGCTGGATCTCATCGCTTTTGGTGAAAAAAAACACGGTCAGAAATTTTTTTTAAATTTCCTCTTGTCACTTCAGAAGAACTCCCTATAATGCGCCTCCACTGACACGGAACAACGGCACACACGCCGCCGGGTCAGCAGAGAAAAGCAAAACAAACGCTTGACTCTGAAGCGGGAAAGCGTAATATGCACACCCCGCGCCGCAGCG
>NZ_JBMKIC010000060.1:0-8329 GCF_049238665.1 Enterobacter cloacae complex sp. IR5450
AGATTCAAGCAAGCCAACTTGTCGTCAAAATCGGTGTTGCAAAAACGGGAGTGACCATAGATTCCGTTTTCTGAGACGACCCCATCTACGTCAGGTTTCCGCTTTGGTTCGCTGGTGGCCGTCTCAGCTTGTTTTAGGGTGGAACGTGGATAGGCCAGGTTATATGCTGCGCCTGTGGTCATTTGCTCGATGACCGCAGGTGCATAACCTTCTGCTTCCAGCTTACGATATGCAGCCCGGTAGTCTCTTTGGGTTTTCAGCGGGTATATCTTTCCGCCTTTACCATCGAAAGCGATAAACCAGAAATCGTCCGTGCCAGTTTCCAGATTTCTGCAACGTTTCAGATGCCATCCGCCTTCTCTCGCCCAGATGGTACGGTTATTTCTGGCATTCGTTTTGTCATAACCGTTCTCGTCAAGCCAGCTATCAAAGCTGGTCAGCCCCAGATCCTGAACCTCCAGAGAAGGCACTCGAATGACCTGCAAGGTATGGCGGGGTCTTGGCTCTCTCATCTTGATCTCTTCCTAGCGCTGGTCTGGGAAATACGGATATTGCGGGCCATATTCATAGTCATGCGGGCCTGGCTCAACTTCCCAGAATGGACGGCCGCTAATTGTCTTTGGACCGCGCTCGTTTACGATGTCTTCTACATCCTGAATATTAAATGGCATCGTTGCCAGTAACAGCTGATCTTCGGGTGTCAGCGTCACAGTTGCACCGTCGATACGGCTGTAAAGGTCGGCAAACTGTTTACCTGCACCGTGCAACCGGTGCTCCGCTACACTTCTGATTGCGTGTAAGTCCAGCTCCGCCGCTTCCATGCGATCCACGTATAGTTTCATTTCTTTACGCAAAGCGCTCAGCTCACGGGCTTTAATAAACCCGCAGGCGTACCCACCCAGGGCGATAACTGCAATGATTGCTAAAATTGCCATTTTTTTCTCTCACGTGATTGCGGCCGTTACTCTAGTCTTAATGTGAAGTCTGGGAATTCGCTGGATGTTAAGTACGTTTTCATCCCCAGACTGACAGATGCTAAGGCGCGATCCCAACACTCCATTTGTAAGTATCAGGCCCATCTTCTCCGCTGGTGGCATCTGCTACAATCTGTGCATAACGTTCTCCAGCAAGTTCTCTTACCATCTGATCCACGACCCATTGCAGATGATGCATTTCATCGGTTCCGCCGTAACGACAAGCCAACTCAATAGCCCGCTCTATTCTTTTTTGTTCTTCAGTCATACTGAATCCTCACGCTTACATCAGCTATTCTGAAAACATGCACACTATAAATTGCGGCTGTCATTTCTCAGCCAGGCGCCTGCATTGCTGCCTCATTCCATCAAAAATACTTTCCGCAAGCTGCTGGGGGAACTGGTCCGGAAGAAGCCCGCTAACACGTTCAATGACACCCGGGGTTCTGGCGATGATTTCCTCTATCATCGCCTCTGTCTGCTGTTTACTCAGGCCGGTTATCTCACCATGCCTGATCCAGTGGCGTCGTTGTATTCGATATATCTGGTAATAGTTGCTACTGCCACGTACGGCCATCGCCAGTTTGCACTTCTGCCAGGATATCTGATTGTTCCCATGACCGATCACCGGCCATGCCGACAACACATCATAGAGTGGTGTAAGGTGATAACGTCCCTGTGGCCCAATAGAAATACTGAAATTTTTAGCGTGGCCATCTGTTGCGGCCATCATCCAGAAAACTATCTGCGTCATAAAAAACTGCGCTTTGTCACGCTCAGCACGGTCTGAATTACTCAGAACTTCCATAATTTCCGATATACCTGGCCCGCCGTCCGCCTGATATTTTCGTAATGGCGAAATGCCCAGGGCCTGACACATATCCTCCTGGGGTAAACGAATGATCCATTGTCCGTTTCCTGACCATTTTCGGTCAAAACGTTCTACCACCAGCGCTTTCTGATCTTCAAAGTGAGCAATCTGCGTTCTTGCCACGGGGAGCCCGTACTGTTCGAGAAGTACCGAGCAGAGCCATTCATTTTCAACCGACGAGCGCATGTCGGCTTTCATGTTCCCCACAAGTCCGAGCGGTAGCTTGAATATATGCGTCGTTGGTGTATTACCCTCCGGCATACACCACCGATCTTCATGCCACAGTAGGGCTGTTTTCTCCTGAGCACCGGCAATAGATAAACGTAAGTCGTCGTTATCTTCTGGCCTGCCCGGTAGCAATGTCTCCGTGGTATTACGCAAAGTTGCCGCAATTTCTGATTCAGTAAGCGGGTGATACTTCACGGAATATAAATCTGTGGGTTCATCTCCGTCATGAAGCAGCTGTATCGCGCCCACGCAGTCTTTTCCCAGCTCCGTCAGAAGATCAAAAGGCTCCAGGCTATCGGCCTTGTAACGCATTGCCAGACGTCTGCGTATGCCTTCGCTGTCCGGGAGTAAATTATCAAAATAGTCACGTACCACATTTCCACGCCAGACCTGGTTCCCGGGAGTAAAAGGAAGGGACAATGACAGCGGCCTTCCCTGTTCGTCTGCACTCCAGTCAGGAAGGTATTGTAAGCTGTCTACCCCTTTACTTTTTTCCCAGTATCCGACTTTGATTCCGTTCATCCAGATTGCCAGACGCTGCTGTTTCCGGCTCATATCGTTACCATTTCTCCTGTCGTGCAGGTGAGTTTGATTTAAGCATTTCTTCCGTCTGCTTCCCCTCTGAAGAGGCGGTTGTCGAGGAGAAGCTGATTTTTACGCCCAGGATAGAAAACACCTTGAATAGCCGTTCAATGCTCGCACTGGCAGGGTTGGCTTCCAGACGTGAGTATGTCTGTTGAGTGACCCCTAACCTTTCGGACAGGTCTTTTTGCGTCAGGCCATTCGCCTTGCGAAAACCAATGAGCAAGGGACGCAACTGGTTGAGCGTGTTTAACGGGTAATCATTATTGATCATAAGCTGGCCTCAGTAGTTCCTCTGATACACCTTGTACGCTGTTTTCTAAACATACACCCTAAAAGCTGTAATATCAAATTAACAGCCTAAAAGCTGTTAAATAGAGAGTACAACCTTTAGGCTGTTACTAAGTGGCAGCATAAATCTTTATGAGGTTTGATATGAGAGAACTATCAATAATAAGCCGTTACGCTCGTACAGCATCCGGTAAGAGAGCTGACAGATCAGGATCATCGGTAAACGAGAAGCGGAGTATCTTATGGCCCTGTTGTGAGCTGTATAAATAACTACGAGCTACTCTCTGCCTCGGGGAGGAGGCAGAGAGAGTATTAAAAGCAAAGGCAGACATTTTTAGCAGCTGGTGGGCTATGGGGTTCCGGAGGTGCTCCGGTGAATGTTACTTGACTGGCAAGTTTCCTGCTATGATGGTCAATGCCTCGATGCTGTCTATATTGTTCTGAAGCCGTTCCAGTTCTGCCTTTTCAATACCGGCCCAAAGCTTTAAGTGTCGCTGATAAAGGGACCACTTGAGTGAGTGAAAACCATTCCAGGCCAACCCCATCCAGGAGGCGTAATTCGCATTGAGAATATTGCCGGTGATATACATTTTACCTGCGTTAACAGCACTGGAAGTTCCATAACCCAGGGCAAGCATCATCCGGAAGCGTGGATTTAGCCGCAACGGCATGGTATCCAGTAAGGTCTCCCCAAAAGCTCCTTTTCCCAGCGATACCTGTTTCGCCACATAGAAAACCCGCATCAAAACTTCCATTATGCTCATCGGAATACTTGTCACGATAAACTGACGAAAGTCATACCCGTTGACATACATGTACTCTATTTGTTTGCCGAAGTTAGAACTCCCCACAGGGATCCCCTCAAGCATACGAAGTAGCCCCATAAAAGGAGCCGGTAACCCCATGCCACGGTTTCCTTTTGCTGAGGGGGCATTAACATCCGATGCCAGGTGTCCAAACATTCTGGCGATGAGCCTGAAAATATTGGTTTCGTCTGTAACGCCTTTACTGGAAGGATAAACCACGATCTGTCCATTCTGAACCACCGTACAGGTCCCGTTCAGCATATCCTTTATACCGAAAATAATGCCCAGTACGGGATCGTGTGACAAAGCTCTTAAGCGGTGATTTGTGGGAGACAAAACGCCACCGGCCGCACCCACTAAATCGCTGCTGATCGAACTGTCTGGTGCCCCTATAGGGAACAAATCTGAGAGTTTTGTACTCAGGTCCTCCGGCAAAATGGCATTGAAGGCTTTCTGCACCTGTTTATTGAAAATACCATCCACTTCTGCCGTAAAGCTCACCGTAGGTTTTGGCGGGGCTCTGACGCAAAGTAAATCCAGCATGGATGCTATGAGCCCGCATCCGCAGGCAATAGCATAATCCCAGGCGTCGAGTGCGTAGCGATCATTAAATTCTTTAATATGATTCTGGATCCGGGCATCTACAACAGCCAAGTCATCCGTGGAGAGTATTGTGGCCAGTCCAATATCACCGCATACACGCTGGTTAGCCTCGCTATATATAGTCTTGAGACCAGTAGAATGCATGGCAGTATCTGAAGGGGTCATTTCTCGCAGATGATGTTCTTTAAGCGCCAGATGCTCCGCTTCATCAAGTTCAGTGCCGCTGATTAGCCCGGTCAACTGTGCCTTAAGGCTCTCTATATCACTGTTAATTGTCTCGTGAGCGTTCGCGATATCCTGACCACGGAGCTGAATATAACGGATGGCCCTGAACTCATCATCATAAGGAGACTGACTCATGTGTTTACCTCACCGCGACCAGGCTACCTTTTGGAGCTTTCTTAGTAAGCATGTCGATTGTTGCCTTGATGCCAGCAATTTCTGCCTTAAAATATTCCGCATTCGACATCAACCTTTCCTGAACTTCGTAGAGCTTTTGGATGGCCTGACTAAGGGCGGCTGTCAGTTTCGCATTTTTTTTGTGTTTCACTATCGCGTACCCGCCAATCCCTAACACAGCTACAGGTGCGGCCAATACCGCAATGCCTGCAACCATACCGCCACCGACGATAGACCCTGCTGTAGCGAGCCCGGAGGTTATGCCTGCTGCTGACACTCCCGTTGTACCAAGCGTATAGAGAGCACCGAAGGAAGCCGCTGCGCCTACGCCTGACCCCGCCAAAGCTGCTGCGCCCTCAGTAATACCCGGGAACTTATTTTCAAGCGCCTGAAGAGCACTTGTAACTTCATCCATTGCCTTCTTGCGAATTTTTTCGAGCTCTTCAGTTTCGGTAGCGTCCATTACAGGCCTCGTATTCATAACTTGCTGTGTGATAGGTGAAAAAGAGCACCATAAAAGTGATGAAGAAATCATGACTTACTATTGTGGCACTTTCGAGTTCATGTTTGTCAGTTTCAATGCTGTTGCTGTTAGTAAGGGCAGACGCCATATCGGGCAGACCCAAAATAACTATCGTGCCAGCGTCATTTTGGAACTGACTTTGCTAAAAATCAGTAGCGGACTGAACAGACATGTGTGGATTTGAATCTGGGCAGGTTCCAGACATTATTCCAACCAGACTTCCAATGACAAAATGCTCGTCATTCTCGGAGACGACATAGGGTCCACCAGAGCAACCATCGGTGTTGAAATGTGCTATTACAAAGCGAGTTGTGAGATGTTGGGGAGAATGTGACCTGCCCCCACGATTAGATACAACACTCAGTTAGTAACGTCGGAATCTTCATTCTCAGAATGACCCTTTCTCCAGCCCGCTGCAAATTCAGACGGTGTCTGATAATTCAGCGTGGAGTGCGGGCGGCATTCGTTATAATCCTGCCGCCAGTCATTAATAATTTTCCTGGCATGAACGATATCGCTGAACCAGTGCTCATTCAAACATTCATCGCGAAATCGTCCGTTAAAGCTCTCAATAAATCCGTTCTGCGTTGGCTTGCCCGGCTGGATTAAGCGCAACTCAACACCATGCTCAAAGGCCCATTGATCCAGTGCACGGCAAGTGAACTCCGGCCCCTGGTCAGTTCTTATCGTCGCCGGATAGCCTCGAAACAGTGCAATGCTGTCCAGAATACGCGTGACCTGAACGCCTGAAATCCCAAAGGCAACAGTGACCGTCAGGCATTCCTTTGTGAAATCATCGACGCAGGTAAGACACTTGATCCTGCGACCGGTGGAAAGTGCGTCCATGACGAAATCCATCGACCAGGTCAGATTGGGCGCCGCCGGACGGAGCAGCGGCAGACGTTCTGTTGCCAGCCCTTTACGACGTCTTCTGCGTTTTACGCCCAGGCCACTGAGGTGATAAAGCCGGTACACGCGCTTATGATTAACATGAAGCCCTTCACGGCGCAGCAACTGCCAAATACGACGGTAGCCAAAACGCCTGCGCTCCAGTGCCAGCTCAGTGATGCGCCCTGATAAATGCGCATCAGCAGCCGGACGGTGAGCCTCATAGCGGCAGGTCGACAGGGATAAACCTGTAAGCCTGCAGGCACGACGTTGCGACAGACCGGTCGCATCACACATCAACATCACGGCTTCCCGCTTCTGGTCTGTCGTCAGTACTTTCGCCCAAGAGCCACCTGAAGCGCCTCTTTATCCAGCATGGCTTCGGCAAGCAGCTTCTTGAGTCTGGCGTTCTCTTCCTCAAGCGACTTCAGGCGCTTAACTTCAGGCACCTCCATACCGCCATACTTCTTACGCCAGGTGTAAAACGTGGCATCGGAAATGGCATGCTTGCGGCAGAGTTCACGGGCGGGTACCCCAGCTTCGGCTTCGCGGAGAATACTGATGATCTGTTCGTCGGAAAAACGCTTCTTCATGGGGATGTCCTCATGTGGCTTATGAAGACATTACTAACATCGGGGTGTACTAATCAACGGGGAGCAGGTCAAATGATTTGAGCAATTTAAAGGCCAAATGCCTGAAACTTCACCAGGGAATGTCGAAATTGTTGTCTCATTCATTGGATATCCGACACCCAATGTACCCATGCCAGCTGCGGGAGCCAGGACCTTAAAGTAACTACTTACAGGCTGTTGTATTCCAGCTGGTAATACGATTTCTGCACTGTCAACAAACGGAATGCCGTCTTTAAAGTCTGCCCTGTCATTAGCCTCATTGAGAATGAAATCGACTAGAACAGGCTCTTCGTTCACCAGTCCTTGATGGTTAAGAAATTTGACGTAAAGTTTAAGTGTATTGCTGACGGGATAAATTTTTCCAAGAGCATTGGTAACAACATGGGCTGCGGTGAGAATCTTTTGCTGCTGACCATTATCGAAACCAAACGCAGTTGCTTCGAGATGGCTACTAAAATGAGGATCATTGCTTACATAGATTTTACAAACGTAGTTTTCAAACATTATTTCCTCCTTTTGCCGGTACCTAATCAGTTACACGGCTGCATGTTATAAACAACTAAACTCGCTTCCTGATATTTGAGTTTGTATGTTTTGCCAGGCACCAGCTCACCTCTGAAACACGGTTAGTCTCCTCCATGACATGGTTATGGCGATGGTCAGAAACTGTTATCGACGAAAGGCTGGAATTCCTTTAATGGCATTATCCATTTCAAGTCGTATGTCCTGAACGGGAGCGTATATTTTTATGATTCCAGATCTTAACCCTGAAACATTCCCCGTATCAAAACTGACCCGTTACAGATAAGTCACCACCGGTGCTGTCGATTAATTTAGTGAATTGCATGTCCTCATCCCATAAAGGGTAGGGCCTACCCCCGGCATCGAGCAAACCTGACCACCCTGCCCTTATTAAGACCCCACATGCGGCAATGGTGCCCTGTCCACGCCGCCCGCGAACTTTGAGGAAATGGGGAGAAAATAAAAAGAAAACAAAAAGTTATCGGCTGAAGTACCGGCGCAGATCGGGAATCAGGCGAAGCCTGACAGCACGTTAGGGCCTGGCAGGGGGCTTGAGGGATGAGGACATGCAATTGTGATAACCTTCCCGCCACGGGGTCGGTTAAATTCGTATCCTGCCGGTGCAATTCCAACGGCCGCGTTACCAGTTCGCCGGGTAGCATGGCCAGCAAAGCCAGGCATCGAGCACCCGGGTTTCACTGACGGCCGCTGCATAGACGCCGGTATCCGGGAAGAAATAAACCGGGGTGGCGTTGTTCAGCTGGTCGCCTTCATCGGCCAGAGCGCCGATCACCTCATGAGGCTTAAGCAGCATATCCGTTAAATATTCATCCGGGTGGATGGCATTCAGCGATATGGCCATCTCCAGAAATTCATCCAGGGTATGGCGGGTACGATACCCCCGGAAAACCTCGTATGAAGGCGTGAGGCACTGTTGCAAATAGTCGGTGGTGATAAACTTATCATCCCCTTTTGCTGATGGAGCTGCACATGAACCCATTCAAAGGCCG
>NZ_JBMKIC010000061.1:0-8185 GCF_049238665.1 Enterobacter cloacae complex sp. IR5450
CAGGGCTACGGCGGGGTGCAGATCCCGCGCGTGGGCGATGAGGTGGTGGTGGACTTTATCAACGGCGACCCGGACCGTCCGATTATCACTGGTCGCGTGTATAACGAAGCCAGCATGCCGCCGTGGGCGCTGCCTGCTGCCGCGACGCAGATGGGCTTTATGAGCCGCACCAAGGACGGTTCCGTGGACAACGCCAACGCCCTGCGCTTTGAGGACAAGGCGGGCGCAGAGCAGGTGTGGATCCAGGCCGAGCGCAACATGGACACCAGCGTTAAAAATGATGAAACGCACACCGTTGGCGGCGCGCGCAGCCATTACGTGAAGAAAAATGAGCTGCATCGCGTGGAGGCTAATCAGATCCAGGCCGTGAAAGGCGGAACCGAGATCCTGACGGGTAAAGGCAAGCTGGATGCAGCGGTGGAGCAGTACGTCATTGCTTCCGGGACGAAGCTGCGGCTGGTCTCGGGCGAGAGTGCTATTGAGCTTAACGCTAACGGCAAAATTAACCTGATCGGCAAAGAGTTTAACTTCTTTGTGGAAGGGGATGGGTATATCACCACAGGCGGTAAGCTGCATCTGAATACGTCGGGCACCAAGCCGGGCACAACGGCGCCGGGATCGGGGCATAAAGGGGATATTGATGCGGCGGTGCAGGAGAAGTTTTCTCCGAATAAAAGTGCTAAGAATCCGGCTCCCGCAGCTTCAGCGCCAGCAGCAACCAGACCAAAACCAACAACAAAATTTGCATCAGCGCCACCATTAAAAGGGAGTTACGTCTATCAAAATAATTCCTACAACTCTGATGTGATGCCCTTCAGTGAAGATGTAGTTAAGGAAATCAATAAGTCACCAACGCTTCAGACACAATTAAAAGATCTAAAAGATAAAGGGTGGGCTATTCAGCCGGGAGCAGCAGGAGGGGGGAGTTACGCTGATACGAATAACAAATTGATTGTCATGGACCCTGAACACATGGAAGATACAGCCACAACGGTGCAAACTCTGGCACATGAGGCAGGGCATGCAACTTATCCTGTTGCGGTAGATTCTTCGAGTAAGGAAAGCTTCATCAACAGCCAGCTTATGGATGAAGGTGGAGCAACGCTGAATAACATTAAAATACAACGCGAGATCCTTGCAAACGGCGGTATTGATATTGATATAGCGGGAAGTGCCGAAAACCTAAAAGCATATAATTCTGCCTATGATAAAATGGTAAGTGGTGAGTTATCTCGCATTGATGCAGCCAAAGCAATAGGAAAAGTGTATGGTAAAGGCGAAATAGCCTCAGGGACTAATCTAAATTATAATGATTACTATGGAGGATTCTATGGAAAGTAGGATGATTAAAGCTACATTCCTCATTGTTCTTCCACTATTTTCAATATTTACCTATGCAGGGCATAATAAAATGAATCAAGATTCGTTGTGGCAAATGATTAAAGAAATGAAATCAGTGTGGGGTAAACAAGTTGAGGATGTCAGTAAACTGTTTAACCAACCGCTGATTAATAATACACAGGAGAAAGAAGACCGTTATACTTCAGCTCCCTTTACGTTAACTGATGGCACACGGATCAGTAATGTGGATGTTCGTTTATGGGGAAATGGTGATAACAGCGTATCTTTGGTTTCTTTCGTAGTTAATCAACCATGTATTACTCTTGATCAAGTCAAATCTCATTTTCCGGATCTAAAATTGTCTAATATCCCTCGCGGAAACACGCCGGGACAATCAGTTGGATATCGCACCCCTACCGATGAACGCGGGCTGGCATGGGCATTTAGCTTTCCAGTTCTGAATCAGGAATGCCTGGGCAGGGTAGTTATGTCACGCTACGAACAATAAGTTGCGAGGCAATTTTCCGGGCTGTGAAAGAAGATAATTATCAAACGGCCAATAATATCGCTGCCCCTAAAGTTTTTGCGGAAAAAAAGAAAGTGCTAACGTTCTAATGATCATATTTCTCTGAGTCGCTAAGCAGTAATTAATATTGGCGGTATAAATTTTAGCGCTTTTAATTTTATTTTTCTAATAAATCATCCCGAGTTCACTTATGAAATACACCCTCCAGGAAGGTTCCTTTACCCTTTTTCCTGCCGCCTGGCAGGACAACAGCATGAACATCATTCGCGATGACGAAAGCGGGCTGTCCGTGGTGGTCAGCCGCGGCGTTATCCCCGATGGCAGCGACTACGAACAAGAGTTTCACCGCCAGTGGGACGTGCTGCGTCCTCAGATGGGGGAAATTGCACAGAGCGAATTTCAGCACGTAAAAGCCGGGCCAGACGGAAACATTAGCGGACTGGAAGTTGAGACCACCTTTGACCGTAACGGCCAGCGCCTGTGGCAAAAACAGCTGGCCGTGCAGACGCCGGGCAAACCGGTACTGATGATTTTTACCCTCTCGGCCTTAAAAGCCTTTACGGAAGAGGACGAGGCGCGCTGGAGCGCACTGAAGCAGAGTCTGACGCTAAACGACAACCGGAATGTGTAAGGCATGAGCGATAACAACGCGGCCCGTAAGGGCGACGAGATTATTCACTCCAGCATTTTTGCTGATATTACCAGCATTGTGGCGGAAGGTGCCGCCTATGCGGTGATTGGCGCGGCGGTGGGCGCGGCAGCGACCGTCGCGGCCCCACTGCTGGGAGCCGGGGCCGCAGCAGCAGGCGTGGCGGCGATTGGATCCAGCTGTCTGTTGAGCGGCATTATTGGTGGGGTTCTGGCGAACGTCGCCGGGATCACCGACGATATCAGCAACGCCGCTGAAGGATTAGGCAATGCGCTTTTTCCGCCGTCGCCCGCGGGTAAAATCACCACCGGTTCGAGCAATGTTCTGACAAATAAACTTCCCGCTGCACGCGCCGCCGGGACGTTAACGCCTGCCGATACCCCGTCCCCTGAGCCGCAGTCGCCGGGCAGCTTTGCCGACTACGCGGGTATGCTGCTCTCCGCTGCCGGACAGTTCGGCAGCGAGATGTGGCAGCCGAGCGTTGCCTCAGCCGCCGCAGGGACCTCGCCGCTGGAAGAAGACAAGGTGGCGTGTGATAAACACTCCGGGCCACAGTATCTGGCGGAAGGCTCGAAAAGCGTCTTCATCAACGGACAGCCTGCGGTGCGCGCAAAAGATCGCACCACCTGCGAAGGCACCGTTTCCGACGACGTCTCTCCGAACGTGATCATCGGCGGCGACACCCTCACGGTCCGCGATATCAAAAGCGGTAAAACGCCGGGTCTGGCGTTGGGGATGATTGCGCTCTCCCTCCTGCGCGGGCGTCCGGGCAAGATCCTGAAAAACATGCCCTGCGCGCTGGCTGCTGCTGGTGGCGGGATGCTGGCTGATATGGCCGTCAACGCCGTGTTCGGCTCCTCGCACCCGGTTCACGCCGCTACCGGCGTGAAGGTGCTGAACGACGACGATGAACTCGATTTCTCGCTGCCGGGGCGCTTTCCGCTGCGCTGGCAGCGCAGCTACAACAGCCTGACCATCCGCGAAGGGCTGTTTGGTCTGGGCTGGGCTACCACCTTTGACAGCTATCTGACGCTGGAAGAAAACAATGCCACCTGGTTCGATGAAACCGGGCGCGAGCTGAGCTTTGAACTGCCGCCGGTCGACCGCGCGTTTTACAGCATCAGCGAAGGCATTATCATCCGCCGCAATGAGAGCGGCGACGTGGCGATTGCCGACGATGACGGCGCGGTGTGGCGTCTGTATAAACCGACCCGCGCTAACCCCTCCATCCTGCGCCTGGCCTCCCTCAGCGACGAGTACGGCAATGCGCTGCTGACGGCGTGGGACGAGCACGG
Organism: Enterobacter cloacae complex sp. IR5450; assembly: GCF_049238665.1. Taxonomy (NCBI): domain Bacteria; kingdom Pseudomonadati; phylum Pseudomonadota; class Gammaproteobacteria; order Enterobacterales; family Enterobacteriaceae; genus Enterobacter; species Enterobacter cloacae complex sp. IR5450. The sequence goes on from NZ_JBMKIC010000061.1 coordinate 3,812, forward strand.
CAGGCTGGTTGGTATCCATGATGAGCCGCGGGCCATCGACGTCTCCCTGCGCTATGACGATGAACGTTTCCCGCAGCGCGTGACCGCAGCCAGCCATTTCGACGGCAACCAGACATGGCCGCTGATGCATTGGGGGTACGACGCGCGCGGTCAGCTGGCCAGCGCAACGGATGCCTCCGGCGTGGTAACCCGTGAATACCGCTACAACGATCACGGCCTGATGGTCTGGCACCGAATGCCGGGCGGTCTGGAGAGCGAATACCGGTGGCAAAAATTCGACCACTGGCGCGTGGTGGAAAACCGCACCAGCACCGGCGACGGCTGTCGCTTTAGCTATGATTTAGCCGCCGGGCTGACGACCGTCGAACACTACGACGGTCAGACGCGAAAGCATTACTGGAACGCGCAAAACCTCATTGTTCGCTACGTTGACGAGAGCGGTGAGAACTGGCGCTACGAGTGGGATGACAACGAACTCCTCACGCGTCGCATCGATCCGCTGGGTAATGCCGTTACCTTCGTCTATGACGACATGGGCAACCGGGTGCAGGAGATCGACGCCGACGGCAACACCCGCACCACCACCTGGCTGGAGCACCGCGCGCTTCCGGCGTCCATCATCGAAGCCGACGGTAGCGCCACCCGGTTCCTGTATGACGAACATCACGGGCTGAAACGCGTGGTGGATCCGATGGGGCAGACCTCGCTGCTGCGTCGGGACGAGTTTGGTCAGGTTGTGGAAGAAGTCGATGCCGCCGGGAACAGCCGCTACCAGGAGTACAACGAGGCCGGGCAGATGGTGCGTGCGACGGACTGTTCGGGCCGTGTGACACAATACCGTTATCATCCGCTGGGCTGGCTGGTGGCTGAGATAAGCGCCGACGGCGAAGAGACGCGTTACCGCTACGACGCCGCAGGGCGTCCGGTGCAGCTCGACCGACCAGAAGGCTGGACCGAGTCGCTCAAATGGAACGAACGTGGCCTGCCGGTGAAGCATGCGGGCGCCGATGGGAAAGAGAGCGAGTTCAGATACGACGAGGCAGGGCGCTTAACCGCCACCCGAAATACGCAGGGTGAAGAGGTGCGCCGCCGCTGGGACAGCCGCGGGCGTCTGATTGCCCTGGAAAACGAGAACGGCGAAGCGTATCAGTTCCGCTGGGGGCCAGACTCGCTGCTGCTGGAAGAGGTGGGGCTTGATGGCGTGGCCTCGCAGTATCGCTATGACGCCTGCGGGCGCATGATTGCGCGCACCTTTGCCGCCGGTCATCCGGAGGCCATCACCCATGCCTTTGCCTGGAGCGCGAGCGGCCAGCTGGTCGCCCGCACCACGCCGGAAGGGCAGACCCGCTACCATTACACGCCGTCCGGCCTTCTGAGCCGGATTGGGCTTCATCCTGCGCTTTCAGCCGACGTGTGGACCACCGAGGCAGAGCAGGAGCTTGTGTTTGAGTATGACGCGCTCGGGCGCGTCACGCGCGAAGCGGGCGAGCATGGTGAGCTGGCGTGGGGATATGATGCGCTGGGCAACCGCACCTCCGTCACGCTGCCCGATGGCCGCGAGCTGAAACAGTTCTACTACGGCAGCGGGCATCTGCTCAGCATCGCGCTTGATAAGCTCTCGGTCTCCGACTTTACCCGCGACGAGCTTCACCGCGAGACCAGCCGCACGCAGGGGCTGCTGACCACCCGCAGCGAATACGACCGCCTCGGCCGACTGCACCGCCGGGACGTTTTTACCGGCAATGCCCAGCGCCCGTCGCCGCGCCGCTGGTCCCGCCGCTGGGATTACGACTACCGTCATAACCTGGTGCGCGAAGAGCGGGACGATAACCCGTTCAGCTGGTACCGCTGGCAGTACGACAGCGCAGGCCGGCTGCTGGTTCAGGACGGCACGCTGCCCGGCCAGGAGCAGTGGCGCTGGGATGCAGCCGGTAACCCGCTTGAAGGCTCTGCTGAGAAGGTCACGCACAACCGCCTGACGCAGCTGAACGGCATTCGCTGGCGCTATGACATCCACGGCCGCACCGTGGAGAAGGATAACGGCCAGACCCGCTGGCACTACCGCTATGACGGCGAGCATCGCCTGACAGAGGTCATCAGCCAGCCAAGGGACCGCAACAGGCCGCAGACGCTGGTCAGCTTCCGCTACGATCCGCTCGGGCGACGCATCAGCAAAACGCGCCGCCAGATGCTGGGCGGCCAGCCAACCGGTAAGCCAGTCACCACGCGGTTTGTCTGGGAAGGGTTCCGGCTGTTGCAGGAAGTGCACGGGGATGTGCCGCTGACCTACGTCTACAGCGATCAGGACAGCTACGATCCGCTGGCGCGTATCGACGGGGTTGATGCCCCGGAAATCTTCTGGTTCCACTGTCAGCCGAACGGCACGCCGGAACGGATGACGGATAGCGAAGGACAGGTGCGCTGGGAAGGGGTGAACAGCGCCTGGGGCAAGCTGCTGCGGGAAAGCGAGACGCAGGTATCAGGATATTCTCAGAACCTGCGCATGCAGGGGCAATACCTGGATCGTGAGACAGGGCTGCACTACAATCTGTTCCGGTATTATGACCCGGACTGCGGACGATTTACGCAGCAGGACCCGATAGGGCTGGCGGGAGGGATTAACCTTTACCAGTATGCGCCGAATGCGCTGGGGTGGGTGGATCCGTGGGGGTTAAAATGTGGTTTTTCTCAAAAAGATCGTATAACACAAAGATGGGTGGATAGATTAACAGGGAAAAAACCCGCTGATGTTCATAATATTTTGACATCCAAAGGTTGGACGAGAACATATCCACAAGCCAATAAACCAGGAGCTATCCAACATATTCAATATGTCAAAACAACAAAATCAGGTACTACGTACAAATTAGATTATCATCCCGGAGGGACTCCAACTCAACCTAATATTCATGGTAATGATTACTGGAAAGTTTATCGCGAAGTTGATGGTGCTGATGTAGTATATGGGAGAATTGGTCATGGAGAGTTTAAAAATTATGATTTAATAACCGATTCACCTGTTTATGTTGACGGAGTTTTACTTAATGGGGGGGGTATAAAATGATTGATTTTAATGCTGATATTTTATCAGGAAGAGCACTAGGTAACGTTTTTTTGGGGGATAATATCAGTAAGTACATAAGCGAGTTATATGCTGGCTATAAGGTAACTTACTTTGATTATTTCTTGCCTGATGATAAGAAAAGGCTTGCATATATTGTAGATGACACAATGACAATCGCTACCCTTGAAGATGGAACGATCATTTCTATTGGTTGTAACGTAAACTATAAGGGGAGGTATAATAAAATATTACAAACAGGCCAAACGATGGGGGAAATAATAGGGTTGACTTACAAACAGCGTATATTTAATGGCTGTATTATTATAAATGACGACTTTGGTTTTTCATTCGAGTTGCCAGCGCCATATGATGAAATTGCAGATAGCATTGCACATGTTCCACTAGATCTTGTTCTTAATGAAATCCGTGTTGCTGATTACTCTGATTGGAACCCACAAAAAATAAAACGCTGAAGTGTGGGTTAGGGTTGATCCCTCGGATTATTTACTTTACATAAAACCCTAGGTAAGCATTTTCTGGAGTCATGACATCCACTGTCGTAAGTAAAATACCCAGCGCCCGTCGCAGCGCCGCTGGGATTACTACTACCGCAATAACTTGGTGCGCGAAGAGCGGGACGATAACCCGTTCAAATGGTACCGCTGGCAGTACGACAGACAGTGCCGGGCGTCTCCTGGTTCAGGACGGCACGCTGGCCGGAGAGGAGCAGGGGGTCTGGGATGCAGCCGCTAACCCGCTCGAAGGTTCTGTTGAGAACATTACGCACAACCGCCTGGCGCAGCTGAATGATATTCGCTGGCGTTATAATACCCATGCTTGCACTGTAGAGAAGGATAACGGCCAAACCCGAGGAACCGCAACAAACCGCAGACGCAGGACAGCTTCCGCTACGATCCGCTCGGTCGCCGCATCAGTAAAACGCGACGCCAGAAGCTGGGCGGACAGCCAACCGGCAAGCCATCACCACCCGGTGTGTCTGGGAATGACTGCCTACTGGGGGAAGCGCACGGGGATGTGCTGTTCACCTACGTCGACGAAAGTGGTCAGGACAACTACGATTTGCTGGCGCGTGTAGATAGTGTTGATGCTTCATATATCTTCTGGGTCCATTGCCAATCCAACGGCACGGCACAACTTATAACTGATATCTAAAAGCAGTAATTTTGGTGCAGGTTCGAGTATTGGTAATGTTTTTCCATAACAATCAGGTAATGACTCCAACTTACTGATAGTGTTTTATGTTCAGATAATGCCCGATGACCTTGTCATGCAGCTCCAGCGATTTTGAG
>NZ_JBMKIC010000062.1:0-7611 GCF_049238665.1 Enterobacter cloacae complex sp. IR5450
CACTGGCTGATACCCTCTTCGTCCGTACTGCCGCCGGACGGCGTCTGATGGTAAGGAATGACCTCATAGCCGCTGAACGGCTGATGCTGCGTCGCGGCGTCGGTCAGCACCAGGGTGTGCTTGTCCGCCTCATGGCGGAAGTAGTACGCAATCCCCTCCAGCTCCATCAGGCGGCTGATGAAGTCCAGGCTCGACTCCTGATACTGCACGCAGTAGTCCCACACCCGGTAGCTGCCGGTGAGTTTGTCTTCGAGGTTAACCTGATGCTCACCCAGCAGGGTTTTGACAATCTGCGGTACCGTCTGGCCCTGGAAGATACGCAGGTTACGGTCGCGCTTCATCGGCCACAGGTCCGGCTCCACCGTCAGCTGGTACACCGCATAGCGGGTGCCCGTCAGCTCCACGGCGCTCACCGCCACGCGGGTAATCTTGCCGTTAACATAGCGGGAGGTCAGCAGATTCTGCGTCGGGATGGTCACCGTGACCGGCTGGCCGAGCAGCCTGCTGCGGTCGATGCGCGCGTCTGTGCCGAGCACGGTCAGCGTCAGCGCGAACGACTCGGACATCGCCTCGCGGCCGGAGAGTTTCCAGAAGAGCAGCCCCTCAACCGGGAGCTGGACGGTAATTCGGTTGAGCATAATCTTTATTCCACTATGGACGAATCTCAGTGCCAGAAGTTAACTCATCTCAGTATGCAAAGCGGAAACGCCGTTGATGTGATAATGAGTAGCTGTAAGATTGACTTCGCTTGCCACAAAATAAAACTACTTTTCCTGTAGTTTCATTGAGATAAACAGTTATAAGAAAGTGTCTTCGGGGGCTCTATCGAACAATTCACCAGCCATTTTGGCGATACGTTCATGTTGTACAAGATTGTTTTTCCACTCCTGCGGAATACCGGAATAACCATATAATGCTCCAGCTATTTGTCCCGCCGTCGCCGCAACGCTGTCAGCATCATCGGCAAGGTTGGCTGCCAGCAGAATGGCATCACGGAAATTATCCGTATTCCATACGGACCACATCGCGGCTTCAAGCGTATCGATAACATAACCACTTGAACGAATCTGATCGCGAGTTTTTTGCTTATATTCACCCGCCTTGATAATCATTACGCGTGGCTGAAGCGGCATAACGTGCGGAGAAAAAACAAAATCTTTATTGCTACCGTTAATCATATGCACAAGCAAATAACTTAAATACTGCGTGCTATTGATTGCTTCCGCGGCACCGTGTGTTGCGATACATTGTTTTTTAGCTTCATAAAACGCTTTGCTTAATGACTTTCTAAAAAAAATAGAGACAGGGGCTTGTCTGATAATGGAAGCATTACCCGCAGTTTCTGGAGCAGTATTGCCGCTCCATCCTGGGCCAATTGTTAAATATTGCTCTAAAGCAAATCGCGTTGTATTACCTATATCAAAACAGACGCCATTTGAACTGTTATAACCATGCTGATACCATTCCAGAAGCTTATTCCTGAAACATATAGTATCAGCATCGCCTTTCTCAAGAAGCGTTTCCGCAAGACATAATGCCATGGATGTATCATCCGTCCATTCGCCTGCACGAAGTTGAAATGGCCCACCTCCTGTCATATCTTTGACGTATGCTCTGTCACGAGGCAAAAATTCGAGCGTCGTACCTACAGCATCTCCAACAGCAAGACCAATAAGCGTACCTACCGCACGATCCCGTGATTGCGCTAGTGAGATATTACATGGTGGTGGTAAATCCCATTGTTTTTGTACATCACTATTTGAGGATGACTCTAATGGCTTATTATCATACGTATACTGCATCCTTCGCTGGACTGAAGGTCTGCTAATGGGTAAGTATTTACGATATCTATCAACATATTTTAACAAGGCATTTAAATCAGCATGTAAGTCAATCACCTTTCACCCATAATAAAAAATATTATTCATATGAAATACTAAAATTCATCAGGGAATTTCTTCATGAGGTTTTGTTTCTTTTTATTATAGTTGGTATCGACCTCATGCGGCAGCCTAACCTTTAACCCTCGGCGGATTTGATCCACAATAAACCAGGCATCTGACAACCTTTCAAAAAACAACTCATCAGAATGATCAAACTCCTTCCCTGCATACATACCGAACGTCATATCCCATAATTTCGCTCTATCCTTTTCCTTGCCTTCGATTAAATCCCGTAGAAATAATAATTGTTGTACAATAGAGTCGTACATTTGCAAAAGCGGGGATTGGGGATCACGATTCTTGACGTCTGCATATCTTTTCTGTGCTAAAGTTAATGCTCTATCAACGTAACCAAACATTGTCATTTCATTCATTGCAGTAGATTCAGTTAACTAAAAATTCCATACCTGATCGCAAGTCATCATATGCCCTCGCTTACCCTTGGTAATTCTAACTATAAAAAATTATCCTCAGGTGCTCTATCGAATAGTTTACCCGCCATTGTGGCAATACGTTCGTGTTGTACGAGTTTATCTTTCCAGTCCTGCGGGATAGCGGAATAACCATACAACGCCCCCGCTATTTGTCCCGCCGTCGCCGCAACGCTGTCAGCATCATCGGCAAGGTTGGCTGCCAGCAGAATGGCATCACGGAAATTATCCGTATTCCATACGGACCACATCGCAGCCTCAAGCGTATCGATAACATAACCACTTGAACGAATCTGATCGCGAGTTTTTTGCTTATATTCACCCTCGTTTGTGATCATTACACGCGCGCACAGTGGGAAAACATGAGGCGAAAAAGCTTCTTCTTTTTGATAACCGTTGATTAAATAGTGCAATACCAATCCGAGAAATTGGCATGCGTTAATTGATTCTACCGCGCCATGCGTTGCTCGACTCTGAGCCTGTGATTCGAAGTAAATCGCACGCAGTGATTTTCGACGAAAGATAGACACCGGTGCTTGACGAATAACCCCAGCATTACCAGCAGTGTGTTTCTCTATATTACCATACCAGGAAGGTCCGACACGCATATACTGTTCAAGCGCGAACCGCGTCGTATTCCCGATATCGAAGCACCGACCATTATTGCTATTCTCTCCGTAAAGATACCATTTCAGGAGATATTTTCTAAGCACATCGGTGTGCATTCTGTTTTCTGAAAGATAAGTCTCTGCCAGACATAATGCCATGGACGTATCATCTGTCCATTCACCGGGTTTTAATTGAAAAGGCCCGCCATCAATCATATCTGCTACATGTTCACTGTCTCTTTTCTTAAACTCAAGAGTGGTGCCGACGGCGTCCCCAACAGCCAATCCCACAAACGCCCCAAGCGCTTTATCACGTGAAACATCTTCAGTCGTGACTAAAGGTAATGTTACATCCCATGGGAGAGATGAATTCGACGCATCTATACTATTGCTTCTTAATCCATTACGGACATCAATTGGCATATAACATTGATAACGATCGGCATAATGATTGATTACTGAGTCTTTACTGTGAAGATCTTGCATCACACACCCTTTAAATAGAGCAACAGGGGGGGTCATATGACAGACCATTATTCATCTTTTCTCTTACCAAAAAATCTTTGATTAATTTGAAGAAGGGAGATTGTAATCAAACACTGCGCATCACTTGCGATATCTTTTTTGCCTTTTTAAGTATTCTACGCCTTGCTCATGAGGAAGAATAATCTTAAATCCTTGTACCATTTGCGAAGCTATATACCTAGCATTGGACAATGCTGAGAAATTTCGTCATCAGTAGTATCAAACTCTTTGGACGCAAGCACTCCGAGATTCAATGTGTGTAATTTACTTTTATATTTTTCAACACCAATGAGAATAGATTTAATATAATCTTACTGATTCTTCTCCATAACATATAAAGAAATGTAGGATATTTCTCTAATCGACTATTAATTGCATCAATAGCATCATTGATATAATCCAGCGCGGTATAATTTTCTTTACTAATGATCCAACTTAAATATATCCTTTTCACTTGAAAGAATCTTTGAAAGCGTGCTCTGGCGTAACCACTGCCGCCGTGGTGGTGTGAATTTTCTGATGCCCGACTTATTTGCCTGCGCTCCTGACGGATATCGGCATAGCAATCCCTCCAGCGCCATCAGACGGCTGATGAAGTCCAGGCTCGACTCCTGATAGTGACGGTTTATGGTGGAGATGATATTGACAGGGCAGGGAAACCGACAAAGTCACCGATCATCTAAAAAAAGAAAAGCTACGCGTACGCATGAATTTGTCCTGAATATCGAGTCAAAGATTAGACATTTTCTATATGGAATGTTGACAGGATGATTTCTAGGCAGCGTTTATTCGCCTCGAAGTGGTAATCATGATAGTTACGGTGTCTGCCAATCAGTTCTGCATAGCACCAGACTTTGCCCACGCTAAAAATATAGCACTGGTAAACAGCGCGCATTTCTTCCTCTGCGCTGAACATTTCCCCCCGGCATGTCCACAGTGTTTTTCCGAGGGATGGATTAAACTCATTTGGAATAGTAGCAAGTGCTTCAGTCTTAAGCGTAACGGCAGGTTCTCGATCGTGAAACCGTTTAATCGAAACGCTAAAAACATCCTGCGCGGTAAACAACATCTCCTGCGAAAAAAAGCAAAGATTAATGACACCGTAGTTAATGCCATCAAACGAGTGCTCGACCACCAGGCGCGTTTCTGTAAGGGGATTCACCTGCCAGGATTCCGGTACTTTAAATCCACTGCTGTTTTTAGCACTGAGGTTCACGGTCTTAAGCAGTTCAGCCAGAACCAAGTTACTACGATGCAGTAAATCCCAGTTCACTACAGTAAAGTAAATATCATTCGCCAGCGCAGGGTAGTCGCGAGCGGCACAGGCCGCTTTAATCAGGAAATAATTTCCGCCTCCTTCTTGCGGATTGTAATCTTTCTGTACGGTATAACGTGAAATGACCTCGTCGCCGGACGAGTGCGTTTTGAGAGTTAGCACATCTGCAAAAAGGCCACTACCGGAAGGATGCGCAATCAAGCGCTGATTCAACACTTTTTCGCCCATCAGTTCCAGTTTATTAAACAGCCAATCAGAGGGATTCATCTCCCACTGACAGCGTTCATAAGCGGCCCAAACTTCCATATAGGGTTGCGCATCATCGGTGGCATAGCGACCCAAGTTAGTCAAGCCGACCTCAGGAAGGTGCTGCGGGGTCAGTTCAGCTGGCTTAACACGATTTGGCAAAATCACCCAGTACTGAAGCATTTTTTTATCAGCAGAGGTATACAGGCATTTCCAGTAGTTCGCCTTAATCTCTTCATTGCTTGCGGTTGAGACGATGGGAAAAGCATAATTATTACCAGTGTTCATAAAACCTCTTCAACTCAGACAGTGCTGCCAAACCAGATACCATAGAACATTAAGATACAGCCTAACGAGGCTAGACACTTTACTACCAGGCGTAATTTTGCCCCATACTTACCAGATAGTGATAATAATTTTGTATAGTTTGCTGCAGTGTTATAGCGCTTGTGGAATCGCATAATAATATCGAAAATATTATTCAACATCACGACAAAAAACTTCGACAGAAGCACTGCCATAAAGGAAGCTGGTATTATTACTGATAATGACCGTGCAGTTTCTCTGGTAAGCAACGGGATGAACTTAGAAAAGCCAACCAAAACAATGACCAATACAAATGCACCAATCAGTACTGAAATGAATTTTATTCCAAAGCCACGCCATTCTTCTTTTGTATACAGATCTTTTCCATTCCAGATATAGATCAAAGTGATTAAAATAAAAATCGTTAAGCCAGCCCATTTCATTATTTCATTGTCCTCTCACATCCCTTAATCGCCTATCAAAACAGTAACACACCCGGTAATAATTGTCCCATCCCCGCTTTCTGTCAGAACAGAGGTGACGGCTGGCTCATCCTCTTCGCCATACAAATAGTCAAAGAAATCCAGTATAGGCTTAAATGCCACTTTCAGACTTGCATCACCCTTAAGCCCTACAAGCCCTGCAGCCCCACCAGTCACCCTGACGTTAACGGAATAATCTTTAGTGTCCCAGAAAGCGCTTCCACCTCCCGCGAGACCAGCAGACCCAAAGCTACCGTCGATTTTTGCTTCTCCGGAAACGATGCCCAGAATATCAAGGTTACCCGAAACTTCGCCTTTCACTCCTTTCGCTTCCGCACCGGCGTCAGCAGTCAAACCATACTTCCCATCATTGCCGGTATAAACTTCTAATACGGCTTTAGCTTCTGCTGTACCAATAGTTACATCCCCTGATACTCCACCATACAACGTTCCTTCTTTACCCGCAGCAACCGAACCACCGTATTGCTCACCTGTCGCAGCGGCATTTGCATTCAAGCCATAAATATCGTTGCCGCCACCATACAGAGACCACGTCGCATTCGCGACGGCGAGTTTATTACGCATTTCTGCCCGTAGCAGATCCTTACTTTTCATATTCCCAATTGTAATATCCGCCAACGCAAAACCAGCTGAAGCGGTATCAAAATCACCGTTGAGGTTTTTATCTTCGAGGCTGGCGTACGCACCCAGAACACGAGCATCAAAATGTTCGCCGTGCATCATCCCATCTTCGCCGGCATTTTTCGCCAGCGTGCCTCCCCAATATTGAGGTGCTGCTGCTTTCGGTATGGCAGGTGCCGGTGAGCCGCTAACATCACACTTCGTCTTGTCTCCTAGACGTGCAAGTGGCATACCGTTAACGAAGACAGTACCGGAGCCCCCCACAATAATACCGCTGCCGTGCGTCGAGCAGGATAACGTATCACCCTTTCGAGCGGCGGGAAAACCACCGATGATGACGTCCGGGCTTCCCGACTGTATTGGCCCCGAATGTGCGCTGACATCTATGGTCGCTCTGGCGGCAGGCTGTCCCATGTTCAAAAATCCTTCTACATATTAGCTGTTAATTTTAACAACAGCGCCTTTAATATCTGTCAGGTTTGTACCATTGAGATGAAGAGTATCATTAGCTTTCATCTCGGCATTTATTCCGCCGCCTAACTTCGTCAACTCCGTCCCTTTGAAGGATGCCACAGTAATACTCTCAGCCTTGAGTGTCCCTTCGGAAACGATAATTTCAATTGTCGATGGCGTGATAAGAATGTAGTTATCATTCACCTTTAACTTAATCGAGGTTGTCGCTTCCAGCAGAGCATTTCCCTCTTTATCCATAGTCAATACGGTTTGGTTTTTACCTACATTGAATTTGTGCTGATTACCCGTGTTGCTGGTTGAATTCGCCCCCACGTTCACGTCCCGGTTACGCTTAACCGTTACGTGCTCATCCCGGCCGATAATTTTTTTACGGTCTACCCCTACGTCATGTGTCTCGCAGTTCTCGATCTCGGTGTCCATGTTTTTTTCAGCATGAATCCAGATCTGCTCTTGCCCAGCCTTATCCTCGAATCGTAGGGCATTGGCATTATCTTTGTGGCCATCCTTACTGCGGCTCATAAAACCCATCTGCGTCGCAGCAGCCGGCAGCGCCCACGGCGGCATGCTCGCGTCGTTGTACACGCGACCAGTAATGATCGGACGGTCCGGGTCGCCGTTGATAAAGTCCACCACCACCTCATCGCCCACGCGCGGGATCTGCACCCCGCCGTAGCCCTG
>NZ_JBMKIC010000063.1:0-7456 GCF_049238665.1 Enterobacter cloacae complex sp. IR5450
CTGAAGGATGCGCAGGCCGAAAGGATCGAAGTTCAGGAGGATTACTACAAGAAAGTTGATGCGCTACAGGCTGACTGGGTAACAGGCGCCCGTGACGGACTTGCCGACTGGGTGGATGATTCCACGAACTATGCAATGCAGGCTGCCGACGTCATGAAAACCGCACTTTCAGGGATCAGCAGCAACATTGTCGAGATGCTCAACGGCAATAAAGCGAGCTGGAAAGACTGGGGTATCAGCGTTCTGAAAATCATAGAACAGGTGATGGTAAATATGATGATCGCGAACGCCGCCAGCTCTATCGGTTCGCTGTTTAGCGGTGCCGCCTCATCCTCAGCCAGTAGCGGAACAGCAATCCAGAACTACGGTGCTAACCTGCAATTAAACGCCAAAGGCGGCGTTTACTCTTCAGCCGATCTCAGTCAGTACAGTAACTCTGTCGTCAGTTCACCGACGCTGTTTGCGTTTGCAAAAGGTGCCGGCCTGATGGGAGAGGCGGGTCCTGAAGCCATTATGCCTCTTACCCGCGCGTCTGATGGTTCACTGGCTGTCCGCGCCGTGGGAAATGGCGGCGTCACGCCAGGCAGTGGAGGGGCGCCACAGGTATATATCACTATTGACGGAAACGGCAATACATCTACTCAGGGCTCAGCTGGCTTCGAACAGTTTGGCGCTGAAGTCGGGCGGTTCGTGGATCAACGATATAAACAAAACATGATGCGCGATATTCGCCCTGGCGGTGATATCTGGAATCTTGCAAAAGGAGGCCGCTGATGGCTCTTGAAACATTCAGCTGGTGCCCACGCATCAACGCGGAGCAGGAGGTAACGTTCCGCCGGCGCTCCGCAAAATTTGGTGACGGATATGAACAGGTGGCCGGTGACGGATTAAATCCGCGTTCACAAAAGTGGAATTTACAGTTTACCGGTACCGAAGCGTATATCGGGGCCATTAAAAACTTTCTCGATCGCCATCAGGGAACAAAGTCTTTTCAGTGGCACCCACCGCTTGAACCACTGGGGTTGTATCGCTGTGATACTTACACTCCTTCGCCGCTTGGCGCTGGGCTCTTCAACCTTTCAGCAACTTTTGAGCAGACCTATAAACCATGAGTCTTAACGCAGATTATCAGAAGCTTGAACCCGGCGATGAGGTCAGGCTGTTTGAAGTGGATGGCACTGCATTTGGTACAGGTGAGGTGTTACGGTTTCACAGCTACAGCCTCGCACATACTGAAGCAGAAATAACGGCGGCCGGCGGTGACGAAAACAAGCTTCCGGCCAAATCAATCTGGTGGCAGGGCGAAGAATATAAAGCGTGGCCATGCCAGATTGAGGGGATCGAGGCTTCTACTTCGGGAAGTAGTGCGCAACCAAAACTTTCGGTTGCTAACCTCGACAGCTCGATCACCGCCCTTTGCCTGGCTTACGACGATATGCTGCAGGCGAAGGTGACGATACACGACACCCTGGGTAAATATCTCGATGCGAAAAACTTCACCGGGGGTAACCCGACAGCCGATCCGACCCAGGAAAAGCTGAAGGTTTTCTACATCGATTCAAAGAGTAGCGAAACAAACGAGGTAGTCGAATTCACCCTCTCCAGCCCAATGGATCTGCAGGGGCTGATGATACCTACGCGCCAGCTCCATTCGTTGTGCACCTGGTGCATCCGTAACAAGTACCGTACCGGTGATGGTTGCGACTATGCCGGAACCCGCTATTTCGACAAAAACAATAACCCGGTGAGCGATCCCTCGCTGGATGAATGCAACGGAACGCTGAAAGCATGTGAGCTACGTTTTGGCAAAGGTAATGAGCTTTCGCATGGTGGTTTCGTCGGTACATCTTTGATCAGGAGCTGATATGCGCCAGAAAACCATTGATGCCATCATGGCGCATGCTGCTGCTGAATATCCTCGTGAGTGCTGTGGTGTGGTGGCGCAAAAAAGCCGTGTTGAACGTTATTTCCCGTGCCGGAATCTTGCCGCGGCGCCGGAGGAAAATTTTGTCCTCTGCCCTGAAGATTACGCAGCTGCTGAGGACTGGGGTACGGTGATCGCCATCGTTCACAGCCACCCTGACGCCACTACGCAGCCGAGCGAACTGGATAAAGCGCAATGCGACGCAACGCTTTTACCCTGGCATATCGTGAGCTGGCCGGAGGGGGATTTACGCACCATCCAGCCGCGCGGAGAGCTGCCGTTGCTGGAGCGTCCTTTTGTGCTTGGTCACTTTGACTGCTGGGGGCTGGTAATGAGCTATTTCCGGCAAACGCATGGTATCGAACTCCACGATTACCGGGTTGATTATCCCTGGTGGGAAAAAGACTATCCGGACAACTTCTATCAGGATTGCTGGTACGAGTGCGGATTCCGTGAATTCGACGGGCCGCCGAAACCTGGCGATATGGTGATCATGCAGGTCCAGGCTGATAAGTGGAACCACGCGGGTATATTGCTGGAGGGCAATATGCTGCTGCACCACCTGTACGGTCACCTGAGTCAGCGAGTACCTTATGGCGGTTACTGGCAGGAACGAACGATGAAGATTCTCCGTTACAAATCTCTGTGCTAACCTTTTGTAAAACCAAAGGGGATAGGGATATGAAAAAAGCATTATTGGCACTTTCTTTATTAATGGTTGGTTGTTCAACAAGCGTAACCCCTCCAAGCGAAGCTTCGTTTGCACCATCTGACAGAACTTTTAAATTTCAGCAATCGGATTCTAACCAGTCTATTACTGTTGTTAGAGATAGTGGGTTTATAGGCGGTGGATGTTTTGCATCCGTTTATATAGATGGACAGTTGTCTGCAAAGTTAGAGCCTAAAGAAAAAGTAAGGTTTTATTTATCCAAGGGTGAACATGCAGTAGGAGCCGCCTTGGAGGGGAGGGGGTTATGTGGCGCAAACGAAGCAAGACAAGAGCGCTACATAAACTTAGGCGATGGAGAAAATAAGTATGTGCGAATTTTCATTGATGAGGGTGGGGACTTGGATATAAGGCCGACGACCTTAAAATAGACGCCATATAAATAAAAACCATTCAAAACCTGCTTTGGCAGGTTTTTTTATAAGGTGAAAAAATGTCAGAGGTTATGTCTCGAATTGAACTTGGTGGGCCATTAGGGAAAACCTTTGGGAAAATCCATCATAGGTTAATTTCTAAAGTAAGTGAAGCTGGCGTTGCTCTCGCAAAAACTATACCGGGGTTTGAGAGCTATATGATTAATAGTAATCGCCGAGGGCTTACTTTTGCTGTTTTTAAAGGTAAGAAGAATATTGGTGTTGATGATCTAGGCTTCCCCGTAACAGGAGAAGTTATCCGAATAGTTCCCGTTGTTATCGGCAGTAAAAGGTCTGGTTTGTTACAAACTATCCTTGGTGCCGTAATTGTAGCTGCTTCCGCAGTAGGAAGTTATTTTGCGCCAGGTAACCCCTTTTCAGCCTTCGGGTATAAATTTGGTGCAGCTATGATTGCTGGTGGAGTTGTCCAGATGCTTTCGCCTCAACCTGGTGGCCTGGCCAGCAAACAAAGCGCAGATAACCGTGCATCGTATGCGTTCGGCGGGGTGACAAATACCGCCGCACAGGGTTACCCGGTTCCGCTCCTTTACGGCCGCCAGCGAATCGGCGGGGCAATTATTTCCGCCGGGATTTATGTGGAAGATCAGCAGTAGATAACAAACCTTTTTACAAGCCACCTTCGGGTGGCTTTTTTTATGGGCGCGATATGGCTAAAACAATTACAGGACGAAAAGGGGGGAGTTCCAGCTCCCGAACTCCTACCGAACAGCCTGATGATCTGCAATCTGTAGCGAAGGCAAAAATCCTCGTTGCGCTTGGGGAGGGGGAGTTTGCAGGGCAGCTAACCGGCAAAGATATCTACCTGGACGGAACGGCGCTGGAGAATGCCGACGGTTCCCAAAACTTCAGCGGCGTGACGTGGGAGTTTCGCGCTGGAACGCAGGCGCAAAAATATATTCAGGGTATTCCCGGTACCGAAAACGAAATTAGCGTTGGAACCGAGGTAGCGAGCGGTACAGCGTGGACACGAACCTTCACCAATACACAGCTTTCGGCGGTTCGTTTACGCCTGAAATGGCCCTCGCTTTTCAAGCAGGAGGACGATGGCGATCTGGTTGGTTACTCGGTTAATTATGCGATTGACTTGCAGACGGACGGCGGGACATGGCAGACAGTCCTCAATACCAGTGTGACCGGCAAAACGACGTCTGGTTATGAACGTAGCCACCGTATTGATTTACCTCAGGCGGGCAGCACCTGGACAATCAGACTACGCAAAATTACCGCTGACGCCAACAGCGCGAAAATCGGCGACACGATGACGCTACAGAGCTTCACTGAGGTGATTGATGCGAAATTGCGATATCCGAACACTGCGCTGCTGTACATTGAATTCGACTCCAGCCAGTTTAATGGTTCTATACCTCAGATCTCCTGTGAGCCTCGTGGCCGCGTTATTCGGGTTCCTGATACTTACGACCCAGAAACCCGCTCTTACAGCGGGACATGGACCGGGGCGTTTAAGTGGGCATGGACGGATAACCCTGCGTGGATTTTTTACGATCTGGTTGTTTCTGACCGGTTCGGCCTCGGTCACCGTTTGACTGCCGCTAACATCGATAAGTGGACGCTTTATCAGGTCGCCCAATATTGCGATCAGATGGTGCCGGACGGTAAGGGTGGCGATGGAACAGAACCACGCTATACCTGCAACGTGTACATCCAGGACCGAAACGACGCTTATACAGTCCTGCGTGATTTTGCGGCCATATTCCGTGGCATGACGTACTGGGGTGGCGATCAGATCGTTGCTCTGGCCGATATGCCCCGTGATGTGGATTACAGCTATACGCGCGCTAACGTTGTTGGCGGTCGCTTCACCTATTCAAGCAGCACCACGAAAACCCGCTACACTACAGCGCTGGTTTCATGGTCCGATCCCGGTAACGCCTACGCTGACGCGATGGAACCCGTATTCGAGCAGGCGCTGGTAGCGCGGTATGGCTTCAATCAGCTGGAAATGACAGCCATCGGCTGTACCAGACAGTCAGAAGCGAACCGAAAGGGGCGCTGGGGTATTCTCACCAACAACAAGGATCGCGTTGTTTCGTTCGATGTCGGGCTGGACGGAAACATACCGCAGCCTGGCTATATCATCGCTGTGGCAGACGAGCTGCTTTCCGGAAAGGTTATGGGCGGACGCATCAGCGCCGTTAATGGTCGCGTTATCAAACTTGACCGTGTAGCTGATGCGGCAGCAGGTGATCGCCTTATCCTCAACCTTCCCTCCGGAGCGTCACAGAGCAGGACCATTCAGGCGGTTAACGGGGAATCGGTCACAGTCACCACCGCGTACAGTGAGACGCCTCAGGCCGAAGCTGTCTGGGTGGTTGAGTCAAACGAACTCTATGCGCAGCAGTATCGTGTCGTGAGTGTCGCTGATAACGATGATGGCACTTTCACCATTACCGGTGCATGGCACGATCCGGATAAATATGCCCGAATCGATACCGGAGCCATCATTGACCAGCGGCCGGTGAGCGTGATCCCGCCGGGCAACCAGTCTCCGCCTGCGAACATCGTGATCAGCTCGTTTTCTGTGGTGCAGCAAAATATCAGCGTCGAAACGATGCGCGTGAGCTGGGACCAGGCGCAGAACGCTATCGCCTATGAAGCGCAATGGCGCCGCAACGACGGAAACTGGGTGAACGTGCCGCGCAGTTCCACCACGTCATTCGACGTTCCTGGGATTTATGCCGGGCGCTATCTGGTACGTGTACGCGCCATCAATGCCGCAGAAATTTCTTCCGGATGGGGATATTCGGAAGAGAAAACGCTGACGGGTAAAGTGGGCAATCCGCCGAAACCGGTTGGCTTCATCGCTTCCGATAATGTGGTATTCGGTATCGAGCTGAGCTGGGGATTCCCGGCGAACACCGACGACACGCTGAAGACGGAAATTCAGTACAGTCTGACCGGGACGGAAGACGATGCGATGCTGCTGGCAGACGTACCCTATCCGCAGCGCAAGTATCAGCAGATGGGCCTAAAGGCTGGGCAAATTTTCTGGTACCGCGCGCAGCTGGTGGACCGCAGCGGAAACGAATCAGGGTATACAGACTTTGTGCGCGGGCAGGCCAGCATCGATGTATCCGATATCACCGATGCAATCCTGGAGGACATGAAAGGCTCCGATACGTTCAAAGACTTGATCGAGAACGCGCTGGACAGCAGCGGAAAACTGGCAGAGCTGGCTGATGCAATCAAAGAGAACGCAGACGGCCTTGCTGCTGCGGTTGGCTCGAACAAGCAGACCGCTGAAGCAATCATCGGAAACGCGCTGGCTATTGCCGATGTTGTCGTGCGCCAGACAGCCCAACAGGGCGCTAACTCTGCGACTTTCGAACAGCTCCGGGAGGTGATCGCTACTGAAACGGAGGCGCGCGTAACGGATGTTACGCGTCTTGAGGCAAAAACTGCGCAGAACGAGGCGGGAATTACCGAGGTAAGGCAGGCTCTGTCAGATGAAACTCAGGCAAGGGCTACTGCTGTTGATCAGCTCACTGCGAGTACTCAGGTCATTTCTGATAAAGCTGATTCGGCTTCGAGTAAAGCTGACGCTGCATCAGGTAAGGCAGATGCAGCTGAACAAGCCAGCTCGCAAAACACTGCTGATATCACCACGTTGCGACAGGTTGTCACCGACACGACTTCATCAATGGCATCCCGCCTGGAGGAGCTGGGAGCAAGAACCGATACTGCCAGCGGCGGCATCCAGAATAACGCTATCGCGCTAATAACGAGTACGCTGGCGCAGGTTGATCAGCGGGTGAGACTCAGTGCGCAGTACGGTGACAGCAAGGCCGGCATCGATCGTATTGATAACGTCATGGCAAGCGACAGGGAGGCAACAGCACGTTCGCTGCTAAGTTTGCAGACTGACGTGAACGGCAACAAGGCATCCATCAACAGCCTGAACCAGACGTTCTCCGATTATCAGCAGGCCACCGCCACGCAGATAAACGGCATCACGGCGACCATCAACGGGCACACTTCAGCGATCACCACCAACGCGCAGGCCATTGCGAACGTCAACGGCGACCTGAAGGCGATGTACAGCATCAAGGTCGGGTTATCCAGCAATGGTCAGCTTTACGCGGCAGGGATGGGGATCGGCGTGGAGAATACGCCGTCCGGCATGCAGTCGCAGGTTATCTTCCTGGCTGACCGCTTCGGCGTAACGCACCAGGCCGGAGCGACCGTTACGCTTCCTTTCGTTATCCAGAATGGGCAGACCATAATTCGGGACACGGTTATTGGAGACGGGACGATTGGAAACGCCAAGATCGGCAGCTATATCCAATCTTCAACCTGGGACGGCACCGGGAACGTTGGCTGGCACATCAACAAATCTGGCTACGCGACGTTTAA
>NZ_JBMKIC010000064.1:0-7076 GCF_049238665.1 Enterobacter cloacae complex sp. IR5450
CCTTCAGGTCGCCACTAACGCTTGCTATCGCCTGGGCGTTTGTGCTGATTGCTGAAGTGTGCCCGTTGATGGTCGCCGTGATGTCGTTTATCTGCGTAGCCGTGGCCTGCTGATAATTTGAGAACGTCTGGTTCAGGCTGTTGATGGATGCTTTGTTGCCGTTCACGTCAGTCTGCAAACTCAGCAGCGAACGCGCTGTTGCCTCCCTGTCGCTTGCCATAACATTATCAATACGATCGATGCTGGCTTTACTGTCACCGTACTGCGCGCTGAGTCTCACCTGCTGATCAACCTGCGCCAGCGTACTCGTTATTAGCGCGATGGAGTTACTCTGAATGCCGCCGCTGGCAGTATCTGTCCTTGCTCCCAGTTCCTCCAGACGGGATGCCATTGATGAAGTCGTGTCGGTGACAACCTGTCGCAACGTGGTGATATCAGCAGTATTTTGCGAGCTGGCTTGTTCGGCCGCATCTGCCTTACCTGATGCAGCGTCAGCTTTACTCGAAGCCGAATCAGCTTTATCAGAAATGACCTGAGTACTCGCAGTGAGCTGGTCAACAGCAGTAGCCCTTGCCTGAGCTTCATCTGACAGAGCCTGCCTTACCTCGGTAACTCCCGCCTCGTTCTGCGCAGTTTTTGCCTCAAGACGGGTAACATCCGTTACGCGCGCCTCCGTTTCAGTAGCGATCACCTCCCGGAGTTGTTCGAAGGTCGCAGAGTTAGCGCCCTGCTGGGCTGTCTGCCGCACGACAACATCAGCAATAGCAAGCGCGTTGCCGATGATTGCTTCAGCTGTCTGCTTATTCGATCCAACCGCCGCTGCAAGACCGTTTGCATTCTCTTTGATTGCATCAGCCAGTTCTGCGAACTTTTCACTGCTCTCCACCGCGCTCTCGATCAGGTCTTTGAACGTATCGGAGCCTTTCATGTCCTCCAGGATTGCATCGGTGATATCGGATACATCGATGCTGGCCTGCCCGCGCACAAAGTCTGTATACCCTGATTCGTTTCCGCTTCGATCTACCAGCTGCGCCCGGTACCAGAAAATTTGCCCTGCCTTAAGGCCCATCTGCTGATACTTGCGCTGCGGATAGGGTACGTCTGCCAGCAGCATCGCATCGTCTTCCGTCCCGGTCAGGCTGTACTGAATTTCCGTCTTCAGCGTGTCGTCGGTGTTCGCCGGGAATCCCCAGCTCAGCTCGATACCGAAAACCACATTATCAGAAGCGATGAAGCCGACCGGTTTCGGCGGATTGCCCACTTTCCCCGTCAGCGTTTTCTCTTCTGAATAGCCCCATCCGGACGAGATTTCTGCGGCATTGATTGCGCGCACGCGCACCAGGTAGCGCCCGGCATATATCCCCGGTACGTCGAAAGACGTTGTGGAACTGCGCGGCACGTTAACCCAGTTCCCGTCGTTGCGGCGCCATTGCGCTTCATAGGCGATAGCATTCTGCGCCTGGTCCCAGCTCACGCGCATGGTTTCGACGCTGATGTTCTGCTGCACTACGGAGAAGGAGCTGATGACGATATTAGCTGGCGGGAACTGATTACCCGGCGGAATGACGCTTACCGGCCGCTCGTCAATTAGCGCGCCGGTGTCGATACGTGCGTATTTATCCGGATCGTAATACGCCCCGGAGATGGTGAATGTGCCGTCGTTATTATCAGTTACGCTGATAACGCGATACTGCTGTGCATAAAGCTCGTCCGATTCAACAACCCAGATGCTTTCCGCCTGTGGCGTTTCGCCATACGCAACCGTGACGGTAACAGCCTTCCCATTAATCTCCTGGATAGTGCGACTCTGCGCGGCGCCGGACGGCAGATTCAGGAGTAGGCGATCGCCGGCTATAGCATCCGGTTTACGATCGAGCGTAATCACACGCCCGTTTACAGAACTGATGCGGCCGCCGGTCACTTTGCCGGACAGCAGTTCATCGGCGACAGCAATAACGTAGCCCGGTTGCGGGATCATGCCATCCAGCCCGACTGAGAACGTTACAACACGGTCTTTGTTGTTCGTCAGAATGCCCCAGCGCCCTTTGCGGTTCGCCTCACTTTGCCGTGTGCAGCCGATCGCCGTCAGCTCGAGCTGGTTAAAGCCGTAGCGCGTGACCAGATCCTGCTCGAATACCGACTCCATCGCGTCTGCATACGCATTGTCCGGATCGGACCAAGACACCAGTGCAGTTGTGTAACGCGTTTTTGTCGTGCTGCTGGAATAGTTAAAAACGCCATCGATAACGTTAGCCCGGGTGTAGCTGTAATCGATGTCGCGGGGCATGTCCGCCAGTGCCACAATTTGATTGCCACCCCAGTATGTCATACCCCTAAAGATGGCCGCGAAATCCCGCAGTACGGTATAGGCATCGTTGCGGCTCTGGACGTAGACATTGCAGGTGTAACGCGGTTCAGTACCGCTGCCGCCCTTACCGTCCGGCACCATCTGGTCGCAGTACTGCGCCACCTGATACAGCGTCCATTTATCAATATTCTCGGCCGTCAGGCGATTGCCAAGACCGAAACGATCAGAGACAACGATGTCGTAGAAAATCCACGCCGGGTTATCTGTCCAAGCCCATTTAAACGAGCCTGTCCAGGTGCCACTATAGCTGCGCGTCGCCGGGTCGTAATTATCCGGTACGCGAATGACGCGCATTTTCGGTTCGCAGGATATCGGTGGGATGCTGCCGTTAAACTGGCTGGAATCGAATTCGATATACAGCAGGGAGGTGTTCGGATAGCGAAGCTTGGCGTCAATAACTTCGGTGTAGCTCTGCAGCGTCATCGCATCGCCGATTTTTGCACTGTTAGCATCGGCGGTTATTTTACGCAGGCGCACGGTCCATGTGCTGCCAGCCTGCGGTAAATCGATACGGTGGCTGCGCTCATAGCCGGATGTGGTCTTGCCGGTTACTGCGGTATCGATGACCGTGGCCCAGGTGCCACCGTCAGTCTGGAGGTCTATGGCGTATTTAACGGAGTAACCAACCAGATCACCGTCATCTTCCTGGTTAAACAGGGACGGCCATTTGAGGCGCAGGCGAACGGCAGAGAGTTGCGTATTGGTGAAGGTGTGCGTCCATGCCACAGTGCTTTTAACCACTGTGCCGACACTAATTTCATTCTCGGTTCCGGGCATGCCCTGGATATATTTTTGCGCCTGGGTGCCGGAGCGAAACTCCCACGCCACACCGCTAAAATTTTGAGATCCGTCCGCGTTCTCCAACGGGGTCCCGTCCAGGAAAATGCTTTTACCATCCAGCCCGCCGCCAAATTCTCCCTCGCCCAGGGCGATAAGTAGTTTGGCTTTTGCGATGGACTGCAAATCATCAGGCTGTTCTGTAGGCGTGCGGGATTTAGAGCCTCCACCTTTGCGGCCCTTAATTGCGGTTGCGTTTACCATATTGCGCCTATAAAAAAATCCACCCAAAGGTGGACTGAATGAAAGGTTATATTTTACTGCTGATCTTCGACGAAAATCCCGGCCGAAATAATCGCCCCCCCTATACGGCGCTTACCGTAACCAAGCGGGACGGGATAGCCCTGAGCTGCGGTGTTCGTTACGCCACCGAAGGCATAGGATGCCTGATTATCTGCGCTCTGCTTACTCGCGAGGCCAGCTGCCTGAGGGGATAGCATCTGGACAACACCACCAAGCATCATAGCACCACCCATCATTGCCATCTTCGAACCGATTGCCCAACCAACACCCGTCCAACCAGCGAAGTAACCGATCACTACACCAACGACCACTAAAACTGCTCCCAATATAGTCTGCAGAGCACCAGCTTTCTTACTCCCGATTATGACTGGAACTATTTTTATCACCTCTTCAGT
This sequence comes from Enterobacter cloacae complex sp. IR5450, assembly GCF_049238665.1. Taxonomy (NCBI): domain Bacteria; kingdom Pseudomonadati; phylum Pseudomonadota; class Gammaproteobacteria; order Enterobacterales; family Enterobacteriaceae; genus Enterobacter; species Enterobacter cloacae complex sp. IR5450. Next base: position 3,844 of record NZ_JBMKIC010000064.1, read on the forward strand.
TATTGGATACCCCAGATCATCTAATCCAATATTTTTTTTGCCCACAAAAACAGCATAAGTTAACCCTCTTAATTTGCTGGTATTAAGGAAACGCTCAAAATTGTCGATAGTCTTACATAGCGAATGTATAGCCTCTGCTTTCGTTCTAACAAGACGCTGGTGTGTTTTACCAAAGGTTTTCGCTAGCGGACCAAACAATTCAACTGTTGCCATTTTTTCTTCAGAAATAGTTGTCATGCTTTTCTCCAGGTAAAAAAAAACCACTCGTAAGTGGTTTCTTTTAAAAATGTTAAATGCATGTCCTCGCTGCATTACCCCAAGGATCATTCCATCCCTTCGATAATGCATAAACTTTTATATTTGAACCGCCGCCGGTTGCTGTCTCAATTTTCACTAACGAGACAGCGCCAAACCAATCGTCTGACGATGATATTTGATAACCATTTTCAGTAGGCATGCTTGTAGACGACGCCTTTAAAGCTACCCACTTTGGAGCTAAACATTTGTTCATTGCTTCTGGCGATTTTGATGAATATCCTGTAAATATTGGCTCCCCGCCTTCAAGTCCTGTCGTTGAGCATCCAGCCAACCCAACGATAGCCAAAACCATAAGTAGTTTTTTCATATCCTTATCCCCTTTGAAAAATCACAGGAAGATTAGCACATGGTCTTATAACGCAGCACCTTCACTGTCCTATCAACCCAGTAACCGCCATAAGGGACGCGCTGGCTTAAATGACCGTACAGATGGTGCAATAGCATGTTGCCTTCCAGCAGTATTCCTGCATGGTTCCACTTATTGGCCTGCACCTGCATGATCACCATATCACCAGGCTGCGGCGCACCGGTGAATTCACGGAAGCCGCACTCATACCAGTAATCGTGATAGAAGTTGTCCGGATAGCTGTCTTCCCACCAAGGATAATCAACCCGGTAATCCTTCAGCTCAATGCCATGCTGCTGGCGGAAGTAACTCATCACCAGACCCCAGCAGTCAAAATGGCCCAGCACAAATGGCCGCTCAAGAAGCGGAAGTTCTCCGCGCGGCTGAATGGTTCGCAAATCCCCCTCCGGCCAGCTGACAATATGCCAGGGAATAAGCGTTGAATCACACTGCGCTTTGTCCAGCTCGCTGGGTTGCGTGGTCGCATCAGGATGACTGTGAACAATAGCCGTTATCGTGCCCCAGTCATCTGCCTGTGCATAGTCCTCCGGGTTGAGGTGGAAATGTTCTGTCGGTTCGGTCGCAAGATTCCTGCACGGGTAATAACGCTCTACCCGGCTGTTCTGTGCCACCACGCCGCAGCACTCGCGAGGATATTCAGCTGCAGCATGCGCCATGATTGCCTCAATGGTTTTCTGTCGCATATCAACTCCGAATGAGAGAAGTCCCTGGGAACCCGCCGAACGGCAGTTCATTATTCTCACCGAAGCGCAGCTTGCAGCCTGTAAGCGTGCCGCTGCATTTATCCAGTGAGGGATCATCGACCGGGTTATTTTTCTCGTCAAAATAGCGCGTTCCGGCGTAATCGCAGCCGTCTCCCGTACGGTATTTCCCACGGATACACCAGGAGCATAGGGAGTGAAGCTGCCGTGTCGGTATCATCAGCCCCTGCAGGTCCATCGGGCTAGAAAGGGTGAACTCGACTACTTGATTGTTTTCACTGCTTTTTGCATCGATGTAGAAAACCTTCAGCTTTTCCTGAGTAGGATCGGCTGTCGGGTTACCCCCGGTGAAGTTTTTCGCATCGAGATATTTACCCAGGGTGTCATGTATCGTCACCTTCGCCTGCAACATATCGTCGTAAGCAAGGCAAAGAGCGGTGATCGAGCTGTCGAGGTTAGCTACCGAAAGTTTTGGCTGCGCACTACTTCCCGATGTAGAAGCCTCGATCCCCTCAATCTGGCATGGCCACGCTTTATATTCTTCGCCCTGCCACCAGATTGATTTGGCCTGGAGCTTGTTTTCGTCACCGCCGGCAGCTGTTATTTCTGCTTCAGTATGTGCGATGCTGTAGTTGTGAAACCGTAACACCTCACCTGTACCAAATGCAGTGCCATCCACTTCAAACAGCCTGACCTCATCGCCGGGTTCAAGCTTCTGATAATCTGCGTTAAGACTCATGGTTTATAGGCCTGCTCAAAAGTTGCTGAAAGGTTGAAGAGCCCAGCGCCAAGCGGCGACGGAGTGTAAGTATCACAGCGATACAACCCCAGTGGCTCAAGCGGTGGGTGCCACTGAAAAGACTTTGTGCCCTGGTGACGATCGAGGAAGTTTTTAATGGCCCCGATATACGCTTCGGTACCGGTAAACTGTAAATTCCACTTTTGTGAACGCGGATTTAAGCCGTCACCGGCCACCTGTTCATATCCGTCACCAAATTTTGCGGAGCGCCGGCGGAACGTTACCTCCTGCTCCGCGTTGATGCGTGGGCACCAGCTGAATGTTTCAAGAGCCATCAGCGGCCTCCTTTTGCAAGGTTCCAGATCGCACCGCCCGGCGCTAAATCTCTCATTATTAGATCCCTGTAACGCCTATCTGTATAAGAACCCACATCTTTCGCGAATTGTTCATAGCCAGATGTCGCTTGAGTGGCCGTATTTCCGTTGCCATCAATGGTGATATATACCTGTGGTGCCCCTCCACTACCTGGCGTGACGCCGCTATTTCCCACGGCGCGGACACCGAGTGAACCATCAGACGCGCGGGTAAGAGGCATAATGGCTTCAGGACCAGCCTCTCCCATCAGACCGGCACCTTTTGCAAACGCAAACAGCGTCGGTGAACTGACGACAGAGTTACTGTACTGACTGAGATCGGCTGAAGAGTAAACGCCGCCTTTGGCGTTGAGATCGAGATTTGCGGCTGCATTGTTATAAGCGCCGGATGGCGTGGTACCTCCAGTAGATGCGCCAGCAAACAAAGAGCCGATGGAGCTGACCGCGTTCGCGATCATCATATTTACCATCACCTGTTCTATGATTTTCAGAACGCTGATACCCCAGTCTTTCCAGCTCGCTTTATTGCCGTTGAGCATCTCGACAATGTTGCTGCTGATCCCTGAGAGTGCCGTTTTCATGACGTCGGCCGCCTGCATTGCATAGTTCGTGGAATCATCCACCCAGTCGGCAAGTCCGTCACGGGCTCCGGTTACCCAGTCAGCCTGTAGCGCATCAACTTTCTTGTAGTAATCCTCCTGAACTTCGATCCTTTCGGCCTGCGCATCCTTCAG
>NZ_JBMKIC010000065.1:0-6299 GCF_049238665.1 Enterobacter cloacae complex sp. IR5450
CGCCTGGTAAGCAGAGTTTTTGAAATGTAAGGCCTTTGAATAAGACAAAAGGCTGCCTCATCGCTAACTTTGCAACAGTGCCGCGCGACGAGCAGCAGCACCAGGAGCAGAAGCACGTCGAGAAAAAGCAACAGCAGATCGAGCAGCGCCCACGGCGGGCCGCTCGCATCGGATAAGTCGAAAAATCCGGCTAAAGTGGCCGAGCTGCACATCAGGCCGCGCGGTTTTCCTCCCTGATCGCCGGCGCGGTTTCTTCCTCCCTGAACCGCATGCAGACTTGCCGCCTCGGACACCCCGAGGCGGTTTTTTTTCGCCTCGCTCGAGCATCGCCGCATCCGACGATGCCGAGACGACCAGGCCGCGCACGTCGAGCTGCAGCATCGCCATTGCCGACGATGGCACCAGGTCGCCGGCGGTGGCCACCGACCTCGAGCTCGCATCGCCACATCCGACGATGCGCGCCGGCGTCGACCATCGCCAGGTCTGACGATGGCGGCCGCCCTGCCCTGGATCTCGCATCGCCATTTCTGGCGATGAGATCCACGGAGCGGCCATTTAGACCCGCCAATAACGACCCGGCCAAGATAAATCGCATGACGGCCTTTTTGGCCGGGGGTAGCATGACCGGACACTTTGCGTATGCCCAAAGGAGCCCGCAAGTATGCGCAGGACGAAGCCAGTAGCCGCGCCGATGGTGGCGCGGGTCTATCTGCGCGTCAGCACCGACGCGCAGGACTTGGAACGCCAAGAGGCGATCACTACGGCCGCGAAGGCCGCCGGCTACTACGTCGCCGGCATCTACCGTGAGAAGGCATCCGGCGCACGCGCCGACCGGCCTGAGCTGCTGCGCATGATCGGCGACCTACAGCCCGGCGAGGTGGTCATTGCCGAGAAGATCGACCGCATCAGCCGCCTACCTTTGCCCGAGGCCGAGCGCCTGGTGGCCTCGATACAGGCCAAAGGCGCAAGCCTGGCCGTCCCTGGCGTGGTCGATCTATCCGACCTGGCGGCCGAGGCCCAGGGCGTCGCCAAGATCGTGCTGGAAGCCGTGCAGATCATGCTTTTTCGCCTGGCCTTGCAGATGGCCCGCGACGACTACGAGGACAGGCGCGAACGCCAGCGCCAAGGCATTGAGTTGGCCCGCCAGGCCGGGCGGTACAAGGGCCGCCGTGCTGATCCGAAGCGCCGCGCCCAAGTTGTCGCGCTGCGCAAGTCCGGCTACAGCATCAACAAGACCGCCGAGCTGGCCGGGTACAGTGCGGCCCAGGTGAAACGGATATGGGCCGAGGTCAGCCAGGCCGAAGCGAAGCAGCACGGCGCGTTCGTGGAGGACGCATTGACGGAAGCCGATGCCCTGGCCGCTGTCGGCCAGGATGAGCGCCAGGAGGAAAGGGCATGAAGAAGCCGAACCAAGACGACGAGCCGTTTTTCATCACCGAGGAGATTGCGGCCGAAATGATCGCCGGCGGCTATGAGTTCGAGCTGCCGCCCATTCCTTGCACCATCCGCCTACGCGACGTGCTGGAGCGCATGACCGATGCTGAGCTAGCATTGCAGCCGGGCGAGATCGCCGACCAGGAGCGTGAACGCTGCCGGCGCAAGCCGTGTTCAACCTCATGATCTGGTCATGGTATTTTTCATGGCACTGAGCCTGATAGTTCTTGCAAATTGTTGTCACTAAAGGGTTTTGTGTGCTTGTTTACAATCGAGTGGGTATCGGAGACGAAGAAGGACAAGGTACATGCTGACCGATACCAAGCTGCGCAATCTCAAGCCCAGGGACAAACTCTACAAAGTGAATGACCGGGAAGGTCTCTATGTGGGGGTCGCCTCAGAAAACGGAATCTATGGTCACTCCCGTTTTTGCAACACCGATTTTGACGACAAGTTGGCTTGCTTGAATCTATCCGGCGTCTGAATGGGATTTTATTCCCGCGCCTCGATGAGTTCCGCGCCTGATGAACCTCCAGAAAATATACGGCTTCAATGAGCCTTTCCGTTTTACAGGTTCCTCAACAGGCCGGTGGGCCGTTAGTATCATCAATATCAGTATTCGCAAAACCAGATGAATGATTGTTTAAACTGGTGTATTTCTGCCTTTATGCTTCGTAAGTTTGCTGTCGCGCCGTCAGTGCCCAGGCTATTCTGGCCAGCTTGTTTGCCAGAGCACAGGTGACGACAAAGTTGCTTTTCCGACACAACAACTCCCTGACCCAGTCGGCCAACTTGCCAGACTGGTGTTCCAGTTTTTGTATGAATACCCTGGCACACTGAACCAACAAAGTTCGGATCTTTTTGTTGCCCCGCTTGCTAATCCCTAACAATGTCGTCCGACCTCCCGTGCTGTACTGTCGGGGTACCAGCCCTGTTGCCGCCGCAAAGTCACGGCTGCTGGCGTACTGCTTCCCGTCGCCAATCTCAGTTGAAATAGTACTGGCAGTCAGCGTTCCAACGCAGGGAATACTCAGCAAGCGCTGTCCAACCTCATCTTCGTCCAACTTTCGTTTCAACTGAGATTCCAGATCTTTAATCTGCTCAACAAGATAGTGATAATGCTGTTGTAATTTCAGCAGTAACTGGCTGAGATAAAGAGGCAAACTACTGTCCTCAAGAAGGGTACTCAGTCGACTAATAACGGCAGCACCTCGCGGAACGCTGATACCAAATTCCAGCAGAAAAGCATGCATCTGATTAGTTGTTTTCACCTTATCCTGAACCAGGGATTCACGGACACGATGCAGAGCTCGCATTGCCTGCTGAGATTCGGTTCTGGGCTGCACGAAACGCATAGATGGACGTGATGCTGCTTCACAGATAGCTTCAGCATCAACGAAGTCATTTTTGTTGCTTTTAACGAATGGGCGGACAAATTGCGGTGATATCAGCTTTGGAAAATGCCCTAACTCTTCCAGCTTGCGTGCCATAAAGTGAGAACCGCCACAGGCTTCCATCGCGATGGTTGTTGCCGGGCATGTCGCCAGAAATTCGATTAGCTTTGGTCGGGTGAATTTTTTACGGTAAACGGCCTTCCCACGATGATCCTGACAATGAATATGGAAAGAGTTCTTACCCAGATCGATACCAATAAGCGCAATGTTTTCCATGATGGTTCTCCGAATGAAAGCCTGTCCTCAGCATAGTACTGGGAAGGAGGGAGTGACCATCTCATTAAATAAAGCACGCTAAGCCGGTTGCAGCGGTCGTAGCGGCCTGAACTTGCCCGCGCCGATCTTGGCGCTGCTGCGCCAGAGGTAATCGCCGGTGAGGTTGATGTGCTCCCAACCGAGCGGCGACAGGTACTGCAACAGCGCGTCATCAATGGCATGGCCGTTGCCACGCAGCGCGTGCGCAGCCCGTTCCAGATAGACCGTGTTCCACAACACGACGGCAGCCGTTACCAGATTGAGGCCGCTAGCCCGGTAGCGCTGCTGCTCGAAACTGCGGTCGCGGATTTCACCCAGGCGGTTGAAAAACACTGCCCTGGCCAGCGCATTGCGCGCCTCGCCCTTGTTCAGGCCGGCATGCACGCGGCGGCGCAGTTCCACGCTTTGCAGCCAGTCCAGGATGAACAGCGTGCGCTCGATGCGGCCCAGCTCGCGGAGCGCCACGGCCAGGCCGTTCTGGCGTGGGTAGCTGCCGAGCTTTCGGAGCATCAGGGAGGCCGTCACCGTGCCCTGCTTGATCGAGGTGGCCAGCCGCAGGATTTCGTCCCAATGGGCGCGGACGTGCTTGATGTTGAGCGTGCCGCCGATCATGGGTTTCAGCGCGTCATAGGCGGCGTCGCCCTTCGGGATGTAGAGCTTGGTGTCGCCCAGGTCGCGGATGCGCGGCGCGAAGCGGAAGCCCAGGAGGTGCATCAGGGCGAAGACGTGATCGGTGAAGCCCGCCGTGTCGGTGTAATGCTCCTCGATCCGCAAGTCGGACTCGTGGTACAGCAGGCCGTCGAGCACGTAGGTCGAATCGCGCACGCCGACGTTCACGACCTTGGTGTGAAATGGCGCGTACTGGTCAGAAATGTGGGTGTAGAACGTCCGCCCTGGGCTGCTCCCGTATTTCGGGTTGATGTGGCCGGTGCTCTCGGCCTTGCTGCCGGTGCGGAAGTTCTGGCCGTCCGACGATGAGGTGGTGCCGTCGCCCCAGTGCTCGGCGAAGGGATGGCGGAACTGTGCGTTGACCAGATCGGCCAGCGCCGCCCCGTAGGTTTCGTCGCGGATGTGCCAGGCTTGCAGCCAAGCCAGCTTGGCGTAGGTCGTGCCGGGGCAAGACTCCGCCATCTTGGTCAGGCCCAGGTTGATCGCGTCGGCGAGGATCGTGGTCAGCAACAGGTTCTTGTCTTTGGCCGGGTCGCCCGATTTCAGATGCGCGAAATGCCGAGTGAAGCCCGTCCATTCGTCCACCTCCAGCAGCAGTTCGGTGATCTTGACGTGCGGCAGGATCATTGCCGTCTGGTCGATCAGCGCTTGGGCGGTGTCGGGTACCGCCGCGTCGAGCGGCGTGATCTTCAAGCCTGACTCGGTGATGATGGCGTCCGGCAGCTCGTTGGCCGTCGCCATACGGTTGACGGTGGCAAGCTGTGTTTCCAGCAGCGTCAGCCGGTCGTTCAGGTACCGGTTGCAGTCGGTGGCCACGGCCAGCGGCAATTCGCTGGCCTGCTTGAGGCTGGCGAATTTCGCGGGCGGCACCAGGTAGTCCTCGAAGTCCTTGAACTGGCGCGACCCCTGCACCCAGATGTCGCCGGAACGCAACGCGTTCTTCATCTCCGACAGCGCGCACAGTTCGTAGTAGCGCCGGTCGATGCCGGTGTCGGTCATGACCAGCTTCTGCCAGCGCGGCTTGATGAACTCGGTCGGCGCGTCGGCGGGCACCTTGCGGGCGTTGTCGCTGTTCATGCCGCGCAGCACCTCGATGGCGTCGAGCACGTCCTTCGCGGCGGGAGCGGCCCGCAGCTTGAGCACGGCAAGGAATTCCGGCGCGTAGCGGCGCAGCGTGGCGTAGCTTTCGCCGATGCGGTGCAGGAAATCGAAGTCCTCGGGCTGCGCAAGCTTCTGCGCTTCGGTGACGCTCTCGGCGAAGGCATCCCAGGACATGACGGCCTCGATGGCGGCGAACGGATCGCGGCCCGCCTGCTTGGCCTCGATCAGCGCCTGGCCGATGCGGCCGAACAGCCGCACCTTGGCGTTGATCGCCTTGCCGGACGCCTGGAATTGCTGCTGATGCTTGTTCTTGGCGGCGTTGAACAGCTTGCCCAGGATGCGGTCGTGCAGGTCGATGATTTCGTCGGTGACGGTGGCCATGCCCTCGATGGCAAGCGCCACCAGGGTGGCATAGCGTCGCTGCGCCTCGAACTTGGCCAGGTCGGCGGGCGTCATCTGGCCACCCTCACGGGCGATCTTGAGCAGGCGGTTCTGGTGCACCGACCGCTCGATGCCAGAAGGCAGGTCGAGCGCCTGCCACGCTTTGAGGCGTTCGATGTGTTCCAGCATGTGCCGCGAATTCGGTTTGACGGGCGATTGGCGCAGCCAGGCCAGCCAGGTCGTTTTGCCGTTGTCCCGACGCTTGAGCAGATCGTCGAGGCGGCGGCGATGCGCGTCCGACAGCGGTTCGGCCAAGGCATCGTAGATGCGCCGGTTGGCGCGGGTGATTGCTTCGGCGCTCGCCCGCTCGACGGCGTTGAGGGCAGGCAGAATGACCGACTGCTGCCGCAGGTGCTCGATCAAGGTGCTGGCCAGCACGATGCCCTTGTCGGTCTGCAAGGCCATCTCGGTCAGCAACTGGACGGCCTGCCGGTAGTGGCCCATGGTAAAGGGCTGGAAGCCGAACACCGTTTGCAGTTCGACCAGGTGCTCGCGCCGGGTCTGCTCCCGCTGCCCGTATTCGTCCCAGCTTTCGACGCTGACCTTGAGCTGGTCGGCGACCAGTTTCAACAAGGGCGGAAACGGCGGCTCATCGACGCCCAGGATGACACCAGGAAAGCGCAGGTAACAGAGCTGCACGGCGAAGCCCAGCCGGTTGGCCGGGCCGCGCCGCTGCCGGATGATGGAGAGGTCGGTTTCGCTGAACGTGTAGTGACGGATCAACTCATCCTTGGTGTCCGGCAACGCCAGCAGGCTTTCGCGCTCGGCGGCGGACAGGATTGAACGACGTGGCATATTTACTGATCCGTTCTCAAGTATTGATACAGGGTTTCGCGACTGATTCCGAATTCACGAGCCAGCTTGGCACTGTTGCAAAGTTAGCGATGAGGCAGCCTTTTGTCTTATTCAAAGGCCTTACATTTCAAAAACTCTGCTTACCAGGCG
>NZ_JBMKIC010000066.1:0-6106 GCF_049238665.1 Enterobacter cloacae complex sp. IR5450
TAGTTCTCCGAATGAAAGCCTGTCCTCAGCATAGTACCGGGAAGGAGGGAGTGACCATCTCATTAAATAAAGCACGCTAAGCCGTAAGTAAGCGTGCTCCTGTGAAAGCCACAGCTAAAACTGCGTAGTACACATAGAGGTATTTTTTTCTAGATTTATATCGAATTTCGTTATCGAATTTCGCTTATTATTGATCAACTCGTTGCAGATCATGAAGGCGAAAGTATGACGAATAACCCTACCGATGACAGCAGACCATGGTCGGTCTTTCTTATTTTTCTGCGGCTTGGATTGACATCTTTTGGCGGCCCCATTGCGCACTTGGGCTACTTCCGCGCCGAATTTGTCACACGGCGGCGCTGGCTCTCCGAACGGAGCTATGCTGACTTGGTCGCGCTTTGTCAGTTCTTGCCAGGGCCTGCAAGCAGCCAGGTCGGCATAGCGGTAGGACTGTCTCGGGCTGGATACAGCGGGGCGCTGGCTGCTTGGGCTGGCTTCACGCTGCCGTCTGCCATAGCCTTGATCCTTTTTGCGCTCGGCATCTCCAGCTATGGCGATTACGTCTCGCAGGGCGCGTTGCATGGCTTAAAAGTGGTGGCTGTGGCCGTGGTCGCTCAAGCAGTATGGGGCATGGCGCGTAACCTATGCACGGATGGGCTGCGAGTCACCATCATGGCAATTGCTACCTGCGTCGTTTTACTTGTGCCGTCCGCGTGGGGACAGGTTGGCGTGATTGCTATCGCAGGCATCGCAGGCCGGTTATTGTTCAAGCCAGCGAAAGTTGTTGAGCATGACCCCCTACCTATCACGGTCAGTCACCGGGCCGGCGTGCTTTGGCTCTCGCTGTTCTTTGTCTTGCTGATTGGCCTGCCGGTGTTGGCCGAACTGATGCCAAGTCAAACCATGGCAATGGTGGATTCCTTCTATCGTGTCGGATCACTGGTGTTCGGCGGTGGTCACGTTGTGCTGCCATTACTGCAAGCCGAAGTGGTGCCCTCCGGCTGGGTCAACAATGAATCCTTTCTCGCGGGGTACGGGGCAGCTCAAGCGGTGCCCGGCCCTTTGTTCACGTTCGCCGCGTTTCTTGGTGCCTCGATGAACACCGCCCCGTCGGGCTGGATCGGCGGCATTGTGTGTCTGCTGGCTATCTTCGCGCCCTCGTTCTTGCTGGTCGTCGGATCAATGCCATTTTGGGAGCGTTTGCGCCGCAATACAGGCATCCAAGCTGCGCTGGCCGGGATCAATGCCGCTGTAGTCGGCTTGCTGCTGGCCGCGCTGTATCAGCCTGTATGGACTAGCGCCATCTTTCAGCCGCAAGACTTCGGCTTGGCATTAGTTGCCCTTGTCGCACTTATGTTCTGGAAGCTCCCGCCGTGGCTGGTTGTCCTCGGTAGCGGTGCAGCTGGGTGGCTGTTGAGCGTCGCTCTGTGAGGCACAAAAAATGACTGACAAAGACCTCTACGGCGGTTTGATCCGCCTGCACATCCTTCACCATGCAGCCGAGGAACCTGTCTTTGGGCTGGGGATCATCGAAGAGCTACGCCGACACGGCTACGAGATGAGCGCTGGCACCGTGTACCCGATGCTGCACGGCCTGGAAAAAAAAGGCTATCTGACCTCACGCCACGAACGCACCGGGCGACGTGAACGGCGTGTTTATGACATCACTGAACAAGGCAGAACTGCACTTGCTGATGCGAAAACAAAGGTCAAGGAGCTGTTCGGAGAGTTGGTAGAAGGTGGTTGAGTTTTTGCTTCTATGTCAGGTTGAGCTATACCCTAACTGGATTGTCATTTTCAGAAGACGACTGCACCAGTTGATTGGGCGTAATGGCTGTTGTGCAGCCAGCTCCTGACAGTTCAATATCAGAAGTGATCTGCACCAATCTCGACTATGCTCAATACTCGTGTGGGCTCTGTTGCAAAAATCGTGAAGCTTGAGCATGCTTGGCGGAGATTGGACGGACGGAACGATGACGGATTTCAAGTGGCGCCATTTCCAGGGTGATGTGATCCTGTGGGCGGTGCGCTGGTATTGTCGCTATCCGATCAGCTATCGCGACCTTGAGGAAATGCTGGCGGAACGCGGCATTTCGGTCGACCATACGACGATCTATCGCTGGGTCCAGTGCTACGCCCCGGAGATGGAGAAGCGGCTGCGCTGGTTCTGGCGGCGTGGCTTTGATCCGAGCTGGCGCCTGGATGAAACCTACGTCAAGGTGCGGGGCAAGTGGACCTACCTGTACCGGGCAGTCGACAAGCGGGGCGACACGATCGATTTCTACCTGTCGCCGACCCGCAGCGCCAAGGCAGCGAAGCGGTTCCTGGGCAAGGCCCTGCGAGGCCTGAAGCACTGGGAAAAGCCTGCCACGCTCAATACCGACAAAGCGCCGAGCTATGGTGCAGCGATCACCGAATTGAAGCGCGAAGGAAAGCTGGACCGGGAGACGGCCCACCGGCAGGTGAAGTATCTCAATAACGTGATCGAGGCCGATCACGGAAAGCTCAAGATACTGATCAAGCCGGTGCGCGGTTTCAAATCGATCCCCACGGCCTATGCCACGATCAAGGGATTCGAAGTCATGCGAGCCCTGCGCAAAGGACAGGCTCGCCCCTGGTGCCTGCAGCCCGGCATCAGGGGCGAGGTGCGCCTTGTGGAGAGAGCTTTTGGCATTGGGCCCTCGGCGCTGACGGAGGCCATGGGCATGCTCAACCACCATTTCGCAGCAGCCGCCTGATCGGCGCAGAGCGACAGCCTACCTCTGACTGCCGCCAATCTTTGCAACAGAGCCCGCCGTGCTAGTCTGCTCGGTGATGGTGGAGTGAAGCCAACCCGCAATCGGGTTATGAATCTGCATCGCGATTCGCAATCAGCTGTCTCTTGAGCATGTCGAACTCCTGCGATGTTATCTCGCCGTGCTCGTGCTGCTACACCAACTTGTCCAACTCATCCGCCACACCGCTCCCCACCACCTGCGATGGCCAGGTTGTTTGCTGGGCGCATTGGCGGAGTATCGTCTCGACCCGGGACACCCACACCGGCACAACCTTACGGGAGTGATTCACTGTCAAAGAATCGGCCCGGTGCTCTGACGCAAGTATCGGGATGGTCACCATTTGTAAGCCGTAGACCTGAGTGGTGATCAAGACTTCGATACCACCGACCGTACCGGTACTAATCGACGACGGTCGTGTTCGTCGCCTGCCGCAGGGACTCTGCACACCTCCGTTTACGCATGTGCCTGGAGGAGTTGGAAATCGTCGTGTTCGGGAAACATTAAACACAGGATGGCAGCGATCTGAGCCAGCACATGATCAGCTAGCTCACCATCCGGATCGACGGCCCACTGCATCGTCGCGCCAGCGATGACCGAGTGCAGGAGCAACTCAGCTGCCGCAGGAGCACCTGGGGGCAGTCGCTTGCGGATCCCCTCCACCACCGCGCGGTTCCGCTGGATCGCAAGCGTGCGTAGCTCCGGCACCTGGAGCTCGTACCAGGAGATGAGATAGTTCACCGAGAAGTCGTTGCGAGTGTTCATGCTCCGAACGAGCACCTGCAAAAATTCCCAGAGCCCTTGCGGCCCTGCGCCTATCGGTATCGCATTCAGGTAATGCCGCACCTGCTCGACGCCGCGCTCCATCATCCTCACCAGCAGCGTATCGCGGTTGGTGAAGCGCTGGATTAACGCTGCGCGGGAGAGCCCCACCTCCTTTGCTACTCCGCTGAGCGTGAACTCTATGGGACCGCAACGCTTCAGCACTACGGTGGCGGCCTCGAGTACCTCGTCATCGGACTTGAGCTTGGGGCGGGGCATCAGTGTTCACCTTCTGTATGGGTTGGGGCGGAGGCTGTGGCTGCCGCCGCCATTGTAGCAAATTGAAGACGGAGCGAGAGTAGAGCCACGAGCCCCGCAAACACGGCCGATACAACGAGGCCAGGGAGCGGACCAGCAAGGTCGACAAACGCGCCGGCCGCAAGCATAACCATGGGCGAGGCTGACAGCATCACCGCCGAGACCGTGCCGAGTACCCGGCCGAGAAGTTCTGGCGGCGTGCGGTTGTAGATGGCAGCGTTGAGAATGGGAGAGACTGAGCCGGTCAGCAGTCCCACGAGCGCGCCCAACAACATCAGCACCGGCACGCCTGGCAACTGTGAAAGCAGAAGCGAGCCCACCGCAGAGCCACAAAATGCCACCGCCAGCCAGTTCTGCGCTGATATCCGGGCGCCGACCGACGCATGAATGGCAATGCCAAGGAGACCACCAGCCCCCATCATTGAGGAGAACAGCCCGAGCTCTGCTACTTGGCGTCCTGCATCTACAAACAGCGCAGGCATGATGACGCTGCCGTTGGCGCCAACGATGCCCACGAAGATCATCACTATACCAAAGAGAGGGCGCAGCAGGGGTTCGCTCCAGAGAAAAGCGACGCCGGCGCGCATGGAGAGAGTCGCCGTCGTGGTCATCGTCCGAGCGGCACGCGCGGGAAGCACCCACGCGCCGAGCAGACCTGCAAGGACGGAGCAGAACGCCGTCAGCCCGAGCGTTGGCGCAGCGCCAAGCAGGCCGATTGCGGCCCCCCCAAGGGCCGGGCCACCTAGAATCGCGACGTTCCCGATCACCGCTTTCAGTGACGAGACGCGCTCAACGGAGAGCCCGGCGACGTGGCCGAGTTTGGGCAGCTCACTGTCCTGCGCGGCCATACCGGGTGCGTCGAACGCGGCACCGAGCACCACGCAAGCGATCAGCCCAGTGTTCGAGAGGGCGCCAACGGCATCGAGCAGTGGGATGCTCGCCATGGCCACGCCGCCCACCACACCCGAGATCAATGCGACGGGCGCGCGCCCGAACCGATCGACGAGGCCACCACCAACCCACGCGCCGATGATGGTCGCGATGACGCTGCTAGCGGCCGTGGCGCCCGCCCAGGCCGCGCTCTTTGTATGAGACAGGACGAACCATGGAAGCGCGAGGGCCGCCACCGCGTTGCCGATCCGGAAGAGAAAGGTCGCCGCGAACAGCGTCGCGAGCGGGCTATATCGACGTTCGCTCATTCCGCTGCGGCGAGCTGCGCCTTCGCCGCAGCGAGGTACTCTTCGTTACCCGAGTCGAGGGCGAAGAGTGCGTAGGTGACCGCCCCGAACGCAAGGCGCTCCGCGATGTGGTGGGCGAGCCGCGGCCACACCCGGCCACCGGCCGCTTCATACGTGAGGAGGAGCTTCGCGAGCCCCTCTTCACCAAAGACCATAAGGTGCGCGGCCATGTCGATGGCAGGGTCATCAACGCGGGCCTCGCTCCAGTCGATCATCCCGCTGACGCGCTCCGTGTTGTCGATGAGCACATGGCCCACGTAGAGATCGCCATGCACCACCACGGAGAAATCTGGCCACGACGAATCGTCGTCGAGCCAGCGCTGCCACCGGTGGAGGCGCTTGTCGTTCACCACGAACTCGCGTCGGACGCGGTCAACGTCGTCGGCCACCTTCTGACGGGCCTGCGTCGGTGTACGGATGAGCATCCCCGCATCCACGGCGGCGGAAATGGGGACGGCATGCAGGGCGGCGAGCGCGGTCGCGAAGCTCTCCGCGAAGACCTCCGAGTCCTGCGGCACGACCCAGTCGGGCGTGGACGAACCAGGCTGGATGACCATCGCAGTCGAGTCTTCGAGCATGGGATAGGCAACGAGCTCGGCGTTGGCCACGCGCCAGTCCGGCACCGCGAACGGCAGGCGATTCTTGAGCATTGCCAGCACCCGCGCCTCTGGTTCGACCTTCGCGCTTACCTCGGCTCGGCGCGGGATGCGCAGCACCCACCGACGTCCATCGTCGACGGTGGCGATCACGATCCTATAGTCGAGCCCAAGCTCATTGACAGTCAGCGGGCCATGGAGCTTGAGCCCATGTCGGGCTGCAAGTGCGTACAGTTGGGAGGTATCGGCGGTCGTGACTACGGTCATGATTCACTCCTGAGGGCTTGACGGGTTTAGCCACCTAAATGTAACAGTCACGTCGGTTATATTCAATCCGGCACTGTTGCAAAGTTAGCGATGAGGCAGCCTTTTGTCTTATTCAAAGGCCTTACATTTCAAAAACTCTGCTTACCAGGCG
>NZ_JBMKIC010000067.1:0-5959 GCF_049238665.1 Enterobacter cloacae complex sp. IR5450
CTTGAGCGGTAAACGAGTGAGGGAATTTCAGGTAAGATACTTCGGATGAGGAGCAAAAAGGTGGTTTATACTTCCTATACCCAGTAGTGTTCCCCTGTCGGTTTGGTTGGGGTCGATGCCCCACTTTGGGCGCGGCGTTGGGCGCCGCAAGATGAAAGCTCTGTGTGAAGGCTTGGATATTAAGACCTTGGATGATTTCAATGCCATCACCGAAGAGCAGATCGTTAGCGTCGACAAATTCAGCTACAAAACTGCCGCAAAAGTGCTTGCAGGTATGGCTGAACATGCCGAGCTATTCAACAAGATTCAATCAATCATCGGGTTCAAACAGCAGGTCACTTCGGGGGATCGTTTTACCGGTGAGAAGATCGTGATCACCGGTTTTCGTGACGCGGCCTTGGAGAAGCTGATTGAAGCTGAGGGTGGTGAAGTGCAATCATCAGTCTCGTCGAAGACCACCATGGTGATCGCGGCATCCACTTCCGGATCTTCCGGCAAATTGAAGAAAGTGCACGATCTCAACAACAGCGGAAAGGCAAATATCAAACTGATTGATCTGGCCACCTTCCGTAAGCAATATCTGGAACAACCAGCATCGACTGGTTTGGAGTTTTAATGAGTCACCCACAACTTGAGCTAATAGTCGCTGTGGATTCTAAGTTGGGATTCGGGAAAGGCGGCAAGATTCCATGGAAATGCAAAGAAGACATGGCGCGATTTACGCGGATTTCTAAAGAGATCCGCGTGTGCGTTATGGGGAAACACACGTATACTGACATGCGTGACATGCAGTTAGAAAAGGATGGCGCCGAGGAGCGAATCAAGGAGAAAGGAATTCTCCCCGAACGCGAATCGTTCGTGATCTCCTCGACGTTAAAACAAGAAGATGTCATAGGCGCTACTGTCGTTCCTGATCTTCGTGCTGTGATCAACCTGTATGAGAATACCGATCAACGCATTGCTGTCATTGGTGGGGAGAAGTTGTACATTCAAGCTCTTTCATCAGCAACGAAACTGCACATGACCATAATTCCAAGAGAGTTCGACTGTGATCGATTTATTCCTGTTGATCCGATCCAGAACAATTTTCACATTGATTCCAGTGCCAGCGAGACTGTGGAGGCAACCGTTGATGAGACTCAAGAGCGCATTCACTTTGCTACTTACGTGCGTAACAATCAGTAACGCGCTGGCAGTGGAAGAACAAGAACCAGAAACGAAGCAGACGGTGTTGGCCGTCTGCTTCGAAACATCATTATTGGCTCGAGAACTGATCGAGAATACCATTCTTGCGGACGACATCCAAAACAATACAGAAAAGATAGCTTTGCAGTTGTCGGAGCCCCTCCCCCCAACTTATAATGGGATTATTGCTGGGCTAAACAATGCTGTCGCCATGCGTGGGACAGCAAACGTTGAATCGCCATCAAGAGCATCCACAGATTTACGTGCAGCCGTCATCGGTTTATGGTGTATAAATGACACCATAGCCGCCCTGAATCAGACTGATAATGCAGTCTTACAGGACGGCGAGTTGCAACAAACACTTGTCGATTATTACAACAACTTATTGGCTGACATCGTTTGTCGTTTTCAGAAGACGGCTGCACTGAACGTCAGAAGCCGACTGCACTATAGCAGCGGAGGGGTTGGATCCATCAGGCAACGACGGGCTGCTGCCGGCCATCAGCGGACGCAGGGAGGACTTTCCGCAACCGGCCGTTCGATGCGGCACCGATGGCCTTCGCGCAGGGGTAGTGAATCCGCCAGGATTGACTTGCGCTGCCCTACCTCTCACTAGTGAGGGGCGGCAGCGCATCAAGCGGTGAGCGCACTCCGGCACCGCCAACTTTCAGCACATGCGTGTAAATCATCGTCGTAGAGACGTCGGAATGGCCGAGCAGATCCTGCACGGTTCGAATGTCGTAACCGCTGCGGAGCAAGGCCGTCGCGAACGAGTGGCGGAGGGTGTGCGGTGTGGCGGGCTTCGTGATGCCTGCTTGTTCTACGGCACGTTTGAAGGCGCGCTGAAAGGTCTGGTCATACATGTGATGGCGACGCACGACACCGCTCCGTGGATCGGTCGAATGCGTGTGCTGCGCAAAAACCCAGAACCACGGCCAGGAATGCCCGGCGCGCGGATACTTCCGCTCAAGGGCGTCGGGAAGCGCAACGCCGCTGCGGCCCTCGGCCTGGTCCTTCAGCCACCATGCCCGTGCACGCGACAGCTGCTCGCGCAGGCTGGGTGCCAAGCTCTCGGGTAACATCAAGGCCCGATCCTTGGAGCCCTTGCCCTCCCGCACGATGATCGTGCCGTGATCGAAATCCAGATCCTTGACCCGCAGTTGCAAACCCTCACTGATCCGCATGCCCGTTCCATACAGAAGCTGGGCGAACAAACGATGCTCGCCTTCCAGAAAACCGAGGATGCGAACCACTTCATCCGGGGTCAGCACCACCGGCAAGCGCCGCGACGGCCGAGGTCTTCCGATCTCCTGAAGCCAGGGCAGATCCGTGCACAGCACCTTGCCGTAGAAGAACAGCAAGGCCGCCAATGCCTGACGATGCGTGGAGACCGAAACCTTGCGCTCGTTCGCCAGCCAGGACAGAAATGCCTCGACTTCGCTGCTGCC
The DNA here is from genome assembly GCF_049238665.1 of Enterobacter cloacae complex sp. IR5450. Taxonomy (NCBI): domain Bacteria; kingdom Pseudomonadati; phylum Pseudomonadota; class Gammaproteobacteria; order Enterobacterales; family Enterobacteriaceae; genus Enterobacter; species Enterobacter cloacae complex sp. IR5450. The sequence goes on from NZ_JBMKIC010000067.1 coordinate 2,634, forward strand.
CAAGGTTGCCGGGTGACGCACACCGTGGAAACGGATGAAGGCACGAACCCAGTGGACATAAGCCTGTTCGGTTGGTAAGCTGTAATGCAAGTAGCGTATGCGCTCACGCAACTGGTCCAGAACCTTGACCGAACGCAGCGGTGGTAACGGCGCAGTGGCGGTTTTCATGGCTTGTTATGACTGTTTTTTTGTACAGTCTATGCCTCGGGCATCCAAGCAGCAAGCGCGTTACGCCGTGGGTCGATGTTTGATGTTATGGAGCAGCAACGATGTTACGCAGCAGGGCAGTCGCCCTAAAACAAAGTTAGAAAAGGGAAAGTATGAGCAAGTTATCTGTATTCTTTATATTTTTGTTTTGTAGCATTGCTACCGCAGCAGAGCCTTTGCCAGATTTAAAAATTGAAAAACTTGATGAAGGCGTTTATGTTCATACTTCGTTTGAAGAAGTTAACGGGTGGGGCGTTTTTCCTAAACATGGTTTGGTTGTTCTTGTAGATGCTGAAGCTTATCTAATTGACACTCCATTTACGGCTAAAGATACTGAAAAGTTAGTCACTTGGTTTGTGGAACGTGGCTATAAAATAAAAGGCAGTATTTCCTCTCATTTTCATAGTGACAGCACGGGCGGAATAGAGTGGCTTAATTCTCAATCCATCCCCACGTATGCGTCTGAATTAACTAATGAGCTGCTTAAAAAAGACGGTAAGGTTCAAGCTAAAAATTCATTTGGCGGGGTTAACTATTGGCTAGTTAAAAATAAAATTGAAGTTTTTTATCCAGGCCCAGGACACACTCCAGATAACCTAGTAGTTTGGCTGCCTGAAAGGAAAATATTATTCGGTGGTTGTTTTATTAAACCGTACGGTCTAGGTAATTTGGGTGACGCAAATTTAGAAGCTTGGCCAAAGTCCGCTAAATTATTAATATCCAAATATGGTAAGGCAAAACTGGTTGTTCCAAGTCACAGTGAAGCTGGAGACGCATCACTCTTGAAACTTACATTAGAGCAGGCGGTTAAAGGGTTAAACGAAAGTAAAAAACCATCAAAACTAAGCAACTAAATTTCTAATCGGGTAGCCGGAGGTATCTAGCCTCCAGCCCCCACACCACCCTGCATGCGGCTCCGCACAGGGCGGTTCATTTAGAACTCCTAACCTGTTATTTGGCTAGGATAATGAACTGCAATCCATCCATCTCTTAGTGAATACAATCCAGCTTTCTCTAGGTACTCGTTACTCAGCGCTTGCTGTATGCCTGGCGTTTTCGAACTACGCCAAGGGCCTTTACTTGTGAGTCCACAAGCAACGGCAGCTTGGATCCTGACACCTCGTTTAAGTAGGTTCTGCACCTTAGTCCGTGGTTTTCGCCACTGACGCCAGTAGCACATACGCACTCGGCGACGGATCCAGTGGTCTAAATCGACGCAACCTTGATAAGCGTTGGCTATGCCAAAGTAATTGATCCAACCTTGCATATATTGCCGCAGTTTAAACAGTTGATAGCTCATGCTGACTCCCCAATTGCGGTTCGTCAGTCGTCGTATCTTTTGTTTGAAAACGTGCAACGTGTTGGCATGCCATTGGATCTTTCCTCGGTTAAAGGTGAAGCCAAGGAACTTGCTTTGACCTACCTTAACTACTTGGCTTTTATGCTCGTTAACGATCAGTTTTAGCTTCGTACCAAGATAATGAGTAATACTCTTGAGAACACGTTCTCCCGCCCGTTGAGACTTCACCAAGATGATAAAGTCATCAGCGTAGCGGGCGAAGTGATGTCCTCGGCTTTCCAATTCTTTATCCAAACTATCCAGCATGATGTTTGATAATAAGGGTGAGAGTGGGCCGCCCTGAGGTACACCTTCGAAGCTTGCTTCAAATTGGTCGTTGACCATGACGCCCGCTCGCAGGTATTTGCCAATAAGCGCTAGCAGACGCTTATCCTGCACCTTACTCCTTAACTGAGTCATCAACAGATCGTGGTTGACGCGGTCAAAGAACTTGGACAGATCAACATCAACGGCAAATTTGCGCTTCTGTTTGATGATATTCCTGACTTGTAGTACCGCCTGCTGGGCGTTTCTGTTCGGCCTAAAGCCGAAGCTATTGACTGAAAAGTAGGGGTCAAACAACGGCGTGAGTATCTGAGCGATTGCTTGTTGTATCACACGATCAATCACGGTGGGGATCCCCAATTTGCGTTTACCGCCATCGGGTTTATCGATCTCCACGCGCCTGACCGCTGAGGGTTGATATTCTCCTCGCTCAAGCTGAGATTTACACTGTTGCCAGCCGCCTTGTTGCATCCAGCGCGGGAAGGCTTCGATGGTCATGCCATCGATACCCGACGCGCCTTTATTGGCTTTCACTTGTCGCCAAGCTCGGTGTAGATTCTCAGGTTCGAGTAGTTGCGGAAATAGATTGCTGTTGAAGGCTGGTTGCGGGCTAATACGCTGTTGATAGTAATCGTCTGACGACGTAGTGAGTACCGACAAGTTTGGCAAGACTCCTCCTTCTTCTAAATGTTCAGGCCTTCACCATATCCCATCCATTACGATAGGCGTTGGGCTACTATGCCGTCTGCTGACTTCTGCTTAATCACATGCCGAGTTGCCCCGTCATGCGCTATCGGTTTTCATCTAATTCGCTCTTTCCAGTTGATGAAATTGAAAAGCCAAGACACTTGTAGACCAGAGCCTTACTGGTTAATGACCGATCGCATGCTAAGCAGATCTCCCCAGATAAGGACATGAACTTTCTTTGCACTGCTGCATCATTTACGGTGGCCGTTAGATCACGTGGTTTCGTCGTCTTGTGCCAACTCACCTTCAGCCTACGCCTCATATGATGTTCTTGTTCATCAGCTCGCAAATTTGCTAGCGGCTTCCTTCAGACCGCCCCTCACGGGTAAGCCCTTGCCATTCGCTAGTAGTTAACGTTTAATAACAGCATGTTATCGAACGGTGACCTTCCTACAGAGGACTTTCACCTCATTAGTTCATGCCCATGCTGGGCGTACACAATTCAATCAAGCCGATGCCGCTTCGCGGCACGGCTTATTTCAGGCGTTAGATGCACTAAGCACATAATTGCTCACAGCCAAACTATCAGGTCAAGTCTGCTTTTATTATTTTTAAGCGTGCATAATAAGCCCTACACAAATTGGGAGATATATCATGAAAGGCTGGCTTTTTCTTGTTATCGCAATAGTTGGCGAAGTAATCGCAACATCCGCATTAAAATCTAGCGAGGGCTTTACTAAGCTTGCCCCTTCCGCCGTTGTCATAATCGGTTATGGCATCGCATTTTATTTTCTTTCTCTGGTTCTGA
>NZ_JBMKIC010000068.1:0-5498 GCF_049238665.1 Enterobacter cloacae complex sp. IR5450
AAACCGACCTTTATTCACCCGCATCAGCAGTCATGGCCAGCTCTGCTGCTCTGATTTTTTGGTTGTATAAAGAATCGGCAGGCATTTCGACGCGCACGGACACGAACTGGTCGCTAGGAATGTCGACAGGATCACCGTCACCCACGCCTTCCAGTTCGTTTCTGGCGAATGCAGGCGCATCAGGGTGAGTACGATGATAGGTTTTTACCAGTACCGAACCATCGGCGTTAACCTCATAATCCAGCCAGATAAGCGGTTGCTTGTTGCGATCGGTAGGGATGTCAAAACCTCCATCGATGCCGCCCCATGCTGCGTCTGAGTTCAGCCCCTGACACCCTTCCACCAGATATTGGCCTGTGACCAGACGGGTTACAGTGCAGCCCTCCGATTCGTCATTCGTCCGGTATGAACCATCGGAAAATATTGCCACCACTGGCGATGCAGCTTTCAATGTACCGTCGCTGGCGCGGGTCGTGTTGTATTCGCTATAAAGCTTAACCCAACCCCTCCAGCCATTTGCATCCTTCACGTTGAATGCAAGGGTAGTGTTATCAGCCTGAAGAGCTTGCATTGCGGAGGTGGCATATCTACACATGACGAGAACAGGCGCGTACGGGTTAAACAAATTTACTCCCGTAGCGCCACCGCCAGCGTAAATGCCACCTTTTTCAATGGTCTTAAAATCAGTAGTCAGGGGCAACCAATCCGCGCCTATCCCAAACTGCCCTACAGTTAGCACACCATCAGCAGGGTAAGTCTCGTTGGACCGCGCATTAAGTATGGCTGATGTTCCTAAACCGACGTTTTATAGATTGCCCTGCGGCATCCATGCCGATAACTTCACCTGATTTTTTGCAGAAAATATTGGGTGAAAAACATGCTAATTGGCTACGTAAGGGTGTCAACAAATGACCAAAACACAGATCTTCAGCGACAAGCTCTCGAACGCGCAGGATGTGAACAGGTTTTTGAGGAAAAAAGGAGCGGGACGGTAGCGAACCGGCCAGCGCTTAAAAAGCTTCTTCGAACGCTGAGTGAGGGCGATACGCTGGTAGTGTGGAAGCTGGATCGCCTCGGGCGAAGCATGCGAAATCTGGTACTGCTGGTCGACGAACTCCGGCAGCGCGGCATCCACTTCAAAAGCCTTACGGACAGCATCGACACTTCCAGCCCAATGGGGCGTTTCATATTCCACATCATGTCAGCCCTGGCCGAGATGGAGAGGGAGTTAATCGTGGAACGCACCCGGGCAGGACTGGCGGCAGCCCGGGAGAAAGGGCGCATAGGCGGCAGAAGGCCGAAGTTAACCCCTGAGCAATGGGCGCAGGCTGGCAGGCTGATCGCAAACGGAATGGACAGAAAGCAGGTGGCGATTATTTACGACGTTGCGGTGTGCACCTTGTATAAAAAATTTCCGGCGCGGTAGGGGTAGAGGAAAAAAATATTGAACATTTAATCCAATTTTCGTAATAAAGTATTGAAATGATGTAATAAAGTTGTTGAAATTTTGGTAAGCGGTTGGGTTGAGCATTGGGGGTATTCATGGCAAAAACAGATTCTATTACAGCTGAAGAGTTTAGGGCTATTCACTTTGAATTGTCTAAAATCTCATCAACTTGGGCAGACTTATGGCTAACATTGTTTTCTCTCCGTGCTGAAGGCAGCAGGGTGATTACTATTAGATATTCCGATATCGAAGATGACATGCTGCACTTGGCTGGAACTCCAAAATTTGAGCCACGAACAATTAGATTAAATTTATTGCTTTCTAAGTTAATTGCGTACAGAAAGGATTGCAATCCTTCTGATATTTATGTTTTCCAGAGTAGATCAAATCGAGTTAAAGGGTTAGCTAGGCCTGTGACTGTAATAGCAATGAATAATGCCTTAAAACAAGCATCCAAATATGTAACAAGGAAAAACATCACCATGAAAAGTGCTTTAAGGGTAATCGGAAGGAACTAGTTGGACGAGGGTTCATACACTAAATACCCACCTGTTTATGGAAAGTTAGGACGATGGTCAATGATCACGTCCTTTATCAAGTCATTATTCTCCCTGATGATTTTCGATTTACTACTCGATTGGATGTAAGATATGTACATGCATGAATCTTAGGAGGGATTTCGAGTAAGTAAAATGAGATCCTGATCAGAATAAATCAAACCTGGCATTGAGTAGAGTAAATAATAAAGCAGCGCATGCAAGATTTAATAGTATAACAAAACGGGCAGAAACATTCACTGAACAAATCTCCTGATCATGTATTAGACAGAGAATGACTGTAATGTAAAACCATCTTACATACACCTACTAAAAAAGACAGATAAAACAAGGTGCCATCCGATGAGATAGCTAAGCATTTGCGCCTTGGATAGGTCTTACCATCGGAACATCGGGTTATGCTCGCTTGTTGAGTGCTGAGAAATGAAGAGATTAGAGGTTTATAAGAGGTAGCCAGTTTGTCAAACGAGATAGTTTATTTATGATGCTCAACATATTGAATTGTTTAGCTTTATCATGGTGGTTTAGGGGGCGTTAAAACGAACTTATCACATTGTATTAAAAGTAAACAACTATCTTTCGTTTGATGCCTGAAAGCAGATGGGGATGGTTTTTCACTTTTTCTTCTAAAGGTCCAGAGTACGTTGCCGATAGTGAACATAGCGGCGCAGGAGCCAAATGGTGGAAGCCGTAAACTTAATTTAAGTTCAGTCAAATAGGAATTACTATCATGGCACAAGTCATCAATACCAACAGCCTCTCGCTGATCACCCAGAACAACATCAACAAAAACCAGTCTTCAATGTCTACTGCCATTGAGCGTCTGTCTTCCGGTCTGCGTATCAACAGCGCAAAAGATGACGCTGCTGGCCAGGCGATTGCTAACCGTTTCACCTCTAACATCAAAGGTCTGACTCAGGCTGCCCGTAACGCCAACGACGGTATCTCCGTTGCACAGACTACTGAAGGCGCACTGTCTGAAATCAACAACAACTTACAGCGTATCCGTGAGCTGACTGTTCAGTCTTCTACTGGCACCAACTCCAAGTCTGACCTGGACTCCATCCAGGACGAAATCAAATCCCGTCTGGACGAAATTGACCGCGTATCCGGTCAGACCCAGTTCAACGGCGTGAACGTGCTGGCAAAAGACGGCTCCATGAAAATTCAGGTTGGCGCGAACGATGGCCAGACCATCACTATCGACCTGAAAAAAATTGACTCGTCTACTCTGAACCTGACTGGATTTAACGTTAACGGTAAAGGTGAAGTAGCGAATACCAAAGCAACAGCTGACGATCTGAAATTAGCTGGTTTTACTAAAGGCACTACAGATGCGAATGGTGTGACTGATTATAAGAACACCATTGCTAACAGTAAGGCATCAGCTTCTGATTTATTAGCAAATATCTCAAATAAATCCGTTATCACTGGCGGCGGCGCAAATGCGTTCGGTGTGGCTGCAACCGCAGGTTACAAATATGACGCGGCAAGCAAATCATACAGCTTCGATGCGACAGGCGCAGATTCAGCAAAGACACTAAGCATTATTAACCCAAATACAGGGGATTCTTCTCAGGCAACGGTTACGATCGGTAAGAAAGATCAGAAAGTTAACATCTCCCAGGATGGTAAAATCACTGCGGCAGATGATAACGCGACGCTGTATTTAGATAAGCAAGGTAACCTGACGAAAACCAATGCGGGTGGCGATGCTGCTGCAACTTGGGACGGATTAATTTCAAACAGCAACTCGACTGGCGCAGTTCCTGTTGGTGTTAAGACTAAAATCACTCTTACGTCCGGTGCTGCCTCCGGGATGTCTGTGAGTTCAGAAGGTGCCGGCAGTCAGACTTCAACAAATGCCCAGATTCTGGCGGATGGCGCATTTGCTGCCAAAGTGAGCATCGACGGTGGCGCGGCAACCGATATTATGGTTGCTAATAATGGTAATATCACTGCGGCTGACGGTAGTGCGCTTTATCTTGATAAAACAACTGGTGGCTTCACTGCTACTGCAGCGGGGAATACAGCTGCAACATTAGGCGCATTAATTGCTAATGGTAAAACAGCGACTATGACCGTCGCATCAGGTACCAGTCAGAACACTGTTTATAGCACTACTGGCAGCGCTGACTTCACCAGCCTGGCTAAAGTTGACACTGTTAATATCACCAATGCACATGTAAGTGCTGAAGGCATGGCCAACCTGACTAAAGGTGCAAACTTCACCCTTGATCTGGGTGGTACAGGTACAGCCACTCACACCGTTACCGCAGGTGTTGTTAAAGATGCTGCCAATGACGATGTTTATGTTGACGACGGTGCGCTTTCCAGCGAGCCGACAAAAGATGTGACCTACTTTGAACAGAAGAACGGTGCTATCACCAACAGCACTGGCGGTACCATTTATGAAACTGCTGATGGTAAGTTGACCACCGAAGCTACCACCGCTTCCACCTCTACTGCCGATCCACTGAAAGCGCTGGACGATGCAATCAGCCAGATCGACAAATTCCGTTCTTCCCTGGGTGCTGTACAAAACCGTCTGGTTTCTGCAGTAACCAACCTGAACAACACCACTACCAACCTGTCTGAAGCGCAGTCCCGTATTCAGGATGCGGACTATGCGACCGAAGTGTCCAACATGTCCAAAGCGCAGATCATCCAGCAGGCTGGTAACTCCGTGCTGTCCAAAGCTAACCAGGTTCCTCAGCAGGTTCTGTCTCTGCTGCAAGGCTAATTTCATATTAAGTGTCAAAGCCCCATATATGTGGGGCTTTTTTATTGGCTGAATAAGGTCGTTAAAAGTAGTCAAATCCTTTAATCAAAGCTCGCACGATGATTTAGCATTTCACCAGTTTCGCTCCGTTTACACAGGTCCAGTTGTGATTAAAAAACAGGCATTCAAATTTTTGCTTGAACCAAACAAAGGTCAGTTATCTGACTTTTTGGCCTTTGCTGGTTCCTGTCGTTTTGTTTACAACAAAGGCCTTGCTCTTCTTAACGAGAGTTACCATTCGGGTAAAAAATTCATAGGCTACAATCAGCTGGCTTCTGAATTAGTGCAATGGAAGAATGAAGAGAGCCTTTCTTGGTTGAAAGAAGCTCCATCTCAGTGTTTACAGCAATCGTTAAGAGATTTAGACAGAGCATTCAGAAACTTTTTCACCGGCAAATCACAATATCCAAAGTTTAAAAAGAAAGGTCGGCATGATTCTTTCCGTATACCATGCCAAAGGGTTAGAGTAGATCAAGAAAAAAAACTGGTATCTCTCCCTAAAGTCGGCTGGGTAAAGTATCGCAAGAGCCGTGAAATCATTGGTGATTTAAAAAATGCAACTATTTCCCTTAATCAGGGGAAATGGTATATCAGTTTTAATACAGATCAAACAGTTCCTGATCCAATACACTGAATCGCCACGGATAATTTAGACACTTCCGAGCCGTTGATAATACTGGTTTTCATATTCTGTCGGTGACATCTGATCGCT
>NZ_JBMKIC010000069.1:0-5275 GCF_049238665.1 Enterobacter cloacae complex sp. IR5450
ATGCTGTGGAAGTTCAGCGTCACTCTCTTCCACTACCATCGACTGGTAGATCACCGCCGTCAGAGCCTCGTTTGACTCCGCCAGTCGGTTCATTGCTGCTGTCTGGGCTGCCATTGCTGCCAGCAGCTGGCTTACCTGTTGCTCGTTCATAGGCGATTTTCATCCACTTTTTAAGCCATTCACGCCGGGCGGCGCATCCGGAGCAGGCCATCAGTGCCACCGACGGTGCTGTATCAGCAACGCCTCAACGCCCAGCGGGGTTTCCGCCAGATTCTGCGACGCGGCTTCCCGGTTCGCATACCAGTGGCCAATCAGCAGAAGCATTGCCGCCCAGATCCCGGGCGTAAAAAGAACCTCCCGGGGAGGCTCTTTGTCTTCAGGGGGCGGCGAAAGGGATTCCACCAGCGAACCGTCGCAAAATTTCTCAACATAATCGACGGCCGCCGTGGTGTAGGCAGTGATAAGAGAGTCTTCGGCGTCGTTATCAACCCTCAGATGCGTCTTTATCAGCGCCATCTGCTCCGCGCTTATTTCCACCTTTACCCCCGGTTTTGGCTTTTTGTGGCTGTTCAGGCTGTTCAGGCTGTTCAGGCTGTTCAGGCTGTTCAGGCTGTTCAGGCTGTTCAGGCTGTTCAGGCTGTTCAGGCTGTTCAGGCTGTTCAGGACTGGAGTTTTTCACCTTCTCAGGTTCAACCTCTTCAGCCAGGTACATTTTTACCAGCATCTCGCCAACCTCTTTTTTCACGATGCGGGTTTCGCCCTGGGATACAGTGCCCAGGTGATAATGCGAGAACATACGGAGAGCTTTAATTTTCATAGGTTAAACGCGGCCATTGCTGACCGCGCCCTTCTGTTATTCGCCGGAAGAAACCGCAATATCGCCGGTGACGATGGCGGCAGGACGGTAGTGCGCCAGCGCCAGGCGCTCTTCGCACAGAATGGTCAGCATGTTGCGGATAAAGTTGTCGCGGTCCTGGTTGCTGATTTCGATAGTTGCATCCATGCGATCCCAGACCTGAGAGGCCAGGCCGAACGCGCCAACGGTAAATTTACCCGCCGCCTGCGCCGTGGTGGAGACAACAGGCAGCCCCCACAGCACTTTTGACGCAAACGCCTGTGGGCCACCGAGGATGTAGTTGCCGTTGGCGTCTTTCAGCAACGCAATCCGGTGCCAGTCTGCCGGGTTAAGGACGATGCCATCGGCTTCAAATTCACTCAGTGATACCTGATAGATAGCGTGCGCCAGCACATCCGCACCAGTATCACCCGAGGCATTCAGCGCAGTCTCATAATCATTTGCAACCACGTTGAGTCCTTCCAGATTATCGCCGGTACCGTCGCCGTTGAGCATCTGGTTTTCTTCCGCCAGCGCCAGGCCATACATCATGCGGGTATTGATATAGGACTGAAGCGCTGGCGCATCGTCCATAATCTGGCGCGATGCCTGGATCCAGTGGGCGATGGTTTTGACGTTCGCCGTCTCTTTGGTGAAGGTGATGTTACTTTCCGGCTTCAGGGTGCCCTCGGCCACAGGAGCGGCGGCATTGGTGAAGACGTTTTCTCGCACGTATTCAAGCGCGTTACTGGAAATTCGGCCCTGGGCCAGAAGGTCACGGACAGTCAGTCGGCGCAGGCCAGGCATCAAGATACCAGGATTCTGCTGCGGCAGAACCAGGGCGCCGGCGGAGTTGGCGCCAGACCCAATCGCTTTATCAAAACTGGTCACTTTCGCTTTGGTGCGTGAGCCGTCCCAGCCTTTCATCAGGTCTTCGGATACGCGCTCTGCAAAGGACTTCTTGGCGGTCTGTTCAGGCGAGTTGCCAGCCAGCTTCTGCTCAAGATCGAACAGGCGGGTACCGGTCGTTTTCAGTTCATCCTGGGCTTTAGCCAGATCGGTCTGCAGCTGCTTGTTGATTTCGCCGTTCTGGTTGATGGATTTACGCTGCTCCTCGATAAGCTCCTTCACTTCTTTCTGGGAGTTCTCGATCGCTTTTTCCAGGGTTGCTAATTCAGACATGTTTTGCTCCGTTAAGGATTCCGCAGGTTAGCGGTAAAGGAAGTTATGCGCTGTGCCAGCGCGTCAATGTCGCCGCCGCCGAACTCGCTTCGGCCTGCGGACTTCACGCGGGCGATAAACGCCTGCGCTTCAGCGCGCGTAAGGCCGACTGAATCCCTCAGCCAGGCCTCCGCGTCACGAATGGTTTTAATGCCGTCGATGCTCTTCATGGCAGTTACGCCTGCCAGTTCGTTTGCCGGGAAGGTGCAGACACTGATTTCCCGCAGGTAAGAAATGTTTTTGAAAATCAGGCCTGACGTGCCGACGGTGTAATCATCGGGGCCGACTGAAAAACCGACCGACATGCCTTCAACCGTGCCATGCTGCATGGCGGCCTTCAGATCTTCGGCCAGGCTTAACCCCGGAGTGAGTTGCCCACGTACAAAAAGCCCCTTCTCGTCTTCGTGCATGGCATCCCACTTGCCAACCGGGATGGCTCGCGTCTGGTGGTTAAAGAACATAGCCACCTTGCGGCTCTGGTTAGCGACCACACCAGCGAAAGCGCCGGGCAAAATAATGTCGCCATCGGAATCGGTGTTATTGAAAACCGAGGCGTACCCTTCAAACGTTCCCTTACTGCCGTCACCGGTAAACTTGATTTCGGTCTGGTCGAACGCCAGCGTCTTTTGAATTTCAGGCATCATGGCCCCCATAAAAATTAAGCCCCGTCATTGCGGGGCTCTTTGCTTGATCCAAGATCGGTAATGGGTACGTTCTGCGACTGGCGCGTCGCCACGTCACCGCCAGGCAGTGGTGGCAGGTTATCCAGCCGTCGAACCTCGTTAACGGTGCGAATGCCGGTATTGACCATGATCTGCATGAATGATGCCCGGCTTGTTGAGTCGCCGCGTAACAGCCCGTCGAGGTTATGTTCGGCATGAATAGCGCCCTGTTCTGACTCTTTCACCAGCCAGCGCTCAATGCTGTACTCCCAACGGTCAAGGTAGGGTTTTAGCGTGTACTGAAGAAAACCCAGGTTTTGATGCTCAATTCCCGAGCCCCAGGAGGTGGTTTTATCAACATCGCCTACCAGATGCGGAGGCACACCGTAAAAGCGGGCCAGTTCGGCGACCTGAAATTTTCGTGCAGCCAGTATTTCCGAATCCTGAGGCGAAACCCCTATAGCCTGCGTAGTAAACCCGCTCTCCAGGATCCACAACCGCTTTTTAACCGGTCCGCCTGCAATCTCCTTAAAGTTCTCCTCCAGCTGACCGCGCTGCTCTTTAGTCAGCACCTTGCCATCAGTCATCAGGATCTGCGGAGACTTCGCGCCGTTCGCGAAGAACTCACGCTGATTATCTTCCATGGCAATGGCGACACCTGCAGACTTCGCGCTGAACGCCAGCGGAGACAGGCCGGTTAGCCCGTTGAAGCCAAATCCCTTGAGATGGAAAATTTCTTTCTGTGAAAAGTTGGCGTATTCCGTGTCACGACGATAGCGGTAGATAATGGTTTTGCCGTTTTCACTGAGCCGCACTTCCATATTGGCGCTCATCAGAGGAACCATACTGATAACGTCGCCGACGCTGTTTCGCTCCACATGCGCGTAAGCATTACCGTAGGCGCACAACTGCATGGTCATGGCTTCGCGGAACTCCAGAGCGGTCATGAAATTGTTTGGCCGGAACCTCAGTAGTTTTGCGAGAGGATGGTTGCCAGGAACCTTGCTGCGCTGATCGTCTTTGGTCTCGTAAACATCAAGCGGTAAAGATGCAGTGACTGTAGAAATGAGACGGATACAGGCCCACACCGTGCTGATTTGCATGTTTCGCTCATCAGTGACAACGGATTCACCAACAACGCCGTGCGCAGAGGTGCCAGCCATCTGAGAGCCTTTCTCTGGTGTAACCAGTCTGCCACCGGTCAGGATGGAGGCCATGCGCGCCCAGAATGGCGATCGCGTTCGCAGGTCAATGCTGTAATCGGTATCTGCCATTTTTACACGCTCAAAAAGTTATAGATAAAATCGTTAACATCTCCCGGGTCCTCTACATCGTCACTGGACTGTGCCCCGATGGACATTGCCAGTGCTACCATGCCGTCGATACGGCCACTCGACTTGCCTTTTACAAATTTGCGGTTACCGGCGGGGTCGGTGATTACCGTGGCGTTTTTGGCGCACATTTCGAGGATCGGATGGTTGCCGTGCTTCAGCTGCGCACCGAGCAATCTGGCCTCAAGCTCCCTGAGTGCGGGAGACATAGAAACAAAGCCCTGGCCAAATTCCACAAACCGCTCAAGCTCCGCTTCAGTGAATCCGGCGTCGATGAGATGAGGGCGAAGGAAGCGCATGTTATAGCGGTCGAACGCCAGCACCCTGACGTTACAGATATCAAAAACGCGCCGCAGCTCCCTGGCGATAAAGGCATACTCAATGGCTTTTCCCGGTGTCGTGTTCAGCCAGCCCTGCCTCGCCCAGATGTCATAAGGCACGCGATCGTTACGCGCTTTGTCTGCCAGCCCTTCCTCAGGTAGCCAGAACTTACAGTGCACATCGCCATGGGTTGTGTTGAGAATAAGCGCGGTGAGGTCCGACACGCTGGAAAGGTCCAGGCCGCCCCAGACGGTAGCGCCCGCCAGTTCGCCGGGTTCCTCTTTATTCATGTGCCAGACGGTCTGACTCACGAACGGGCTTTTCGCCTCAACCCTGCGGTTTAGTACAAGGTTCTCAAACTCTGCCTGGCGCGACGGCAGGCGTTTTGCGCTGGCGGCCATATCCAGCACTTCTTTCTGGTTCATGAATACATCGAAGGCGGGGTTTGCCAGCCTGATGGCTTCAACAGAGAAAGGATCGATATCTTCCGGTGCGGTCTGGAGCCTGACCACCGTTCGCGGATCGGCCCCGGTCAGGCCATCATCAATCAGCAGGCTGAGCAGGTCGCTCGCATCGGGTGCCTGGGTGCTGATGATTACCGAGATAGGGTTATCCTGAGCAGCGGTCGCCGTTTCCAGCGCTTCATAAAGAGGGTCACGCGGCCCACGAACCTGCCCCAGCTCATCGTGGGCGACAAATCGCGGCGAGAAACCGTAGGCCGTGGTGGCTTCTGCGCTCAGTGCGCGATAATAAGAACCCAGTTCAGGGCAGTGAATTTCTTTTGCTGAATCCTTGATCGCAACATACTGCATAAGCACCGGATTCATCCGGCACATCTTGGAGGCCAGGTTAAACAGAATGGCCGCCTGGTCACGCGAACGTGCGGCAGAATACAGCTGCGAGTT
>NZ_JBMKIC010000070.1:0-5176 GCF_049238665.1 Enterobacter cloacae complex sp. IR5450
ATGCTGTGGAAGTTCAGCGTCACTCTCTTCCACTACCATCGACTGGTAGATCACCGCCGTCAGAGCCTCGTTTGACTCCGCCATTCGGTTCATTGCTGCTGTCTGGGCTGCCATTGCTGCCAGCAGCTGGTTTACCTGTTGCTCGTTCATAGGCGATTTTCATCCACTTTTTAAGCCATTCACGCCGGGCGGCGCATCCGGAGCAGGCCATCAGTGCCACCGACGGTGCTGTATAAGCAACGCCTCAACGCCCAGCGGAGTTTCCGCCAGATTCTGCGACGCGGCTTCGCGGTTCGCATACCAGTGGCCAATCAGCAAAAGCATTGCCGCCCAGATGCCAGAAGTAAAAAGAACCTCTCGGGGAGGCTCATTTTCTTCTGCAGGCGGCGTCAGTACCTCCACCAGCGCACCGTCACAGAAATGCTCTACATAATCGACGGCGGCCGATGCGTATGCGGCGATAAGCGCATCTTCGGCATCGCTATCAACCCTGAGATGCGTCTTTATCTGCGCCATTTGATCCGCGCTTATTTCCACCTTTACCCCCGGCTTTCGGTTTTTCGGGATCTGGCATTTCTGCCTTTTCAGGCTCAACCTCTTCTGCCAGATGCAGTTTCACCAGCGCCTCGCCGATCTCTTTTTTCACGATGCGGGTTTCACCCTGGGATACAGTGCCCAGGTGATAATGCGAGAACATACGGAGAGCTTTAATTTTCATAGGTTAAACGCGGCCATTGCTGACCGCGCCCTTCTGTTATTCGCCGGAAGAAACCGCAATATCGCCAGTGACGATGGCGGCAGGACGGTAGTGCGCCAGCGCCAGGCGCTCTTCGCACAGGATAGTCAGCATGTTCTTAACGAAGTTGTCGCGATCCTGATTGCTGATCTCGATTGTGGCATCCATTCGATCCCACACCTGCGACGCCAGGCCAAACGCGCCGACGGTAAATTTGCCTGCCGTCTGCGCAGTGGTCGATACCACTGGCAGGCCCCAAAGCACTTTTGATGCAAACGCCTGCGGGCCGCCAAGGATGTAGTTGCCGTTAGCGTCCTTCAGCAACGCGATACGGTGCCAGTCAGCCGGGTTCAGAATGATGCCGTCAGCTTCGAATTCACTCAGCGATACCTGATAGATGGCATGCGCCAGAACATCAGCGCCAGTATCCCCCGTCGCGTTGAGTGCTGCTTCGTAGTCATTCGCCACTACGTTCAGCCCCTGCAGGTTGTCGCCGGTACCATCCCCGTTCAGCATCTGGTTCTCTTCCACCAGAGCCAGGCCGTACATCATGCGGGCATTGATGTAAGACTCCAGAGCTGGAGCATCATCCATGATTTGTCGGGATGCCTGGATCCAGTGGGCAATGGTTTTCACGTTCGCCGTTTCTTTGGTGAAGGTGATGTTACTTTCCGGCTTGAGGGTGCCTTCCGCCACTGGCGCGGCAGCGTTAGTGAACACGTTCTCACGAACATACTCCAGCGCATTACTGGTGATGCGCCCCTGTGCCAGCAGGTCACGTACGGTCAGGCGGCGGAGGCCAGGCATAAGGATTCCCGGCTGCTGCTGTGGCAGAACCAGTGCGCCGGCGGAGTTGGCGCCAGACCCGATCGCTTTATCAAAACTGGTCACTTTCGCTTTGGTGCGTGAGCCGTCCCAGCCTTTCATCAGGTCTTCGGACACGCGCTCTGCAAAGGACTTCTGGGCGGTCTGGTCAGGTGAGTTTCCGGCCAGTTTCTGCTCAAGATCAAACAGGCGGGTACCGGTTTTTTTCAGTTCATCCTGGGCTTTAGCCAGATCGGTCTGCAGTTGCTTGTTGATTTCCCCGTTCTGGTTGATGGATTTACGCTGTTCTTCGATAAGCTCTTTCACTTCTTTCTGGGAGTTCTCGATTGCTTTTTCCAGTACAGATAATTCAGACATGTGTTACTCCGTTAAGGTGTCCGCAGGTTAGCGGCAAATGAGGTAATGCGCTGTGCCAGCGCGTCAATGTCGCCGCCGCCGAACTCGCTTCGGCCTGCGGACTTCACGCGGGCGATAAACGCCTGCGCTTCTGCGCGAGTAAGGCCGACTGAATCCCTCAGCCAGGCCTCCGCGTCACGAATGGTTTTAATGCCGTCGATGCTCTTCATGGCGGTTACGCCCGCAAGCTCGTTTGCCGGGAAGGTGCAGACACTGATTTCCCGCAGGTAAGAAATGTGTTTGAAAATGAGGCCTGACGTGCCGACGGTGTAATCTTCGGGGCCGACGGAAAAACCCACCGACATGCCTTCAACCGTGCCATGCTGCATGGCGGCCTTAAGGTCTTCTGCCAGACTTAACCCCGGCGTAAGTTGCCCTCGCACAAAAAGCCCCTTCTCGTCTTCGTGCATGGCATCCCATTTGCCAACCGGGATGGCTCGCGTCTGGTGGTTAAAGAACATCGCCACCTTGCGGCTCTGGTTCGCGACCACACCAGCGAAAGCGCCGGGCAAAATAATGTCGCCATCGGCATCGGTGTTATTGAAGATCGAGGCGTACCCTTCAAACGTTCCCTTACTGCCGTCACCGGTAAACTTGATTTCTGTCTGGTCGAACGCCAGCGTCTTTTGAATTTCAGGCATCATGGCCCCCATAAAAATTAAGCCCCGTCATTGCGGGGCTCTTTGCTTGATCCAAGATCGGTAATGGGTACGTTCTGCGACTGGCGCGTCGCCACGTCACCGCCGGGCAGTGGTGGCAGGTTATCCAGCCGTCGAACCTCGTTAACGGTGCGAATGCCGGTATTAACCATGATCTGCATGAATGATGCCCGGCTTGTTGAGTCGCCGCGTAACAGCCCGTCGAGGTTATGTTCGGCATGAATAGCGCCCTGTTCTGACTCTTTCACCAGCCAGCGCTCAATGCTGTACTCCCAGCGGTCAAGGTAGGGTTTTAGCGTGTACTGAAGAAAACCCAGGTTTTGCTGCTCAATTCCCGAGCCCCAGGAGGTGGTTTTATCAACATCGCCGACCAGATGCGGAGGCACACCGTAAAAGCGGGCCAGTTCGGCGACCTGAAATTTTCGTGCAGCCAGTATTTCCGAATCCTGAGGCGAAACCCCTATAGCCTGCGTAGTAAACCCGCTCTCCAGGATCCACAACCGCTTTTTAACCGGTCCGCCTGCAATCTCCTTAAAGTTCTCCTCCAGCTGACCGCGCTGCTCTTTAGTCAGCACCTTGCCATCAGTCATCAGGATCTGCGGAGACTTCGCGCCGTTCGCGAAGAACTCACGCTGATTATCTTCCATGGCGATCGCCACCCCGGCTGACTTAGCACTGAAGGCCAGCGGTGAGAGTCCGGTGAGTCCATTGAAGCCAAACCCTTTAAGATGAAAAATTTCCTTTTGCGAAAAGTTGGCATATTCCTTATCACGCCGATAACGGTAGATAATGTTTTTGCCATTCTCACTGAGCCTCACCTCCATATTGGCGCTCATCAGCGGAACCATGCTGATAACATCCCCAACGCTGTTACGTTCCACATGCGCGTAAGCATTGCCGTAGGCGCACAGCTGCATGGTCATAGCCTCGCGGAACTCCAGAGCGGTCATGAAATTGTTTGGCCGGAACCTCAGTAGCTTTGCGAGAGGATGGGTGCCAGGAACCTTGCTGCGCTGATCGTCTTTGGTTTCGTAAACATCAAGCGGTAAAGATGCAGTGACTGTAGAAATGAGACGGATACAGGCCCACACCGTGCTGATTTGCATGTTTCGCTCATCAGTGACAACGGATTCACCAACAACGCCGTGCGCAGAGGTGCCAGCCATCTGAGAGCCTTTCTCTGGTGTAACCAGTCTGCCACCGGTCAGGATGGAGGCCATGCGCGCCCAGAATGGCGATCGCGTTCGCAGGTCAATGCTGTAATCGGTATCTGCCATTTTTACACGCTCAAAAAGTTATAGATAAAATCGTTAACATCTCCCGGGTCCTCTACATCGTCACTGGACTGTGCCCCGATGGACATTGCCAGTGCTACCATGCCGTCGATACGGCCACTGGACTTGCCTTTAACAAATTTGCGGTTACCGGCTGGGTCGGTGATTACCGTGGCGTTTTTGGCGCACATTTCGAGGATCGGATGGTTGCCGTGCTTCAGCTGCGCACCGAGCAGTCTGGCCTCAAGCTCCCTGAGTGCGGGAGACATAGAGACAAAGCCCTGGCCGAACTCCACAAACCGCTCAAGTTCGGCTTCAGTGAATCCGGCATCGATGAGATGAGGGCGAAGGAAACGCATGTTATAGCGGTCGAAAGCCAGCACCCTGACGTTACAGATATCAAAAACGCGCCGCAGCTCCCTGGCGATAAAGGCATACTCAATGGCTTTTCCCGGTGTCGTGTTCAGCCAGCCCTGCCTCGCCCAGATGTCATAAGGCACGCGATCGTTACGCGCCTTGTCAGCCAGCCCTTCCTCAGGTAGCCAGAATTTACAGTGCACATCGCCATGGGTTGTGTTGAGAATCAGCGCGGTGAGGTCCGACACGCTGGAAAGGTCCAGGCCGCCCCAGACGGTAGCGCCCGCCAGTTCGCCGGGTTCCTCTTTATTCATGTGCCAGACGGTCTGACTCACGAACGGGCTTTTCGCCTCAACCCTGCGGTTTAGTACAAGGTTCTCAAACTCTGCCTGGCGCGACGGCAGGCGTTTTGCGCTGGCGGCCATATCCAGCACTTCTTTCTGGTTCATGAATACATCAAAGGCGGGGTTTGCCAGCCTGATGGCTTCAACAGAGAAAGGGTCGATATCTTCCGGCGCGGTCTGGAGCCTGACCACCGTTCGCGGATCGGCCCCGGTCAGGCCATCATCAATCAGCAGGCTGAGCAGGTCGCTCGCATCGGGTGCCTGGGTACTGATGATTACCGAGATAGGGTTATCCTGAGCAGCGGTCGCGGTTTCCAGCGCTTCATAAAGCGGGTCGCGCGGCCCGCGAACCTGCCCCAGCTCATCGTGGGCGACAAATCGCGGCGAGAAACCGTAGGCCGTGGTGGCTTCGGCGCTCAGTGCGCGATAATAAGAACCCAGTTCAGGGCAGTGAATTTCTTTTGCTGAATCCTTGATCGCCACATACTGCATCAGCACCGGGTTCATCCGGCACATCTTGGAGGCCAGGTTAAACAGAATGGCCGCCTGGTCACGCGAACGTGCGGCAGAATACAGCTGCGAGTT
>NZ_JBMKIC010000071.1:0-4693 GCF_049238665.1 Enterobacter cloacae complex sp. IR5450
AGGTGATGCGTGCACTACGCAAAGGCCAGGCCTCAGCATTTTATTATGGTGATCCCCTGGGCGAAATGCGCCTGGTAAGCAGATTTTTTGAAATGTAAGGCCTTTGAATAAGACAAAAGGCTGCCTCATCGCTAACTTTGCAACAGTGCCCGAGCCCCTGCAGGCAGGAGAGCGCGGTCAGATAGTGGCTGTGCAAGTGGACGATCGCCTTGCAGGCCGGGTTGTGCAAATAGACCGCCCGGTGAAAAGTGACCTCTTTCGACGGTTTGTCGCCGGAGATCCATTCCCCTTGCAGCGTCACCACCGACAACCGCTGAGCCTGCAGTTCGCCGAGGCAGGCGCCGGTCGGCGTCGCCAGCAGGTTGCCGTCCGGCAGCAGCAGCGACAGATTGCCAGCGGAGCCGGTGGCATAGCCGCGGCTAAACAACGAGGCGCCAATCTGCACCATTTCCTCTCGCAGTTGTTGCTCAGTCATGACGAAACTCCTGCTGGGCACGGGCAAAGAACTGGATATCGCCGAAGTTACCTGACTTCAGCGCCAGGGAGAGCGGCTGGCGGGTGTCACGCACCCAGGGCACGCCAGGGGAGATGGTCGGCCCAATATGGAACGCCTCAACCCCCAGGGTCTGCGCCACAATGCTCGACGTTTCCCCTCCGGCCACAATAAAGCGGGTAAATCCGTTCGCCTTCAGGGCGGCGGCAAGAGCGGCAAACAGCTGTTCCACCCGTTCGCTGCTGGCCTTGTCGCCATACTGCGCCTGGATCCGCTGCAGCGTTTGCGGCTCGGTGGTGGCATAGATCATCGGCGCCAGCGGCGCATCGCGCTGCGCGTCCACCCAGTCAGTCAGCGTCCTGACGTAGCTCTCCAGATCGGTAAAGCAGGCGCTTAAGTCGACGGCGCGGGCGGGGGCCTGTTGACGATAGGCCGCCACCTGGCTGTTGGTCATCACCGAGCAGGAGCCCGAGAGCACCACCGCCGGACCGGCCAGCGGCATGCCGGCCTGAGCGCTTTCCCCCCTGGCGCCATGGCGCTGCGCCCAGTCGCGGGCGAGGCCGATGGCGAGGCCGGAACCGCCGGAGACCAGCTTCATCTCCCGCAGCGCCACGCCCTGGGTGAGCAGATCCTGTTCGCTGAGGGCGTCGAGCACCACATAGCGCACCGCCGGATCGTTGACTGCCGCCAGCGCGGCGGCGACCGGGCGACAATCGGCCAGGCAATCAGCGCGGCTTTTCCGCGCCCTTGGCGCTCAATTAAGCGGCCCAGGTGCGCATCCTCCATCGGCGTCACCGGATGGTGGCGCATCCCGGACTCATTCAGCAGTTGCTCGCCGACGAACAGATATCCCTGATAGACCGTGCGGCCGTTAACCGGCAGCGCCGGGGAAATCACCGTCCGCGTCTCACCCAGCTCGGCCAGCAGGGCATCCAGCACCGGGCCAATGTTGCCCTGCGCGGTGCTGTCGAAAGTGGAACAGTACTTGAAATAAAACTGCTGACAGCCCTGGGCCTGCAGCCAGCGCAGGGCCGCCAGCGACTGGCTGACGGCCATTTCCGCCGGGCAGGAGCGGGTTTTCAGGCTGATGACCACCGCCTCGCTGGTCAGCGGAATATCGCGGGTCGGCACGCCATTCAGTTGCACCGTCGGCATGCCGTTGCGCACGAGGAAGCTGGCAATATCCGTGGCGCCGGTGAAGTCATCGGCAATGACACCAAGCTGCATGTTGTCTCTCCTCACTGTTTATGGCCCGGCAGGGTGATGCCGTTGAAAATCTTGATCACCGCGCTGTCATCTTCCCGACCGAATCCGGCATTACTGGCGGAGGTGAACATATTCAGCGCGGTGGTAGCGAGCGGCAGCGGGAAGGTCAGCGCCCGGGCAGTGTCATTCACCAGCCCGAGATCTTTGACAAAAATATCGACAGCGGATTTTGGCGAGTAATCGCCATCCAGGACGTGCTGCATGCGATTCTCAAACATCCAGGAATTACCCGCCGCGTGGGTGACCACGTCATACATCGTCTCCAGTGGGATCCCGGCGCGGGCGGCAAGCGCCATCGCTTCGGCGGCAACGGCGATGTGCACCCCGGCCAGCAGCTGATGGATAATTTTTACCGTCGAGCCAAGACCAATGTCGCTCCCGATGCGGTAGACTTTGCCGGCCACGGCGTCCAGCACCGGCGCGAGTCGGGCAAAGGCGGCATCGCTCCCGGAGGCCATCACCGTCATGTCGCCGGCGGCCGCTTTCACGGCGCCGCCCGATACCGGCGCGTCGAGCATCAATAGCTGGTACTCCGCCAGCGCCTCGGCAATGGCCTGAGCATCGGCGGAGGCGATGGTGGACGACACCATCACGACGGTGCCCGGCTTCAGATGGGCGGCGAGGCCGCTCTCGCCGAACAGGATCCCCCGCACCTGGGCGGCATTGACCACCAGCAGCACAACTGCATCCAGTTCCGCGGCGAACGGCACCGCGCTGGGGCCCGCGCCTTTGGCGCCCGCCGCCAGCAGTGCGCGACAGTTGTCGGGATTGATGTCAACGCCCCAGGTGTTCAGGCCCGCCTGCAGGCAGGCGCGGGCGGCGCCCATGCCCATTGAACCCAGTCCAATCACGCAGACGTTAGTGTGTGCAGCCATGCTGGTCTCCTTGTGAACATTAGTTAATTAATGTGATTTAATGATAGAATAAAGCGTTATCATGTGAATTTATGTGAGAGTTATCACGAATAACCCACATGAATATAAAAAATTCACAGGCGGAAAGAGGCTGCACAGCGGCGATTCTTGCCCTAAAATAGCGTAAAAAACAGCGGCAAAGCGCGATAACAACACCGGGTGTCGCCAGGGCCGTAGCCTGGGTGGTGACGCCTGGTGTGAAAAAATGGTAAGGGGAGAGCGGTGATTCCAATAGAACGACATCAGCGTATTTTAGCCCTGGTGGAGCAGCGTGGGGCGGTAAGCATTAACGAGCTGACGGAGATCCTCGGCGTGTCCCATATGACCATCCGTCGGGACGTCAGTAAACTGGAGGAGCAGGGGCTGCTGGTCAGCGTCTCGGGCGGCGTACGCGCCGTCAGCCGGCTGGCCGCGGAACCCAGTCATCTGGTGAAAAGCACGCTGCAGAGTGAGGAGAAACAGGCGATCGGCGCGCTGGCGGCGAGTCATATCGCTAAAAACAGTTGCATCTATCTGGATGCCGGGACTACCACCCTGGCGCTGGCGCGGGCGATCCTCGACCGGAACGATCTCCAGGTGGTCACCAATGATTTTGAGATAACCCAGCTGCTGATCGATGCCAGCCAGTGCGGCGTGATCCACACCGGCGGCACTCTGTGCCGGGAGAACCGCTCCTGCGTGGGCGAATCGGCGGCGCGTACGTTACGCCACCTGGCTATCGATACGGCCTTTATCTCCGCCAGCGGCTGGGACAGTCGCGGGATATTCACCCCTGATGAGAACAAGGTTACCGTCAAGGAGACCGTCAGCCAGGTCAGCGCGAGAAGCATCCTGCTGTGCGACAGTTCGAAATACAATCAGGTGGCCACGTTTATGGCGTTACCTTTGACCCGGTTCACCACCATCATTACCGACCGGCATCTTTCCGATGCCGCCGCCAGTCATATCGCCCGGCACGCCTGCGAGGTGCTGCGGGCCGGATAACGCGCGCGGCCACCGCCGGCTTAGCGTTGCCAGTGCTCGATCAGCGCCGCGCCGATCCCGGCGATTTGCTGATTTCGCTCGGCCATGCTCGCCGGCGTATCCCGCAGATAAATCACCACAATGCGCTCTGCTTTGTTATTCGGGCCAAGCAGGGCGACAATCCCGCGCGCACCCCGCTTGCTAGCTCCGGTCTTATCGGCGATAAACCAGCCCGCCGGCAGCACGGAGCGGATCAACGGTCCGGCGACCCGATCGTCCACCATCCACTGCAGCAGCTGCCGTTGCGAACGGGCGCTCAGACGCTGGCTGGTCAGCAGCTTGCGCAGGGTCGCGGCCATGCTGGCCGGGGTAGTGGTGTCGCGGGCGTCGCCGGGAAGCGCCTCATTCAGTTCCGTTTCCCAGCGGTCAAGGCGGGTGACGTTGTCGCCGATCTGGCGCAAAAAGGCAGTCAATCCTGCGGGGCCGCCGACGGTGGCCAGCAGCAGATTGGCGGCGCTGTTATCGCTCATGGTAATGGCGGCGGCGCAGAGTTCGCCGACCGTCATGCCGTCGGCAAGGTGTTTTTCGCTGACCGGCGAGTAGTCCACCAGATCCTGCTGGCGATAGTGGATCTTTCGCTCCAGCTGTTCGTCACCGGCATCCACCCGCGCCAGCACTGCGCCGCAGAGCACTACTTTAAAGGTGCTCATCATGGGAAAGCGTTCATCGGCGCGCCAGGCGGTCAGCGTGCGGCCGCTGGCCAGATCCATTTCTATCATGCCTACGCGGCCCGACAGCTGGCTTTCGCTTTGTTTAATTTGCTCAAGCGGCTGCGGGCTGGCGTGTACCGCCAGCGGCAGGGTGGCTAACAGGGAGATAATACACAGGCGAATATAACGCATAACCACAATACATCCTTGAGTGAAGGCCGATAAAGGCGAGTAAAGAAGCGACAAATAAGAATAACCCGGCGTTGGCACTGTTGCAAATAGTCGGTGGTGATAAACTTATCATCCCCTTTTGCTGATGGAGCTGCACATGAACCCATTCAAAGGCC
>NZ_JBMKIC010000072.1:0-4342 GCF_049238665.1 Enterobacter cloacae complex sp. IR5450
ATAACGCTTACCGCTCATGGGTACCTCTCTTTAAGTCATCTTAAATGACTCTGAGGTGTCTGTTAAACCTGTGGCGATTCAGTTTGCGCTCGTGAAGATACTTTTCATTATGGTGTTACTTATTGGCATCTGGCGCATCAGCTTCATGGGGTTACAACCTGCCATCGGCATCCGGTAGCGCTTGAAAGCATCCATGTCCCTTCTTCACCGCACATACGTATTGGACTGATGCCTCCTGTTTCGTATACAGAACAACTTAGCAATGAGATAGACTTCGATTTTGCTAAGTTTTGTTATGAGTCCCTAAATATAATCAGAAGAAAAGATATTACACACCCCAATTACATGGATGTACTTAAAAAGTTGAATTTATTATCATTGGATGGAAATTTAAAGAAAAATGTATTCTACGCACATGTTTATGCTAAGTGCCAGTTATTTGGGGAGGGTTCATCGGGACTTATACCAACATCCCTAACTGATTATCATTACTGGGAGCCTATACTCAAAGACAAATGTTGTCAGCATCCCACAAAGCATCTTTTGCTTTGTTATTGTTTGTTAAATACTTGCTGGCCAACGTATGCAGGAAGTCGTACTAATAAAAAGAAAGAAATCTTTAAAAGTCATAAGAAATACAGTTTTCATATAGTTGAAAATAATACTAGTGTTAGCAACCTTGGGAAGGAATTTAGTCGCAGCAGATGTTACATTAAAACACTTATTTATAAAAAATACCTGAGGGCGTTTAAGCGAAACACAAAAATTAATATATTCACTGAATTGCTTATCAAGTCTATGGCTGTAAGGGGGTTTAGTCTGGCATCCATAGCTGAGAAAAACTCATTATCGGAAGGAGCTGTATCCTCTGTAATTTCATCTTGTTACGGTTTATGCTCATGGCGTAAAAAATGTAAAAAAGATTCTTTAAGACGGCGTCATAAGCAGAAAATATTAAGATTTATACATAATCAATCCGTTTCTATAACACGAAAGTTAGTCAAAGAAAGTTGTTATGCAAGTTTCTATTGGCTAAATAAACATGAATGTGACTGGCTTAATTCCTGTCTTCCTAAAACAATACGATGCTATAAAAATAAAAGAGTAGACTGGAGCGAGAGAGATATTATCTCATCATCATTAATAAATGATGTTTTATCTTAGGGGCAGTACTCGATGTCACTTACAAGTCTAGATGCTTTACTGGGAGGGCATGGCTGGCTTTTGAAATACAGAGATAAACTACCAATGACAATGATACTTCTCAGAAAAATGGAACTAATTAAATAAGAGGGAGTTATATGGTTTACGAAAATGAATTGTGGCACAGTTTTCTTCTGCGTTCACAGATAATGTATAACTTATCCAATTGCAGGAACATAATATCAAAGCATGGCGCACTAAGGTACGATGCCTTTCCTCGTTTCGAACTGATTGATATGTACAAATTGCATAGCTTGCAGGATATATATGACATTCTTGCCACTAGAAATGGTTATATACTAACTTCCAATATAGTGTCGTTATCTTCTGGTGCTTACGGGTATTTTAACGCTGTTGAAGATGCCTGTCGGAAAAATTTTCACATAACTAATTCATATCCATTGGTAAACATCTCAAACATTCGTTACTGTCACAAATGTATTGTTGAAGATATACACTCTAAAGGCATTGGTTATCTGCGTCATAGATGGTTGTTTGAATCTAAATGTGCAGTTCATAGTACCAGTTTATATGAGGTTTGTTTTGATAACTATTTGAATGCAGTGAAAGGACTTAGTGACTTAATTATAAGTGGAATAAATCCTCATGGTTATTGTTCCCTTGTGGTTGACGTTTCAAACCCTTTCAAAAATCCAGTGTATATATTACCATGTGCACGTAATAAAATTTTAAAATGGATTTCGGACAATAAAAATATGCTGATTTACTTTCTCTTTGATCTCTTCAAATGTAAGTCGCATTCAAGTTTATCTAAGGTTATCGAAGTCAAGATAATGCATGATAGATATATTTCTGCGGTGTTCAAGATGTTAAGTGAAGTTAATTTTTGTAATTTCAACTCATTTATTTCTGATATTTTTGAGGACGTAAGTTATGCCTCTATCGGACTTGATGATTATTCTGTTAATGTGCATTTTCTCAGGCTAAGGGCTGCAGATTGTAAATTTTGCCAGTTGAATGGTAAATATTTTTGCTCACTTTACAATGTAAAACTTCTTCGCTAATTTCACTTCATTTATAAAATACTAAGAAAGCTAGTTAGATAAGGTTTTATATTTTGACTGGGGCAGGAATAAATTATCACTCATAGAGTTTCCCTGGGGGTTACCACCTGTGTATGATGCCGGTTAGCAACAACGTCTAAAAGACCTGCGATCACGTGGGTCCCTCTCCAGCAAAGGGGCAAGGGGTGCTATATAACGGTGTACTGCTTACCCAATACGGCCTTGTATTTGAAAGATGCCGCATCTTGGCAAGATTCGTATTACAGCCTATAGTCTGTTAATGAGCATTACAGCCTATATGCTGTAAATCCCTGCGTTATGCTTGTTAACCCGTCGATACGGAAGGTCACTTATGAACACTCAATACGCTTTGAAGACTTTGAATCAGTTACGTCCTGTTTTAATCGGCTTTCGCAAAGCCAATGGACTGACGCAAAAAGATGTTTCTGAACGTTTGGGTATAACACAGCAAACTTATGCCCGACTAGAGGCCAACCCTGCAAGTGCGGGTTTTGAGCGTTTGTTTAGGGTGTTCAGCGTCCTTGGAGTGGAGATCGTACTTTCATCCAGGGAACCATTGTCAGATGCAAAGCCCGAATACGGAGCTATGCACAATTATTCTTCACTTCCAGCCAGGCGGGAGAAATGGTGACGCCTGGCGCTTCCCGGTCTAATTTTTCTTCAACAAGATTAACCCCTTAGCGGCCTGAAGTATCAGGTTGCGATAGAGCCTTTCATTTCTTCTGTTATGTTAAATACACCATTTTGAGCTATTTCGCTCGGCCTTAAATTATCTCTTCATTCTTCAGTGAAAATTTTATGTCGATCACATTATCGATGAATTTAGGAAATAATCCGTAAATGAAAATCTATCTTCTTTTAAATTCATCAGTGTCAGTAGCAAATATTACGCATAAAAGAATGGTTATTATTATCATTTAAATTATAAAGCTCATGAGTCAATTCCAAAAAATATAATAAGCATTGAAATCATTACCCGTGATTCTGGAGTTTTAACTTTGCCATGTAACCAACCACAAGTTAGTTTCCGGTGTTTTGAGGGGCAGTAAAGTTCTGAAAGCGCGACCAGATCATAATCCCGAAATGTCGTTAAGATATTCTGAATAACGGTTATCCCTGCTTGTTGGCAGGCATTTGAAAATATATTTTGTATTCAGGTTGCAGCAAAACGCTTTCTTACACACAGGACTTCATATGCGGCTCAGAAAATTAAAACTGAAAAACTTCAGAGGCTACAGAAACTCTACTGAAATCATTATTGATGAAAGCATGACGGGTATTGTCGGTCGTAATGACTTTGGGAAATCAACGCTTCTGGAAGCGCTGGCTATTTTTTTTGAAACAGAAGGAATGAAGGCTGACAAGAATGACATGAACTGTTTCAGCCTAAGAGAAGGGGACGGCCGTTTTGAAATAGCCTGTGAATTTGATGACCTGCCCGATTTTATCATGATCGACGACAGGGTGCAGACCACGCTCGCCTCAGAACATCTGCTGAATGAGGACGGCAATTTTGAAATCGTCAAAACGTTTAAAGCAACGACCTCAGGAAAACCGGAGCAGACCTGCATCCGCTGCATCCACCCGGATGAGGAGCCCCTGAGAAATTTACTGGGCATGAAAATTTCTGAGCTCAAGGCGGTGGGAAAAGAAGTTGAAAAAAATGTGGCGGATAAACGCACTGCATCGTTATGGCGTCAGGCCATCAGGGAAGCCGCAGCCCCCTATACCTGTTCGGAAATTATGCTGGATGTCGATAAAGAGTTCGGAACCGACACAAAATCATTATGGGGTAAGATCCTCGATTTGCTGCCCACGTATGCGATTTTCAAAGCCGACAGGGAAAGCAGCGACGGGGATTCCGAAGCTAAAAACCCCTTACAGCAGGCCGTAAAAGACGCTCAGGCTGCGCTGCAGGACAAAATTACAGCGCTGGAAAATGAGATTCAGGACAGCGTCCTGGATGTCGCACAGAGAACGCTGGATAAATTACGTGAAATGGCCCCCGAACTGGTAATGACTCCAACTTACTGATAGTGTTTTATGTTCAGATAATGCCCGATGACCTTGTCATGCAGCTCCAGCGATTTTGA
>NZ_JBMKIC010000073.1:0-4241 GCF_049238665.1 Enterobacter cloacae complex sp. IR5450
ATAACGCTTACCGCTCATGGGTACCTCTCTTTAAGTCATCTTAAATGACTCTGAGGTGTCTGTTAAACCTGTGGCGATTCACATTGCCAATGATGTCAGAGGCTCCGTAGACGGATGGGATTTTAAACAGTATGTACTCGGTGCACTTTTCTATCGCTTCATCAGTGAGAATTTTTCCAGCTACATGGAAGCAGGGGATGAGAGCATACATTATGCAGAACTTGATGACAGCATCATTACCGATGACATCAAAGAGGATGCCATCAGGACTAAAGGCTATTTCATTTACCCGAGCCAGCTGTTCTGCAACGTTGCAGCTAAAGCTAACACCAACGACAGGCTGAACGCTGATTTAAACAGTATCTTCGTCGATATTGAAAGCTCTGCCTACGGCTATCCGTCCGAGGCCGACATCAAAGGCCTGTTTGCCGATTTCGATACGACCAGCAATCGACTGGGTAACACAGTTAAAGACAAAAACAGCCGTCTTGCCGCCGTTCTGAAAGGCGTTGAAGGACTTAAGCTGGGGAATTTTAACGAGCACCAGATTGACCTGTTTGGTGATGCCTACGAGTTCCTGATTTCTAACTATGCGGCGAATGCCGGTAAGTCTGGCGGGGAGTTCTTCACTCCTCAGCACGTCTCTAAGCTGATTGCTCAGCTTGCGATGCACGGTCAGACTCACGTGAACAAAATCTATGACCCTGCAGCTGGCTCCGGTTCACTGCTGCTTCAGGCGAAAAAACACTTTGATAATCATATCATTGAAGAAGGTTTTTTCGGACAAGAGATAAATCATACGACGTTTAACCTGGCGCGTATGAATATGTTCCTGCACAACATCAACTACGATAAGTTTGATATCAGGTTGGGGAATACCCTGACTGAGCCTCACTTTGGCGATGAAAAACCGTTCGATGCGATTGTTTCTAACCCACCGTACTCGGTTAAGTGGATTGGTAGTGATGATCCGACCCTGATTAACGATGAGCGCTTTGCTCCTGCTGGCGTACTGGCCCCGAAATCAAAAGCTGACTTTGCGTTTGTGCTACATGCACTAAACTACCTGTCAGTTAAAGGGCGTGCAGCAATAGTTTGCTTCCCCGGTATTTTCTACCGTGGCGGTGCAGAGCAGAAAATCCGCCAGTACCTGGTCGACAACAATTATGTTGAAACTGTGATTTCTCTGGCACCAAACCTGTTCTTCGGCACTACCATTGCGGTGAACATTCTGGTGCTGTCCAAGCATAAAACCAATACCAGCGTGCAGTTTATTGATGCCAGCGGGCTGTTTAAGAAAGAGACCAATAATAACATCCTGACTGATGGTCATATCGAAAAGATTATGCAGGTCTTTGCCAGCAAAGCGGATATTGACCACCTTGCGAAAACAATCCCTTATGAAACAGTATCTGCCAATGACTATAACCTGTCAGTCAGCAGCTACGTCGAAGCCAAGGATACCCGCGAAATTGTCGACATTGCAGAGCTAAATACCGAGCTAAAAACTACCGTCAGCAAAATCGATCAGTTACGCAAGGATATCGACTCAATTGTGGCAAAGATTGAAGGTGACGAGGCGCAATCATGAGTGGGTTGAACTTTCTGAACAAATTGCTGGATGGAGTTGATGTTGAATGGTTGTCACTGGGAGAGCTTGGCGATTTCATACGTGGCAATGGACTACAGAAAAAAGATTTCGTTGAAAGTGGTTTTCCAGCAATACATTACGGTCAGATTTATACAAGGTATGGGTTATCAGCTGATAAAACATTTACTTACGTGCTTCCAGAACTAGCCAATAAGCTGAGGAAGGCTCAAAAAAATGACTTATTGCTAGCAACAACATCAGAAAACGATAAAGATGTAGTAAAACCTTTAGCCTGGCTTGGCGATAACGTTGCTATTTCCGGAGATATGATGTTATTTCGCCACGAGCAAAATGTTAAATATCTCGCCTATTTCTTCCAGTCCGAAATATTTCAAACACAAAAAATGAAATATATTACTGGAGCTAAAGTCCGACGGGTTTCCAGTGGCGATTTATCTAAAATTAAAATTCCAATTCCCTGTTCAAACAATCCAGAAAAGTCTTTGACCATCCAGTCTGAAATCGTCCGAATTCTGGATAGATTTACTGCTCTTACAGCTGAGCTTACCATGCGAAAAAATCAGTACAACTACTATCGCGACCAGTTGCTGAGTTTTGATGAGGGTGAGGTTGAGTGGAGGACATTGGGGGAGATCACGAGGAAAATTGCATCAGGGCGTAATAAGACTCGCCAGGCCGAAGGTGATTTCCCTGTCTACGGCTCAACTGGCTTGCTTGGCTTTACTAATGAACCTGCATATTCAGGGGATTTGCTTCTAGTCGCTCGTGTCGGTGCATATGCTGGATTGGTTAATGCTGTATCCGGCCATTTTGACGTTTCAGATAATACTCTAATAATTCACCCTTCTGACTCATGGAATGCGCGTTTCGCATTTCATCAACTGACACACATGAATTTAAATCAGTACGCAGTAGGAGCAGGGCAACCTCTTATTACAGGCGGAATGTTAAAAAATCTGAAAGTACCAGTCCCCTCACTGAACGAACAAACCCGTATTGCGAAAATTCTCGATAAATTCGAAACAATAACAGTGTCAATCACCGAAGGCCTGCCCCGAGAGATTGAACTACGCCAGAAGCAGTACGAATACTATCGTGATTTGCTGTTCAGCTTCCCGAAGCCTGAAATTGCCAGTTACTGATTTGACTTTATACTCGCCGGTAGAGGCCATGAGCCCTCTTCCGGCCTTTGCCTGATGGCACATTAAGGATACGCCATGACTCACCAGACCCACACCATTGCTGAATCCAATAACTTTATCGTCCTTGATAAATACACCAAAGCCCAGCCGACAGGCGACAGCTATCAAAGCGAGTCTGACCTTGAGCGGGAGCTGATTCAGGACCTTCTTAATCAGGGGTATGAGTTTATCTCCGTTAAGTCACCGACTGCGATGCTGGCGAATGTGCGGGACCAACTTCAGCGTCTTAATGGTGTGGTGTTTAACGAAAGTGAATGGCGGCGTTTCGCAGAGCAGTATCTCGACAGCCCCAGTGACAGCAGCCTGGACAAAACCCGTAAAATCCATATCGACTATATCTGTGATTTCACGTTTGATGACGGTCGTCTGGAAAACATCTATCTGATAGATAAAAAGAACCTGCTGCGCAATAAGGTGCAGGTCATTCAGCAATTTGAGCAGACTGGCTCACACGCTAACCGTTATGACGTCACCATTCTGGTCAACGGCCTTCCACTGGTGCAAATCGAACTCAAAAAACGCGGTGTGGCGATTCGTGAAGCCTTTAACCAGATACACCGTTACAGCAAGGAAAGCTTTAACAGCGATAACTCCCTGTTTAAATACCTGCAACTCTTCGTGATTTCCAACGGGACTGATACCCGGTACTTTGCCAGTACCACTAAGCGGGATAAAAACAGCTTTGATTTCACCATGAACTGGGCAAAGTCGGATAACACTCTGATTAAGGACCTGAAGGACTTTACCGCCACTTTCTTCCAGAAGCATACTCTGCTGAATGTTCTGTTTAATTACAGCGTGTTTGACAGCAGCCAGACGCTGCTGGTCATGCGTCCCTATCAGATTGCCGCCACCGAGCGCATTCTCTGGAAAATTAACAGCTCATTTAAAGCGAAGAACTGGTCAAAACCCGAAAGCGGCGGGTTTATCTGGCATACCACAGGGTCAGGAAAAACCCTGACCAGCTTTAAGGCCGCACGTCTGGCTACGGAACTGGACTTTATTGATAAAGTCTTCTTCGTGGTCGACAGGAAAGACCTCGATTACCAGACCATGAAGGAGTATCAGCGCTTCTCTCCGGACAGTGTCAATGGTTCCGATAATACAGCAGGCCTCAGAAGAAACCTGGATAAGGACGATAACAAAATCATCGTCACAACCATTCAGAAACTCAATAACCTGATGAAAGCCGAAGCTGACCTGCCCGTCTACCAACAGCAGGTGGTGTTTATCTTTGATGAGTGTCACCGCAGCCAGTTTGGTGAGGCCCAGAAAAACCTCAAAAAGAAATTCAGACGCTTTTATCAGTTTGGTTTTACCGGTACGCCTATTTTCCCCGAAAACGGGTAATGACTCCAACTTACTGATAGTGTTTTATGTTCAGATAATGCCCGATGACCTTGTCATGCAGCTCCAGCGATTTTGAG
>NZ_JBMKIC010000074.1:0-3691 GCF_049238665.1 Enterobacter cloacae complex sp. IR5450
CGCCTGGTAAGCAGAGTTTTTGAAATGTAAGGCCTTTGAATAAGACAAAAGGCTGCCTCATCGCTAACTTTGCAACAGTGCCCGTTTTTCCGATGTGCCGAAATGCCCGCTTACCAGGGTGTGCAGCTCATTCAGAATATAATCATACATCTGATAATGCGCTTTCCACGGCTCCTGTGTGGCATTGACATAAAACCCGGCACCCTGGCCGAGATCGTACTCTTTATCATCCGCCACCTGACTGCCGCGCGGACTGGTATCCGGCGCGACAATCACCAGGCCGTGTTCCGCTGCGTAACGCTGTGCCCCGGCTTTGGTGATAAAATTCTGCTCGTTGCAGGTCAGCCCGGAAAGCCAGTACAGCACAGGACATTTCTCTGTTTTTGCCTGCGGCGGCAGAAACACGGAAAAAGTCATCGGCGTGCCGGTCACCGCAGAGTGGTGACGCCAGACTTCCTGGCTGCCGCCGAAACAGACGTGATGTTCAATCCGTTCCATAGTATCTCCCTGAATACGTTATCAGTAATGAATGACTGTGCGGATGGATTTGCCGTCGTGCATCAAATCAAAAGCTTCATTGATTTTATCCAGTTCCATGGTGTGCGTGACAAACGGCGCCAGCTCGATTTTGCCGCTCATGGCATCTTCCACCATTCCCGGCAACTGGGTACGCCCTTTCACGCCGCCGAACGCCGTGCCTTTCCAGACCCGGCCGGTCACCAGCTGGAACGGACGGGTTGAAATCTCTTTTCCGGCACCCGCCACCCCGATAATTACCGACTGCCCCCAGCCACGGTGCGCACTTTCCAGCGCCGACCGCATCACATTGACATTGCCGATACATTCAAAGGTATGATCCACACCCCATTTGGTCATTTCGACCAGCACCTGCTGAACAGGTTTGTCATAATCATTGGGATTAATGCAGTCTGTGGCGCCGAACTGTTTTGCCAGCTCAAACTTGGATGGATTGGTATCGATGGCAAAGATGCGCCCCGCTTTTGCCTGACGTGCGCCCTGCACCACGGCCAGCCCGATACCGCCGAGGCCGAATACCGCCACAGAATCCCCTTCCTGTACCTTCGCGGTATTGTGTACCGCGCCGATCCCGGTGGTCACGCCGCAGCCGAGCAGGCAAACCTGCTCCGCATTGGCCTGCGGATTGATTTTCGCCAGTGATACTTCCGCCACAACGGTATATTCGCTGAATGTCGAGCAGCCCATATAGTGATAGAGCGGCTGACCGTTATACGAAAAACGGCTGGTGCCGTCCGGCATCACGCCTTTGCCCTGGGTTTCGCGGACGGCAACACAGAGGTTGGTTTTACCGGAGGTACAGAAATCACACTCGCCGCACTCGGCGGTGTACAGCGGGATCACATGGTCGCCCGGTTTCACACTGGTCACGCCCTCACCGACCTCAACCACCACCCCGGCACCTTCATGGCCGAGCACCACCGGGAACAGACCTTCCGGATCATCACCGGAAAGCGTGTAGGCATCGGTATGGCATACCCCGGTGTGACTGATTTTCACCAGCACTTCACCTTTCTTCGGCGGTGCCACATCAATTTCAACAATTTCAAGGGGTAAACCCGGCCCGAAGGCGACTGCTGCGCGTGATTTCATAACGGTTCCTCTGTGTCTGAGGCTTATCATGGCAGGCGATAAGCACGAATGCCGTCCACCATACCGCACAACAGCGCTGCCTGTATAGCGCCGGTCAGCAGGTGGCCGCCACCGGTGCCGGTTTTCTGATCAGCAGACAGATTGCCAGCAGCAGACCGTACAGTGCCGTGCCAATCAGCCACACCGTACCGTCCGCACTCTGCTGTGTCTGACTGAAAATAAAAGCAAACAGCAGCGGGCCCGCCACGCCGGTCAGATTGGTCAGGCTGACCAGCACACCCTGTAGTTTTCCCTGATTTGCCGCCGATGCCCCGGCAGAGATAATGCCCTGCAATGCAGGCAGTGCAATTCCGCCGCCTGCCAGCAGGATCAGGACCGGATACACCATCCATCCGGAAGTGATAGCAGACATCAGTAAAAACGCGGTGGCATCGGCAATAAATCCGGCGAAAATAATGGTTTTCTCACTCAGCCGTTTTGCCAGCGCCCCGGCAACCACCGCCTGAAACAGTGCATGCATCGCCCCGAGTCCCGCCAGTGAAAAACCGACCGCCGCGCTGTCCCAGGCAAAGCGGCTCTCCGTAAACAATACCCAGACAGTGGCCGGGATCTGCCCGATAAGCTGCGCGGTAAAAAAGACAAACAGCAACAGCGCCAGAGGTTTAAGCAGTGTGATAAAGCTGATACCTGCGCTTTCTTGTTTCTGCTCCGCCGGTTTTTCTTCTGTCTGTACCGCCGGTTTAAAGATAAAAAAGACCATCAGAAAGGTGCAGGCATTCAGTATTGCCGCAATGACAAACGGCAGATGCGGTGAGATATCCCCCGCCAGTCCGCCGATAGCCGGCCCGGCAATCAGCCCGGCACCAAAGGCCGCACCGAGACGGCCGAACCAGGCGGTACGCTCGCTGACCGCCGTGCTGTCCGCCACTACCGAAGCCGCAACCGCGCCGGTGGCACCAGTGATCCCGGAGATAATCCGCCCGAGATACAACATCCACAGCACATTGGACAGTGCCAGCAGTGTGTAATCAAACGCGGCACCCGCCAGGGATAACAGCAGCACCGGTCTGCGCCCCAGCTTATCTGACCATCTGCCCAGCAGCGGAGCAAAACAGACCTGCATCACCGCATACAGCGCCAGCAGAATGCCGTAATGGTTTGCCACATCCGCTTCCGGGAGATATTCCCGCAGCAGTGACGGTAATACCGGCATGATCAGACCAATTCCCATCGCGTCCAGCAGTGTAATCACCAGCGCGATGACAGCGGGTTTATTCATTTTTCAGATCCTGTGTTAATTCCCTATCATTGATAGAGTTGGAATATATCTCTATCAATGATAGAGTGTCAATCTGAAAATCGGAGGAGACGGTCATGGCACGGCTGAACAGAGAATCGGTTATTGATGCGGCACTGGAACTGCTGAATGAGACAGGGATTGACGGGCTGACGACCCGCAAGCTGGCGCAGAAGCTGGGAATAGAACAGCCGACACTTTACTGGCATGTGAAAAATAAACGGGCGTTACTGGATGCGCTGGCGGTGGAGATCCTGGCGCGTCATCATGATTATTCACTGCCTGCGGCGGGGGAATCCTGGCAGTCATTTCTGCGCAATAATGCAATGAGTTTCCGCCGGGCGCTGCTGCGTTACCGTGACGGGGCAAAAGTGCACCTCGGCACCCGCCCTGATGAAAAACAGTATGATACGGTGGAAACCCAGTTACGCTTTATGACAGAAAACGGCTTTTCACTGCGCGACGGGTTATATGCGATTTCAGCGGTCAGTCATTTTACCCTTGGTGCCGTACTGGAGCAGCAGGAGCATACTGCCGCCCTGACCGACCGCCCTGCAGCACCGGACGAAAACCTGCCGCCGCTATTGCGGGAAGCGCTGCAGATTATGGACAGTGATGATGGTGAGCAGGCCTTTCTGCATGGCCTGGAGAGCCTGATCCGGGGGTTTGAGGTGCAGCTTACGGCACTGTTGCAAATAGTCGGTGGTGATAAACTTATCATCCCCTTTTGCTGATGGAGCTGCACATGAACCCATTCAAAGGCCG
>NZ_JBMKIC010000075.1:0-3679 GCF_049238665.1 Enterobacter cloacae complex sp. IR5450
CTCAAAATCGCTGGAGCTGCATGACAAGGTCATCGGGCATTATCTGAACATAAAACACTATCAGTAAGTTGGAGTCATTACCTTCAAGCTCGACATCATCAGGCAGCGTATCGGTCATCAGCGCCACGTCGTTTTTGCGGTACGGCATCAGATTGCTGACAGCGGTGTAGCCACGCCAGTCGGTTTTCGCCCCGCTCTGGTTCTGGATTCCCACCCCTTTCGCCCCTGGCGCTTTCACCAGCACGTTGGTTTCCCCCAGCGGCTGTGAGAAGGTCACGCCATCGGCATGAGCAATGATCCCGCCCTGCAGACCGTAGTTCAGACGATCGCTGTCTTTGTCGTAGCCGTAGCCCGCCGTTACTTCACCGTAGGTGCCTTTGTAATCCGCGTTAGCATTGCCGGTATACCCCACGCCGTCGGTGCCGTAACCCTGCTGCACGTTCCAGTTAAGGGCATTGTTCTCCAGTGCCGAACCGTTCAGGCCCACGTTGTGCGTAGTACCGTTGTTCTTGCTGTGGTTCATGCTGTAGTTGGCCCAGGTGCGCGGCAGGAATTTCTCCAGCGGCACGCTGACGTTCAGCGCTATTTGCTGATCCTTGTCATAGCTGGTCGTATGGCCGTAGCTATCGGTACTGCCGTTTTTGCTGTATGTATAGGTGATCCCGTAGGTCACGCTGTTCCAGGCGTTGTTATACCCGGCGCTGTAGGACTCCATGGTCTTTCCGGAATTCCAGTAATCCTCACGCACGGCGCTCAGCATCAGCGATCCGAGGTTCTGGCCGATGTTCTGGCTCATGGTCAGCTCGGCGCGGTTGCGACGGCGGTCCTGCAATGCGCTGTTGTCACCGTAGGAGTCCATCACTTCCTGCATGCCGTAATAGCCGCTGGTGGAGTAACGATAACCGGCGATGGCAAAGTTAGTGCCCGTCTCAACAAAGTTTTTGCTGTAGCGGATCCGCCAGGACTGGCCGCTGCTCTTCGGCATGCCTTCAGGGGTGCCCCACGACTGCGTCACGTCGGTGGAGAACGCGCCGAAGTCACCCATGTTTTTACCAATACCCGCCGCCAGGGACTGATACTTACTCGATTCCTGCACGCCGCCGTACAGCGTCAGACCATACGGCAGGCCATAAATGCCGGTGAGCTGAGCAAACGGGGTTTTCTCCACGTCGCTGTTGTACGAGCGATACTGGCCGCCTGTCACCGCATATTTAAAGCGCCCTTCACGCTGCAACACCGGCAGTGACGCAAAAGCCACGGTGAAGTGCTGCTCGCTGCCGTCGCTCTCTTTCACGGTGACGTCAAGATCCCCTGCGCCGCCGGTCGGGTACATATCGGTAATTTCAAACGCACCCGGCGCCACATAGCTCTGGTAAATCTGATAACCGTTCTGACGAATAACCACCTGCGCGTTGGTGCGCGCAATACCGCGCACTACAGGCGCATAGCCTTTCAGCGAATCCGGCATCATGTCGTCATCGGAGGCTAGCTGCGCCCCGCGGAACGGGATACTGTCGAACACGTCCGCCGGGGAGAAGCTGTCACCGGTGGTGAGTTGCGCCTTCAGAGGAATAATTGCCCGCTGGCCGTAGGTATAAACCGTATCCCACTTGTCGTTGCCCTTGCTGTCGCGGCTCCAGGTGGTGTAGTTACGCAGCCGCCAGGGGCCGATATTAATGCCCGGGCGCAGGTTGGCGTACTGGCTGTTGCTATCGCTGCCGTTGCCGTTACGTGCCCGGTTGTTAGATCCACTGAGGCTGTAGTTCAGTATCGCGGCGGTGATCCCTTCGTCCCACATCTCGGGCGGTACGTAGCCGCGCGCCTGCGGGGAGAGTGCCGCCTGCGGAATGCTGATCACCAGACGCTGGGCGCTGAAAAGGAACTCCGCAGAGGCCTGCGGGATCGCGCTTAACTTCGCGCACTCGCCGCCGGAGGCCAGTTCCGTGAACAGTTCGGTCTTCACGCCCCAGCTTTTCAGCTGGGCGACGCTCAGACAGGGTTGCAGTGATGCCTCGCCATCGGCACCCGTCACCGCGTCAAATTTAATATCTCGGGTATCGACAACCTGTTCGCCAAGAACGATATCGACGCGATAGGTACCGGGTAACTGAGAACCGGACTCAAACGCTGATAGATCCGCCCCTTTCATGCCCGGGTTATCCAGCTCAATCAGTTCAGGGTTAAAATAATCGCGAGCATGAGCAGTCATTGAGACCGCCCCCAGGGCAAAAGCGATTAAAAACGCGAGACGTGCAGGTTTGAATAATATTTCCTGCTTATTGCTACTCATCGGTTATTTACTCCATCGGTACGAAACAGGTGTCCTTTACCCCAGCGCGAATTACATCGTGGCGTTATGTATGTTTCCGGTGCCGCCGTAATCATTGATAATTTTGAAGGTCACTGCCCCGCCGCTGACCCCTTTAGGCAGATCGAAGCGCGCGGTTGCGCCCGGCAGAACGTACGAAACGTCTTCCAGCTTTTTACCGTTAACGTTTATTTCATTGAAATTCATCACCACATTGGTGGGGTTGGTGACCTGAATCTGGTTACCGCTGCGCTGCCAGGTTAATTTATCCGCCAGTTCTTCCGGAATAACGCCTTTTAACGCTGCCGGACGATAGATGAGCTTAATGCGGGTTTTTACCGCAATTTGCAGAGTATTATCTTTACGTGGCGCGGCGGGAATGGCTTTAATATTCAGCCAGTAGAGCGATTCTTTATCCTGCGGCAGCGCACCGGCTAATACGATACGCTCGACGTTCTGCTGATCTTTATCCAGTCGATACAGCGGCGGGGTAATAATAAAAGGTGCTTTCTCAGCACCCCCATTTAACGTTTCAACCCACGACTGAATCAAATAGGGCGTCGTGTCGGGGTTATTGACGCTAATAGAGGATTCCTTTTTATTGCCGTCATAAATGACACGCGTCCCACCAATTACCACTCCGGCATTGGCCGCTGAAACGCCAGCAGAAAGCAGCGCACAGGCAATTAAAGATTTACTCAGAAAGTGCATTTTATACCTCGATAAAAAAGTGGCCTAAAA
Source organism: Enterobacter cloacae complex sp. IR5450 (assembly GCF_049238665.1). Lineage (NCBI taxonomy): Bacteria > Pseudomonadati > Pseudomonadota > Gammaproteobacteria > Enterobacterales > Enterobacteriaceae > Enterobacter > Enterobacter cloacae complex sp. IR5450. Next base: position 3,050 of record NZ_JBMKIC010000075.1, read on the forward strand.
GCCGGCCCCTGTTGTTTTCCGGCAAAGGAAATTAGTTGTAAACCACAGAGAAGTTGGCTACGGAGTTAGCTGGACCCGCAGTGACTGAAGCAACGGTAGATTCGTACTGAGCGTAGAAATCCAGGGTATTGTCAGCAGCGTCGGTCAGGGTGTAGCTATAACCGTTAGTTCCGTGCAGAGGCAAGTCAGCCTTGTCAGCGGTCATCAGGTTGATAGCAACACCGGTCGCAGCGCCAGCCACAGAGCTATCGATAGCCAGCAGAGTAGAATCAGCCGCATCAGGTGTACCGTCGAAACGCACGGCAGCTGACGTTACGGTTGCCGGGCAGTCTTTCAGCACAATGCTGAATTTAGTTGCAGCAGTCTTGTCACCGGCATTAGTGAATTCAGACTTGTTGTATCTGCCCAGTTCAACGGTCTGGTTCTGGGAACCAACGTCAACGGTGCACGCTGCGTCCAGAATTTCACCGTTGAAGTTTACGGTGCCAGCAGCAGCGAATACGTTAGACATAGACAGTGCAGCGGTAGCAACGATAGCAGCAGCGATAGGTAATGACTCCAACTTACTGATAGTGTTTTATGTTCAGATAATGCCCGATGACCTTGTCATGCAGCTCCAGCGATTTTGAG
>NZ_JBMKIC010000076.1:0-3113 GCF_049238665.1 Enterobacter cloacae complex sp. IR5450
GTCCTGTCGGGTTTCGCCACCACTGATTTGAGCGTCAGATTTCGTGATGCTTGTCAGGGGGGCGGAGCCTATGGAAAAACGGCAACGCCGTGGCCTTGCTTCTTCTTTGCTAAGTATCGCCCTGGCATCCTCTAGGAAATTTCCGCCCAGTTTGTAAGCCCACACCGCTCGCCGCAGCCGAACGACCGAGCGCAGCGAGTCAGTGAGCGAGGAAGCGGAATATCTCCTGTCTCGTATATTCTGCTGACGCGCCGGTGCTGCCTTTTTCCTCCTTCCACATGAAGCACTTCACTGACCTCCGCATCCGTGTCGACATATTAAGCCAGTATACACTCCGCTAGCGCTACGTGACTGGTTCAGGGCTGCGCCCCGACACCCGCTAAAAGCACTGACGCGCCTGCGGCTTGCCCAACCCCGCGCCGTCCGGGAAAGAATTTCCCGATCGACCCGACGTTTCTGTTTACCTGTGATGTTAACGTTTGGATCTTTTTCCCGGGTTTACTTATTTTCTTCTAATGAAGCGTTCACAGCTGACGTTAATAGAGGGGTGCTTTTATGTTTGGTTTTTCACCAGGAGAACTTATGAACCTTTGCCCCGATGAACGTCTGCTCTTTGTGCGGATGATTTCCGCTATGCTTCGCCGTTCGGGCGGTGATGCGGGTGCTTTTATGTTTGAGGCGTATCGCCATATTGTGTCCGATACCAATCAAGCTCGTCGTTCCTACATGCTCGACCTGCTCGAAAGCGTCAGGCATGACTATGTACACGGTGGATATACATAGTTGCCCTGGATACGCTTTTCGTCTAAGTGAGCGTTCTTTTCGTCTCTTTATTCGCCGTCCTGTATACCGAAGCGTGCGCTCAGCTTCTGATAAAGCGCTTCAGCCTGTTCGTGCATTCGCTCACAGTCGGCTGCCTCGTCATCAAGATCGAGCATGTCGAGTTTTTCGAGCAGCAGCAGCGACTGCGCCCGGATAAATTTTGCCATGTTCAGTGCGGCTGATTCCTGTTTTGTCATACGGCTTTTTCCCGGTTTTATGGTGATCGCAGACTGAAATCTTACTTCATTCACTTGAGTGCATAGCCATGCAGGTACGCAGAAATCATCAGGGGCGTTTTTTCTCGATATGGGCACAGAAAGGTGTATGTTTCAGGCCGGAGGCCTCAGAAACGCCCTGAGAGCCTCTGAGGCGGTGCGGGCAACGGATGTTATGTTAAAAGTTACTTTCCCGAGCTTGTGTCGTAGTTTCTTCCTACGTGATTCATCAAGTAGGAACCTGATAGATCGATACACCAGAGATCCTCATCGATCCTTCTTTATTTATTTAATTTATTGTTAAACAAAGACTATTTGTAAACCTATAAACTACACCGATCGATTGGGATCCTTTCAATAGGAAAAAACACTAAACAATTTATATATGTTCTAAACGGCTTCAAACTGATTTAAACGGCTTTAAATTATTGGTGAACCTATGACTAGGTTTTTGTGTAGATAATGTCTTAGGCAGCGTTTGGTGCCGTACAGTGGGGGTTTTACAGGCTGCTCTCGATGCTGCTGTTGTTCTGATGGCTGGTTTTTTAAACACTGTTTACGGGATCCCTCGTTAGAATTACTATCCCTGGCGCTGGCTGTGGTGGCTGGCAATTAAAAAACATAGGCAGGTAGCTGTGGTGGCTATTTGTCGAAGCTTGAGATGGCTTCTTAAGAAGGTGAAACCTTCACAAGAGAACCCGCTAATCGTGAAGAGGCGGGTTTTTTTGTGTCAAAAATCCTCGATTCATCAGCGCATTAATTGCTCTTCAATATGGTGATCGTGTTAGAATAGGCGCAACGGCAGACCTTACCAGTTTGCGAGCCTTACCAGCTCATGCCCCGTTAGCAAATAACCTTAATCTTCTTCACGGACCGCAAGGTCAAGGTGCCAAAATGTGTAATACAATCTCGATCCCTCATCCGGGGGATGTTAGCTATATCTCCTTCACGTGCCGCAAGGTTCCGTCCGCTATCTTTAGTGGCGTGGAGGTGAATCATGACTAAAGTAACTGTCGATTATCCTTCTTCTATCTCCCGCCGTAAGCTTTCAAATCTGTTCAATCACTCCCCGTTTATGTTGTCTCTTGTTCATGACATGTGTGACTCTCAAGCTATTGTTCTTGCTGCCATGTGTGAAGGGAAGTGCGTAACAAGTGCGGGGAACCGGATTGAAGCAGACTACGAAGTAACTAAGCTGGCTGCGGTCATTGATGTTCTGGAAAATAAGTTTTACCTGCCTGTATCACGCGTGAAGATTCCCACCGCGTCGGATACTGGAGGTGGAACTATCCAAGCTAAATATCTCATTACGGAAAATGATATGCAGCTGTTGCTGGAAGATCCGGAATCAGTGGTTTTGACGCGAGAGAGATTGGCTCTTTCTAAGTTAAAAAGTCGAGATGAACGTTGTTTAAAACGTTTGGTGTCCGTTCACGGTTATGATGAAGTTTTTCGATCACTACAGGCGTTAGATGTAGCTAATGATTCTTTTGGTCGAGATTGCGGGTAATGCTTTAAACGGCAATGAATTGACGTTTAAAGCATGGCCGTTTAACGTTTGACGTTAGAAAGAAAAAAGCCACCCGGCAAGGTGGCTTTTTCAAGGTTCAACAAACGGGCAAGTTTTTGAACCGGGTAACTGTCGTAAGGGCGACGAGTCACCAAAACAAGTATCTCCAGTTTAGCCGCAATATGGCTATCACATCAAGACTCATCCCTTTGCCCAGTTACCAATGGCCGCTGCCATTGGCGCTTTGCCGTGTCTATCCGGATTGGATTCAAGTCGAAAGTTACCGGAACAGGCGCAGCGGTCGGACTGAACGGGGGGTTCGTGCATACAGTCCAGCTTGGAGCGAACTGCCTTCCCGGAACCGAGTGTCAGGCGTGGAATGAGAAACCGCGGCCATAACAGCGGAGTGACACCGGTAAACCGAAAGGCAGGAACAGGAGAGCGCACGAGGGAGCCACCAGGGGGAAACGCCTGGTATCTTTAAGTCCTGTCGGGTTTCGCCACCACTGATTTGAGCGTCAGATTTCGTGATGCTTGTCAGGGGGGCGGAGCCTATGGAAAAACGG
>NZ_JBMKIC010000077.1:0-2467 GCF_049238665.1 Enterobacter cloacae complex sp. IR5450
CGTAGCTATCGTGTCTGACGGCCTTTTCCCAACTACCACACAGCACCCCGGACCCGGAGGTGTGGAATGCAACGTATGAACCCAACAAATGGACACGATCTGCCGTACTGGTGGTCGGCGGCCTTGGGTCTGTTCTCTTTGCTTAGCCTACAGGATTACGTTTTTATTATCGGCGCGCTGGTATCGGCGTTCTTCACGATAAAAACCTATTACGCAAAACGGAAAGAAGAGCGTGAGCGTATGGCTGAGGAAAGGAAACGAACCCAGCTGCTGGAAAACTACTTATCTGATGTAGGTAAAAAACCTCACTCCGATCGTCCGGCTGCCGCCGAGGTGGTTACGGAGGCAATGCGGAGAATTTCCGGTGGCACAGTTGAAACTGAGTAAGAAAAGCGGCGCGGCGGGCATTGTCTGCTCCGTAGGAACGATCATCGCTATTGTGATGAATGCGGGACACGTCCGGACTAACGAGCGCGGGCTGGAGTTAATCGGCAACGCTGAATCTTGCCGACGAGATCCATATGCCTGCCCGGCCGGTGTGCTGACTGACGGTATGGGGAACACGCATGGCGTGAAGCTTGGCACCGTTAAGTCTGACCAGCAGATCGCAGCCGAATGGGAGCGCAACATCCTTGATGCTGAGTCCTGCGTTAACCGTTACGGGAATGGCAGAAAGCTATCTGACGATACTTTCTCAGCAGCTGTATCGGTAACGTTTCGTGCTGGCTGTGGGAACATGCGCACTTCCACGATGTTCTCTCTTCTCAGAAGTGGAGACATCACGGCGGCATGCAACCAGTTCCCTCGCTGGGTATGGGGAGGCGGCAAGGTTCTGCCTGGTCTGGTAACTCGAGCAGGGAAAGAAAAGGCGCTCTGCCTGGAAGGTGTTAAATGAGCCGGTTAACAGCAATCATCTGTGCTTTCGTTATCTGTCTGCTGGTTTCCATGGCCTGGATGATTAACCATTACCGCGACAACGCCATCAACTACAAGGACCAGCGCGACAAGGCGACGGTCAGGGCAGACACATCGGAAGCGATCACCAACAACGTGATCACCACGATGAACCTTATCCGTGACATCTCACAGGCTACCCAGAATGCAAAGAACGAACTGGCTCAAAAGGGCGAAACGCGCATTGTCTACATCAGGCAGGCACTTGAAGGCGATCCGTGTGCTAACCAGCTTGTTCCTTCTGCCGCTGCTGACAGCCTGCGGGAATACGCAGACAGTTTACGTTCCGGCCCCGGTGGTGCCGATAAGCGCTGACCTGACCGCAGACACACCGATCCCCGGAATGGTGGTTCCGTTCACATGGCAGGCAAGTCTCGAGTTAAACGCTCAGCTCTACACGGCGCTCGGGCAGTGCAATCTGGATAAGGCGGGGATTAGAAGTATTGAAGAACGCCGTAATGCTGTGCAATCAGCAGACAAATGAGATGGATGATGTCGTTGATTGCTGGTGCGAAACTATTAATGAATTGCATGATTTCTCCTTCTTAAGGTTGTACGGTTCCGAATGTTTAACCTAAGTCAGTTTCGAATCTCAGGTTCTATAGTGGTCTCTAATTATTTTGCTGCGGATCCCTTCCATTAGGAGTGGTCTTTAATGCAGATATCACTTTGTCCAACATGTTGGACTTCACAAGCGGATAAAGAGGCTCTCAATGTCCGACATCTACCAAATCACGCTAACCACCCAAACAGGCGAAACCTTCACGGGCAAGATGTCACGACGTCAGCCTGAGTTGGTGAACGGCTTTGTGCCGCTGGCGACGGAAACGGGCCAGTGGCTGTATTTCGCTCCTGCTGATGTGAAGCGAGTGGAGTTCACGCCGGTACCAGCAGAGCAGGCCGAACAGCCAGAAGAACAAACAACGGAGTAACCCATGGTAAACGATGAAGATCGCAGGCCATACCCGCCAGTTAACTTCATCATCTCCGACAACTGGCAGCCATACACCCGGCTCATACCCGCCAATGAAGTGCATGAATGGGTAAGCCGCCAAATCCTCAGTGATACCGGCAGCATCCATAACCCTGACCATGAACACCTGTTAGAGGCTGACCTCTGCTTCATGTGGGCGTCCCATTCGTTTGCGAAGAAAGGGCGACATGTCCTCGGGCAGGCCGAGCAGGTAATGCTCCGCGCCGGTGGCTGGCAGAAAGCCAGAATGGAACAGCAGATGCATGAATGGTTCGGGCGCATCCCGAAGTTCATCATCACGCTGGCGGCTGATTACTGCTCACAATGCAGCGACCTCGAATTCTGCGCACTGGTTGAGCATGAGCTTTACCACATTGCCCAGGCCACCGATGATTTCGGTGCGCCAAGGTTCAACAAAGAGACCGGGCAGCCAGTGCTTACACTGCGCGGCCACGACGTCGAAGAATTCACTGGTGTCGTACGTCGATACGGTGCCAGCAAAGAAGTACAGGAGCTCGTTGATGCGGCCAATGCGCCAGC
>NZ_JBMKIC010000078.1:0-1890 GCF_049238665.1 Enterobacter cloacae complex sp. IR5450
GTGACTGGATCGAAGGCGTTTCTTCTGTCGATGCCGAAGAAATGGTTCAAGCGCTGCAAGACGATATTCGCAGCAACGCAATGTTCGACGCCCTGAGTTGTGATGGTGGTATTTCCCCAGAAGAAATGCGGGATGCCGTGGAGCACATCAAGCGCACCAGGATGGCGAAAGCTTTAGGCAAGTCGCTGGCTGAACTGTCTCCATTCACCATGAAGAACGGACAAGTGTTTATCAATGATGCGTTTATCGGGAATGGCATTACGTCAGAGAGCGGCCGTATATATGCTTCTGGTATGGGTGTTTCTGTAGACAATGGAAAAGAGCAGGTTGAGTTTGAAGCTGAAAAGTTTGAAATTGCTGCCAGTTCCAAAGGCCCGCTAGATAGCGCCTTACAAGAGGCTATCAAAAAGATAGTGAACGAAGCCCTGCAGAAAGCTACTCAGCCAGGTGGCCTGCTGCATTCTCGGAAGTAGTTTTATGGCATCCAATTCACCCTGGCATAATCTCTACAACACGAAGCGCTGGTATCGACTCCGCTATCACCAGCTGCAAAAGCAGCCCCTTTGCGAGTTCCACCTCAAACGAAACCAGATCGTGTCAGCGCTGGTGGTAGACCACATCATCCCGCATAAAGGCGATGAGGCGCTCTTTCATAACCCAGAAAATCTTCAGTCGCTTTGCAAACGCTGTCACGACTCAGTGAAGCAGCGCATGGAGAAGGGCGGAACGGTAACGGAGTTCGACAATGATGGTCGGGTTATCTGGTAACAGGAGTATGCAATGCAAGATATGAAGATTGAATACCGGGGCGGTAAGCTTGTTGAACTGAGCATTGATGGCGTGAGTTTCAGCTCTGTTACCGCCATCAACTTCAACCACGAGGTGGGCGAGACGCTACCTACGGTCAGCCTGACCTTCCCGCTCGGTGTCGGAGAAAGACTGGTGCCCGCCACCCTCTCCCGCGAAAACCTGCGAATCATCGAGAAATGATATTAATTCTCATTTGCATACCTGAGGGCTGGGGGGAGGGGTAAAACTCTGGCGGCAAAATCTTAAAGACCGCGCTCCCCCATTTCATTTTAAAAACGTCCAGAAAAAAAGGAAAAAAGCGATGGCACAGCGAGGCAGAAAGTCTCTGGCTGCGACGTCTGCTGTCTCGCTGCCGGCACTGGCTGAAAGCAGGCTACAGCCGTCCATTCATCTGAGCGATCCGGAAATAAACGTCTGGGTCCGGTTGGTCAATGACAACCCCGCCAGCTCATTTACCGAAACGCACCGCGACATGCTGGAAATGTACTGCCGCCATGTTGTGCAGGCTCGGTTGCTCACCACCCAGATTGAAGAATTCGAACTGGAGTGGTTGTCCCGAGAAGATGGGCTGAAGCGTTACGACAAACTGCTCACGATGCGCGAGCGTGAAGTGCGCTCTGCGTCCTCACTGGCGACGCGGCTGCGGATCACCCGGCAGGCGACTGCCGATCCCAAAACGGTAGGTCGTGCCAACAACAATCTGCCACGGGAGAGAAAACCCTGGGAAATTGAATAAGGCTCTTCGATGGCTAAAAAAACTCTGACAAGAGCCGAGAGGAATATCCTCTGGTGCGAAAGAAATATCGTTATCCCTGAAGGTAAGTTTGTTGGCCAGCCCCTGAAAATGGCTGAGTTCATGAAAGACGACTTCAGGGCTATCTTTGACAACAAGCATGGCACTCGCCGCGCCATCATCAGCCGCGGGCGCAAGAACGCCAAGACCGTTGAAACCGCCATGCTGATGCTGCTCTATCTGGTGGGGCCAGAAGCGGCGCCGAACTCGCAGCTGTATTCTGCCGCACGTTCGCGTGACCAGGCGGCCATTCTGTTTAACCTGGCCTCCAAGATGTGCCGGATGAA
>NZ_JBMKIC010000079.1:0-1599 GCF_049238665.1 Enterobacter cloacae complex sp. IR5450
AAACCCTCGCGAAATTTCGCAGTCGCGACGCCAGAGACCGAGGGTTAGATCATGCCTAGCATTCACCTTCCGGCCGCCCGCTAAATATCTCCTTTTGGGTTGTTAATAAAACATCCAATAAGTTGACTGTGCGTGAAAAAGAAAGTTTTGTGTGATGGCGTTGAAGATCGCACCGTTAAGCTCTTATGTGGGATGGTGCAGAGCTCGACGACTACCGATAAAACGCAACCGCCGCAAACAGACAAGAAAAAGCCCCAACTGATAACAGTTGGGGCTTCAGTATTGTGATTGGTGGAGCAATAGCACCCTGAACCCAAAACCTTCTCGCTCAACCGGTAGTGGCTGATAACAACTCGTGAGGGCTATTGCGGGTTAAGCATTTAGCGATGTCTAGGGCCAGACTGGACGTCTGAACGCAAGCCGCTGATACTGTACATAACCACAGTATCAGCGGAGGATACCCATGTCGCTGGCAAGGAACGCCACGGCGAGTCAATCGCCCACTCAAACAAACGGTTACGAACGCCACCAACCCGACCAGACGCTGCTCTACCAGCTGGTTGAGCAGCACTACCCAGCCTTCAAAGCCTCACTCGAAGCCCAAGGTCAACACCTGCCTCGCTACATCCAACAAGAATTCAACGACCTCCTCCAATGTGGCCGTCTGGAGTATGGTTTCATGCGGGTTCGCTGCGAGGATTGTCATCACGAGCGTCTGGTCGCCTTCAGCTGTAAACGACGCGGCTTTTGCCCTAGCTGCGGTGCCCGCCGGATGGCCGAGAGTGCGGCGCTGCTGATAGACGAAGTCTTCCCCAAGGAGCCCATTCGCCAGTGGGTGCTCAGCTTTCCTTTCCAGCTACGCTTTTTGCTGGCTCGCCATCCCCAGCTGATGGGCCAGGTCTTGAGTATCGTCTATCGTACACTCTCAACTCATCTGATCAAAAAAGCCGGTTACACCAAAGCCTCTGCACAAACTGGCTCAGTGACTCTTATCCAACGCTTTGGCTCCGCGCTAAATCTCAATGTCCACTACCACATGCTGTTTCTCGATGGTGTCTATGCCGAAGATGACTATGGCAAGCAACGCTTCCATCGTGTCAAGGCACCCACTTACGATGAGCTGAATACGCTCGCTCACACCCTCAGCCATCGCATCGCTCGCTGCATGGAAAAGCGTGGGATTTTGGAGCGTGATGCCGAGAATACGTGGTTGACACTGGAAGAGGGCGAAGACGATACGCTGACTCAATTACATGGTGCTTCGGTTACGTATCGCATTGCCGTCGGCCCCCAGCAAGGGCGCAAAGTCTTCACCCTGCAAACCTTGCCAGGGCGTGAGGATAAAGCCGACTCAAGCAGTCGAGTAGCCAACCATGCTGGTTTCTCGCTACACGCCGGTGTGATGGCCGAAGCGCATCAGCGGGATAAGCTTGAGCGCTTGTGTCGCTACATTAGTCGGCCAGCGGTTTCAGAAAAACGTCTGGCATTAACCGCCAATGGGCAGGTGCGTTACGAGCTCAAAACTCCGTACCGCAATGGCACCACCCATGTGATCTTCGAGCCGCTGGACTTCATCGCCAAACTCGCTGCGTTGGTACC
>NZ_JBMKIC010000080.1:0-1449 GCF_049238665.1 Enterobacter cloacae complex sp. IR5450
ATCGATGGCCGATTTTTAAGTAGCCCTTATGACGGTCCCTCAGCTACTGCTGTGTTTATGGGGATAAACTGTGCTCATAGTTCCGATTCATCCTACTGCTTTCAGCTTGGGGGACGAGGAAACCAGGGTATGTGGTGGAGGGCAAGAGAAAGCGCCTCATTCCTTCCATGGTTACGAGTTTATGACACTGGTAACACTACCAGAGCTAGTGACGGCACGTTAAAAGCAGCTTCCCCAGTAGTTAAACTGTATGCAGACGGTTCGTTTGAAACTAATAACGAATCAGAGGGCTGTACCGTAACTCGCATGAAAGCCGGAGAGTATCTGATCGAGGGCTGCATGGGTATGAATTCAGATGCGGCGTGGGGTGGGATTGATGGTGGCTTCGATATCCCTAAAGATCGTAATGGGCAGGCCCTAATCTGGCTTGACTATGAGGTTAATGCCGACGGATCAGTGCTCGTGAAAACATTCCACCGGGAATACCCGTCAGCACCGATATTTGCGAGGAACTCACGGGAAGGTTTCGTGGATGGCGAACCGGCCGATATTCCGGCCGATCAGTTTGTCAGTGTCCGTGTAGAGATGCCGCAAAACAGTATCTGGAATCAGCGTGCAGCTATGGCTGAAGTTTCTGATTGATCATCTGATTAAAGGCAGAATCATCAGGCATATCCAAGCGAACATCGATCCAGCTGTTCACCGGCACGTCCATCGGTTCCCCTTTTGTTTTGACGATCTCCCCTTCATCGCTCAGCATGTATTTTCGCTTAAACAGGCGGATAGTCAGCCCACCGCTTTCTGCCTGCTCTGCTTCAACAATCCCAAGCTCTCCCATGCCGCCTGGGTCCATTGGCGGCAGTAACTGCCATCCCTCTGACGCCAGGCCTGCCGAACCTCTCAGCACATAAACACCAACATCGACCCGGGAAATTTTGATTCCTTCAGCTTCGGTGTTCGCAGTACCGCAGCCGCACCATGCAAAACCATCCTCGGATATATCCGTGCGCTGGTTCTGTTCCTGAGAATTAACAATGCGAGCAACAGGTGAGGCCGCCTTTAGGGTGCCATCACTTGCTTTAGTCGTATTACCCGTTGAATATAATTTGACAGGTGAAAGCCACGTACCGCCTGCCTGTTTACGAATTGTGATATTTGCGGCTGACTGAGCTGACATTGCTTCATCGACCAGCATAAATCCGTAATTCGCACTATCTCCTCCTGAGGCCGCATTAGAACCGTTCCGATGGCGAACAGAAATATAGCTCCGCCATACATTATCATCAGTTATTCGGGCAGAACCTATTGTGGAAGGGTTGGTTGAAATATCATTAAACCAGCCAGTAGAAGATAAGGTTCCATCGATGTTGACACCAATTGCGGCCCCCCTGTTGCTACCCGTACCTCCCAGTGACACAGGCACGTAACCATTGCTGTCTACCAAACCGA
>NZ_JBMKIC010000081.1:0-1430 GCF_049238665.1 Enterobacter cloacae complex sp. IR5450
TCACCAACTTTCAGAACCCGACCTAGAGTCATATCAGTTGATGATGTGGTTAGTGCGGCTGTTGCGGCACTTCCCAAACCGAGATTTGTGCGAGCATCAGCGGCATTCGTTGCACCTGTTCCGCCCTGGCTGATACTGAGTGCGGTAGTCAGGCCACTTAGGCTGGTTATATCGCTGTTAGCCCCTTTCTTCGCCAGTGATTTCTGGCCTGGTACTGTGACGGCCACACCGTTAATCGTGATAGTGACGTCTGTAGTACCGTTCATCACATCAGCGAAACCGCTCATGTAACGCTGATACATAGTGAAGGTTTCAGCGATGTCCTGCGCCAGACCGTCGACGCTCAGGCTGTCGCTCAGAAGAATGGCATATTTTGTTCCAGCAGGGATTGCAGGGTTAGCAGCTGGCGTAACGGTGAGAGAGGTTGCGCTTCCAATCGCGGTGATCTGGAAAACCTGCGCTGGGCTGGTCATTGCAATAACGGTACAGCCGTTACGAATAAGAGAACCAGCAGCAGTGAAGTTTGTGCCGGTACCTGTAAGGGTTTTTCCGCTGATGGCGATAGTGCCAGTGGTATAAATCATGTTTTCTCCAGGCAATAAAAAAACCCCGCCGGAGCGAGGTTGATTAAAAAGATAGTTTATTCAGACGTACATATCGGGTAGAACGGGAAGGTTCAGTGGCGTTACCGTGTCATTACCAAAAATTGCATACCGCTCGCGCCCAAGATATTTCCCACCCTGAACTGAAGCACTGCCGTTCTGTATTTTTATTCCGAACATTCTATACACGTACATGCCATTTACTTCGTGAGCCATCAGCCCGAATCTGCCCAGCGGAACATAGCCGCTGCCGATGCTCACGGCATTTTTCGAAGGCGTCCAGAGTTGATTGAGGTAAACGAAAGGCCGCTTTGTTGTCGAAAACGTGCAAGCCCCGGCTGCATTGAAGATGTTTAGCCCCGTGCCAGGCTGCGGCGCCACGCCACTGGCGAATATGACGATATCAATCGTGCCGGTTGTCGGAGCGTCATCGTTGGTGGATGGAGGGCTGAAGAACCTGACCGTGTTGCCATCGAAATCGACTGTGTTACCGCTATTGCAGCGCCCAAAGACGATATATTTGGACTTGTCGTACCCCGCTATCGTGGGAACTGCCCAGCCGCCTGTGGGGACATTGACGGTCCCCTTCCAGATACACTGCCCTGACTGAGTGGCATTGGTAATCGCCAGGAAGTCAGTACTGTCATCAATAAGCAGGCCTTCTCCTTTACGCTGGCCAGGAGGAAATATCTGCCAGACGCTTCCGGGGAACGTGTACGTACTATCACGCTCACTGATGCTTACGTCCTTCATCGTGGAGTTCTGCGTCACACGGCCACCGGATATGGTGACCGAGTTCATTTTATGAAGCAGCCCTGAATCAAGATA
>NZ_JBMKIC010000082.1:0-1221 GCF_049238665.1 Enterobacter cloacae complex sp. IR5450
ATAACGGCAGCTCCTCGGGGAACGCTAATGCCAAATTCCAGCAGAAAAGCATGCATTTGATTGGTTGTTTTTACCTTATCCTGGGCTTTGTTGAATAAATAAGATTTCGTGCGAACGACCCTGTAGCTGGCTGGATTTTCAGGCAATACGCACGCTTTCTGGCATCCCGGCCTTTGTCATCCTGTTCAACGCACGCACCATGGCCATAGCTTCCGATACCTGACCATCGTAGTCACGCAGCGTCAGTGAATCTCCCAACAACTGCTTCATTCTGTACATTGCCGTTTCCGCTATCGAGCGACGGTTATATTCCGTTGTCCATTTCCACCGTGCATTGCTTCCGCTCAGCCGCTGATTAGCAACGGCACGGTTGCGGTCTGCGTACTCACCGGGCCAGTAACCTGCTCCTTTTCGGGGAGGAATAAGCGCGCTGATTTTTTTGCGGCGCAGTTCATCGTGACAGAGCCGGGTATCGTAAGCCCCGTCTGCCGCGGCTGCCCTGATTTTTCTGTGAGTCTGCCGGATAAGGCCCGGGAAGGCTTCTGAGTCCGTGACGTTATTCAGCGACAGGTCTGCACAGACAACTTCATGTGTGTTGCTGTCAACAGCAAGATGCAACTTTCGCCAGATACGACGGCGCTCTTTGCCGTGCTTTCTGACTTTCCATTCGCCTTCACCAAAGACCTTCAGCCCGGTGGAATCAATCACCAGGTGTGCGATTTCACCCCGGGTGGACGTTTTGAAACTGACATTAACCGACTTTGCCCGCTTACTGACACTGGTGTAATCCGGGCAGCGCAACGGAACGTTCATCAGGGCAAAAATGGAATCAATAAAACCCTGCGCAGCCCGCAGGGTCAGCCGGAATACGCGTTTAATCACCAGAACGGTGGTGATGGCGAGATCAGAATAGCGCTGGGGCCTTCCTCGTGATGAAGGCGTTGCCGACTCATACCAGGCCTGAATGGCCTCATCATCCAGCCAGAAAGTGAGGGAGCCACGGTTGATGAGAGCTTTGTTGTAGGTGGACCAGTTGGTGATTCTGAACTTTTGCTTTGCCACGGAATGGTCTGTGTTGTCGGGAGGATGCGTGATCTGATCCTTCAACTCAGCAAAAGTTCGATTTATTCAACAAAGCCCTTATCCTGAACCAGGGATTCACGGACACGATGCAGAGCCCGCATTGCCTGCTGAGATTCCGTTCTGGGCTGCACAAAACGC
>NZ_JBMKIC010000083.1:0-1134 GCF_049238665.1 Enterobacter cloacae complex sp. IR5450
TAGCGGGCGGCCGGAAGGTGAATGCTAGGCATGATCTAACCCTCGGTCTCTGGCGTCGCGACTGCGAAATTTCGCGAGGGTTTCCGAGAAGGTGATTGCGCTTCGCAGATCTCCAGGCGCGTGGGTGCGGACGTAGTCAGCGCCATTGCCGATCGCGTGAAGTTCCGCCGCAAGGCTCGCTGGACCCAGATCCTTTACAGGAAGGCCAACGGTGGCGCCCAAGAAGGATTTCCGCGACACCGAGACCAATAGCGGAAGCCCCAACGCCGACTTCAGCTTTTGAAGGTTCGACAGCACGTGCAGCGATGTTTCCGGTGCGGGGCTCAAGAAAAATCCCATCCCCGGATCGAGGATGAGCCGGTCGGCAGCGACCCCGCTCCGTCGCAAGGCGGAAACCCGCGCCTCGAAGAACCGCACAATCTCGTCGAGCGCGTCTTCGGGTCGAAGGTGACCGGTGCGGGTGGCGATGCCATCCCGCTGCGCTGAGTGCATAACCACCAGCCTGCAGTCCGCCTCAGCAATATCGGGATAGAGCGCAGGGTCAGGAAATCCTTGGATATCGTTCAGGTAGCCCACGCCGCGCTTGAGCGCATAGCGCTGGGTTTCCGGTTGGAAGCTGTCGATTGAAACACGGTGCATCTGATCGGACAGGGCGTCTAAGAGCGGCGCAATACGTCTGATCTCATCGGCCGGCGATACAGGCCTCGCGTCCGGATGGCTGGCGGCCGGTCCGACATCCACGACGTCTGATCCGACTCGCAGCATTTCGATCGCCGCGGTGACAGCGCCGGCGGGGTCTAGCCGCCGGCTCTCATCGAAGAAGGAGTCCTCGGTGAGATTCAGAATGCCGAACACCGTCACCATGGCGTCGGCCTCCGCAGCGACTTCCACGATGGGGATCGGGCGAGCAAAAAGGCAGCAATTATGAGCCCCATACCTACAAAGCCCCACGCATCAAGCTTTTGCCCATGAAGCAACCAGGCAATGGCTGTAATTATGACGACGCCGAGTCCCGACCAGACTGCATAAGCAACACCGACAGGGATGGATTTCAGAACCAGAGAAAGAAAATAAAATGCGATGCCATAACCGATTATGACAACGGCGGAAGGGGCAAGCTTAGTAAAGCCCTCG
>NZ_JBMKIC010000084.1:0-1034 GCF_049238665.1 Enterobacter cloacae complex sp. IR5450
CATAAACCGTTCTATGGCCATCATCACCTTCAATCCTGAAGGGATCGTGCTTGAAGCAAATGAAAATTTCGTCAATGCCACTGGCTATAAGCGGGATGAAATCATAGGTAAGCATCATCGTCTGTTCTGTGCCGAGACGCTTTACAAAAGTGATGAATACCGACATTTCTGGGAGAGACTGAATCAAGGTGAGTTTTTTTCTGGTCTGTTTCCACGCCTTAACCGTCAGGGAGACCCTCTGTGGTTCCGTGCAACTTATAACCCTGTCTTTAACAGTGATGGGCAGCTTTATAAAATTGTGAAATTCGCTACAGATGTTACGGCTGATGTCCTGCGAAACCAGAGAGAGCAAGAGGCTGCTGTGCATGCATGGGATATGGCCGTGCAGACCCGAGAAAGTGCGCAGAACGGTGCCAATGTTATTGAAAATAGCATCCTTATGATTGACAGAATTGCGCAGGGGATGGGGGCTGTCTCCACCGATATCTCACGGCTCAACAATCAGTCTGAAAGTATTGACGATATGGTGGAAACCATCCGGAAGTTTGCCATGCAGACAAGACTTATTGCACTGAATGCCGCGATTGAAGCAGCAAGGGCTGGCGCATCCGGAAGAAGTTTTGCGGTTGTTGCCGCAGAAGTGCGTAATCTTGCGGCGAGCGTCAGTAGCGCGACTGAAGAAATTGAGCAAGTCGTGGCCAGCAATAGTCAACTGGCCAAGGATGTTCTCTGTGGCATTGAAAACAGCCTGATGAACACTCGGAAAGGGGTTACACTCATGCGCGAAGCGGGTGAAGTTATGACCAGCATTCAGAGGAATGCTGCAGGGGTTGAGACTGCGGTTAAGGATGTCGCCATTTCAGTTAAAGCCGGATAGGCCATGGTGCATATCCCCATATCTGTCGAACATCACAGATGATCTTCTTGAGATCCTTTCCGTTGCGTCGTAATCTCTTGCTCTGAAAACGAAAAAACCACCCGGCAAGGTGGCTTTTTCGAAGGTTCGCAAGAGTTGACGCTCTTTTGAACCGCGG
>NZ_JBMKIC010000085.1:0-1032 GCF_049238665.1 Enterobacter cloacae complex sp. IR5450
CCTTAGTGAGGCTACACTGAAAGGACAAATTTGGTGACATGTCTCGCACAAGACTGTTACCACGGTTAGGGGATCTGCCAGGATTACCTAACCTTCGAAAAACCACCTGCCAGGGTGGTTTTTTCGTTTACAGGGCAAGAGATTACGCGCGGAAAAAAAGGATCTCAAGAAGATCCTTTATAAATTAGACATCCAACCTCACAAAGAGGAATACTTAAATCATCTTGGTATATGTATCGGCCGGATTACATCTCATATAAGCCTCCTCCCCGCCTGACACCACACTTTGACCATAGCACCTCGCGCCTAACTCGATATACAGCCCACCATCAAGCCTCTTTTCACATAAAAAATGACCTATAGTTAGATGGTTAGTGACCAAAACTGATATGGATAAAAGGAGCTGGCTTTGAAAAAGATTTTTGTTTCAGTGTTCGCAGCGGCAGTTGCGCTTTCAGCCCTCACCGGCTGCACGCGCACAAGCTATGCCATACACACCAATGACGGTCGCACTATTGTCAGCGACGGCAAACCTAAAGAATCAGACTCAGGCCTGCTTGGCTATACAGACGCGAATGGTGTCAAACAGCAGATCAATAAAACCGACGTTAAAGAAGTCTCCGAAATTCCGCACTGAGCATCTTCTCCGAAAAAGGCCGCTAATGTGGCCTTTTTCTTTACCTGTGGTTCTCCGCCAAAATCCCAGCAAATTGCATCACCAAAGCTAAAAGCTTTCAGGGTTGTCTAAAAAGCACAAGACATAAGAGGAAGTGCGGTATTTTATAATCAAGCCCCCAAGAATTTACCATAACATCCGTTGCCCGCACCGCCTGAGACGCGTTCAGCGCGTTCCTGACGAAACCATGACAAAAACCACAACAAACCACCCCGGAACCCGTCAGAAACGCGCCTGTTAAATTTTAACGGCATGCATGACTATGCACCAGAATGACGCCATGCTCTTTTCACGCAAAAATCATCACCAGACGGGGAAAATCACCAGTGACCAGACAGGAATCCGCCGCCCTCAAT
>NZ_JBMKIC010000086.1:0-987 GCF_049238665.1 Enterobacter cloacae complex sp. IR5450
CACCCCTTGCCCGCACCGCAGAAACAGGGTTGGCTGCGTTTCCGGTGCCAGACGCGAGAAAGTGGCGACAGACATGACGAAAAAACACCAAAAACGCAGCCGCTGGATATTACACTGATGCATAGTCATGCAGCCAGATGCATGCAGCGTAAAGTCACACTAAAATCAGCGCGAACGCCTTAAAAACCGGCAAATGCCTCTCCGGCAACTCACACAGCTCCATCACCAGGTAAAAACAGTTCAGCAGGGCTTCAATAACGTTGAGAATTTTCATCACTTCCTCCGGGATAAGTCACTACCATTCCGGTAGTCAGCCTATTTAGCAGGAACGCGATGAGCCCTTCTTCGTGCGGGCTGTCACCTCATCTTCGGACCATCGAAACTCTTCTGCTTCTGTCGGAGCGTCAGCTCCAGCTCGTTCTGACGCTGATACTCCAGTGCAGCCTTCTCCTCGATGGCATTCAGTTCCCGGACAAGCGGCGCAGCTGCTCGCTTAAACTCAGCACCTGCGTGCTCAAGTCCGACACGCGCTCGTTCAGCACCGCGTTCTCCCGTTGCATAAGACCACACATGCTCCGCCATTCCGCGAAGGCGCTCTCCCATTCGTCCAGCCTTTGCGAGTAGTCCTGCTGTAGCTGCTCTAATGCGCTCAGCAACTGCTTTTCCAGCTCTGTCATTTTCCGCTACTCCTGTTTCAGGCGGATCCATGTCGTCCCGTCGTAGGGGATGGCTTCGGCTTGCATCCCCGGCGGCAGGATAAGAAACCTCCGGCCGTCGCTGCTCTCCTGATAGCGCACTCCCCACGTCCGGGCGGTCATTTTCGCCAGGGTATCTTCCTGCTGACGAAGATGCGTGTAATTGTCGGTTATCTGCTGCCCCTGCCACCACAGAATGCTCCCGCTCGTGGCGATCAGCAGCGCTGACACCATCAGGATGGTGAGCCATGTCCTCCCGGCCGTCAGCAACACGCTCCGCCGGTTTTTCTCC
>NZ_JBMKIC010000087.1:0-943 GCF_049238665.1 Enterobacter cloacae complex sp. IR5450
CTCCACTTTGCAGAGGCGCGTTCTGCCTGATTAAGGCCGGAGACAAAACCGCCCGTTTTTGCAATCAGGTCGATTGTCAGCGTACCAAGTGATTTGGAAGCCATAAACTCTCCGGTGGCGGCATTATGTCCAGCTGGCTCTGGCTTCCTCTAACGAGATTGGTCCATCAGCAGCTTTGACTTTGGTAAAGTGCAGTGTGAAATCGGTCGGGTTGAATGGTGGGCGCTTGGGGTCTCTGTTAACGTTGGCTATCATGCTGCTCACCAGCCCGGCACCCCACTCAACCCGCAACATAGGGTTCAGACTTCCGTATCGTTCCCGGTACTTTGCCCAGAGCTGCGACTCTTTGAAGGAGAGCGATTCCCGCGCTTCGGCGATTGTTCTGCCTCCGATTCCGTTGAGGACGAGCTCGCACCAGAATTCGTCTTCGGCGCTGAGCTCGAAGTCTTTCCCAGATCGTTAACTTCCTGAATGGCCAGAAGCAGTGCTACCGTCAGGCCACCATCGAGTGCTCCACGTTCAGGATCGGCCTCACCAGTAATGTCAGCCGGGGTGAAGATGGGTTTACCCTGTTCATCGCAGATGGATGCGGCGATACGCCCTGCCACACCATCGACCTTACCCCCAAAAGCCAGCACATCGGACGTTGCTGTGTGATAACCCATCGGGCGGACATACACGGTCGCGGTGATTTTTTTATCACCCTGAGTCCAGGTGATTTCTTTCTCAACCGGGCGACCGGTAAACGCGCCGGACTCCTTGAGTGCATCAAGTGTTAATTTCATTAGTTATCCTGA
Organism: Enterobacter cloacae complex sp. IR5450; assembly: GCF_049238665.1. NCBI lineage: Bacteria > Pseudomonadati > Pseudomonadota > Gammaproteobacteria > Enterobacterales > Enterobacteriaceae > Enterobacter > Enterobacter cloacae complex sp. IR5450. The sequence goes on from NZ_JBMKIC010000087.1 coordinate 798, forward strand.
TTAATGAGGGCGTTGCCGCCCTGATTTTATGGGGTCACGACTTTTGGCACCCAAACAGCAGATCCGGAGCGCTGGACAGATGCAGAAGTAGAAACAACCGTGTTTGCTGCAAAATCAAACGGGAAGTCGGACACATAGCCTTTGAA
>NZ_JBMKIC010000088.1:0-874 GCF_049238665.1 Enterobacter cloacae complex sp. IR5450
TATGTTAAAAGCCGAGGTCTGGCGGATACGGAAAAAATTATGCCGGCCGGGCTTATGCCCGCGGAAATCCGGCCGATACTTAAATTATCCTTCACAAAGGATATCCTGCGATCCAGTCAGTTGAGTGTTTTCCGTCTCCCGGATGGGAGCCATTTTTTTGCCTTCTGATGCGTGTTAAGGCTTGCGGAGCTGCGCTGGTTCTTCCAAGATTGAGAGACGCCAGCTTCCTGCTGGAGCCGGCGGATTTGCCGTAAATATGAACATTTTCTTATTGTTCAGCCCGCTAAAGATGGCGGGTTTTTTACGCGTGAAATCCGGAGCCGGACATCATGCCGGCATGGCTGAAGAGCGGGCTTTTTCCCGCCCTGTCGCAGTAATATATAAAGCTACATAAGGAGTAGCCGATAACCATGGCAGTACTTACATTATCCGGGCAATCTGATTCATATGTTTTCACTTAAATATATGTTCTCCCTGAACCTCCAGCGATCAGCCATTTCGTATGACGCAATTTGTCAGAATAAGCCTGTCATTGAGTTCAGTCCGGAGGGGGTGATAAATAAAGCCAGCCCGCTTTTTCTCTCCACTATGGGGTACAGGGCTGATGAAATAATCGGTCACCACCATCGTATATTCTGCCCGCCCTCGCTGGTAAGTTCACCGGAATACAGCCAGTTCTGGCAGCGCCTTGCCAGGGGAGAAAGCTTTAGTGGCAAGTACCTGCGGCTGGCAAAGGGAAATCGTTCCGTATGGCTTGAAGCCAGTTATATCCCCGTTTCTGACAGGCGCGGCCGTGTTATCAGAGTCATTAAAATTGCTGCCGATATTTCTGAGCGCGTGCATTCTGCTCTTGAGCAGGAAGCAGTCGTAAATG
>NZ_JBMKIC010000089.1:0-781 GCF_049238665.1 Enterobacter cloacae complex sp. IR5450
AAACCCTCGCGAAATTTCGCAGTCGCGACGCCAGAGACCGAGGGTTAGATCATGCCTAGCATTCACCTTCCGGCCGCCCGCTAGCGGACCCTGGTCAGGTTCCGCGAAGGTGGGCGCAGACATGCTGGGCTCGTCAGGATCAAACTGCACTATGAGGCGGCGGTTCATACCGCGCCAGGGGAGCGAATGGACAGCGAGGAGCCTCCGAACGTTCGGGTCGCCTGCTCGGGTGATATCGACGAGGTTGTGCGGCTGATGCACGACGCTGCGGCGTGGATGTCCGCCAAGGGAACGCCCGCCTGGGACGTCGCGCGGATCGACCGGACATTCGCGGAGACCTTCGTCCTGAGATCCGAGCTCCTAGTCGCGAGTTGCAGCGACGGCATCGTCGGCTGTTGCACCTTGTCGGCCGAGGATCCCGAGTTCTGGCCCGACGCCCTCAAGGGGGAGGCCGCATATCTGCACAAGCTCGCGGTGCGACGGACACATGCGGGCCGGGGTGTCAGCTCCGCGCTGATCGAGGCTTGCCGCCATGCCGCGCGAACGCAGGGGTGCGCCAAGCTGCGGCTCGACTGCCACCCGAACCTGCGTGGCCTATACGAGCGGCTCGGATTCACCCACGTCGACACTTTCAATCCCGGCTGGGATCCAACCTTCATCGCAGAACGCCTAGAACTCGAAATCTAACGTCCGTTCGGGGGCACTGTTGCAAATAGTCGGTGGTGATAAACTTATCATCCCCTTTTGCTGATGGAGCTGCACATGAACCCATTCAAAGGCC
>NZ_JBMKIC010000090.1:0-770 GCF_049238665.1 Enterobacter cloacae complex sp. IR5450
ATCGGACGGTCCGGGTCGCCGTTGATAAAGTCCACCACCACCTCATCGCCCACGCGCGGGATCTGCACCCCGCCGTAGCCCTGGCCTGCCCAGGCGCTCGACACACGCACCCAGCAGGAGCTGGTGTCATCGCCCTTCGCCAGACGGTCCCAGTGGAACTTCACCTTCACGCGACCGTATTTGTCCGTCCAGATACTCTCCCCCTGCGGCCCCACCACTTTCGCCGTCTGCGGGCCGTAGGTCCGCGGCCACGCCGTGGACTGTGCCGGACGGTAGGACACCGACGCCGGGATAACGGTGAAATCGGTGCGGTGAATGGTCTCCCCCTCACCGCTCGCGTAGCGGTTCTCCTCGAAATGGTAGCCCGCCGCCGTCACCAGATACTCGCCGTTATCGCTGAAGAACGGCGCGTTGGTGAGGGTAAAAATGTGGCCCGGCGCAATGCCCGCCGCCGTGGCCGTCGCCTGAATCTGCTGATGCTCCACCTGCCAGCGCTCCTGACGAATGCGGGCGTAGAACTCCGCATGCCCTGTCTCCACAAAGCGACCCGGCCAGTCGTACACGTCGATGCTGCCCGGTTTCGGTGACGCCGGGTTCTGCTGCGCCTGGAAAAGCCACGCGTTCGGCTTGCGGAAGTCATAGTCATCGAGGCTGTAAATCCCCGGCGTCACGCTGTCCTCCAGCGCCCACTGGCTGATACCCTCTTCGTCCGTACTGCCGCCGGACGGCGTCTGATGGTAAGGAATGACCTCATAGCCGCTGAACGGCTG
>NZ_JBMKIC010000091.1:0-768 GCF_049238665.1 Enterobacter cloacae complex sp. IR5450
GCCGGAAGAAGTCCGGGAGCTGATTGACGCGTCGCCTTACGTGAAGAAATACACCTCCGGCGTCCTGTCGTTTGCGGAGGCCGATCTGCCTCCCGGCCAGCGGGAAAAACTGATGGCCAGCTTCGAGCGGGTTCTGATGCCCGGACTTGATAAAGATCAGTACAGCATTCTGTGGGTGGAGCACGAGGACAAGGGGCGTCTGGAGCTGAACTTTCTGATCCCCAATACCGAGCTGCTGACCGGCAGGCGGCTCCAGCCGTACTACGACCGCGCCGACCGGCCGCGTATCGATGCCTGGCAGACCATCGTGAACGGCAGACTGGGGCTGCACGATCCGAACGCGCCGGAAAACCGCCGGGCGCTGGTCACGCCGGCCGGACTGCCGAAAACGAAGCAGGAAGCCGCAGAAGCCATCACCCGTGGACTGCTGAGCTTAGCCTCGTCCGGGGAGCTGAAAAGCCGTCAGGACGTCACTGAGGCTCTTGAAGGTGCAGGTTTTGAGGTGGTGCGTACAACGAAAAGCAGTATCAGCATTGCCGACCCTGACGGGGGGCGAAACATCCGACTGAAGGGAGCCATCTATGAGCAGTCTTTTAACGCTGGCGAAGGACTTAGAGCAGCAATCGAAAGCGCAGCAGAAGAGTACCGGCGAGATGCTGAAAGCCGCATTCAGCGAGCACGAGCAGTCTGTCAGAGCGGAACTGAACGCAAGCGCGAGGAGAATCAGCGACGCCATCAGCGCCCACGAGCAGAGTATGAGCGAGGCGA
>NZ_JBMKIC010000092.1:0-768 GCF_049238665.1 Enterobacter cloacae complex sp. IR5450
GGTGATGCTGCCAACTTACTGATTTAGTGTATGATGGTGTTTTTGAGGTGCTCCAGTGGCTTCTGTTTCTATCAGCTGTCCCTCCTGTTCAGCTACTGACGGGGTGGTGCGTAACGGCAAAAGCACTGCCGGACATCAGCGCTATCTCTGCTCTCACTGCCGTAAAACATGGCAACTGCAGTTCACTTACACCGCTTCTCAACCCGGTACGCACCAGAAAATCATTGATATGGCCATGAATGGCGTTGGATGCCGGGCAACCGCCCGCATTATGGGCGTTGGCCTCAACACGATTTTCCGCCATTTAAAAAACTCAGGCCGCAGTCGGTAACCTCGCGCATACAGCCGGGCAGTGACGTCATCGTCTGCGCGGAAATGGACGAACAGTGGGGATACGTCGGGGCTAAATCGCGCCAGCGCTGGCTGTTTTACGCGTATGACAGGCTCCGGAAGACGGTTGTTGCGCACGTATTCGGTGAACGCACGATGGCGACGCTGGGGCGTCTTATGAGCCTGCTGTCACCCTTTGACGTGGTGATATGGATGACGGATGGCTGGCCGCTGTATGAATCCCGCCTGAAGGGAAAGCTGCACGTAATCAGCAAGCGATATACGCAGCGAATTGAGCGGCATAACCTGAATCTGAGGCAGCACCTGGCACGGCTGGGACGGAAGTCGCTGTCGTTCTCAAAATCGGTGGAGCTGCATGACAAAGTCATCGGGCATTATCTGAACATAAAACACTATCAATAAGTTGGAGTCATTACC
>NZ_JBMKIC010000093.1:0-743 GCF_049238665.1 Enterobacter cloacae complex sp. IR5450
CCGGAGCGCTGGACAGATGCAGAAGTAGAAACAACCGTGTTTGCTGCAAAATCAAACGGGAAGTCGGACACATAGCCTTTGAATACGAACCATGTGCGGCTGTCAGGTAACACCAGGCCATCGACTGCACCGGATGCACCATCTTCAGCCGCAGTTGGCGATGCGGTTCCGTCTGACCATCCAATCGCGAACGTCAGGTCCTGATCCTCTTCGTCGTCCGAAATGGACAGGTTGTAGAGCATGATGTGGCTGGTATTTTTAGGATCAGCGTTAAGCGTCAGTGATGCTGTGCCAGGCGTTCGAAGACCACGCTTATAGCTGCGATCAAAGCGCTCAGAAAGACAGGTGTCTTCAATCTGGTCCGCCGGGTTGCTGCCGGGTGAGAATGCAGTGATACATTCAACTTCGCTCACCGCGCCTTTTGCGAGCACAAAGAGCTGCGTACCTTGCGTCAATACAGACATTGTTATCTCCGGTCATAAAAAAACCGGCTCAAGGCCGGTGGTTGAATAATACGTTTATCTAGTGACTATCCAGTCAACATCGAATGAGTAGCGATAGCGCTTTGTTTCCGGGTCTTTCTCCTGCTCGCCAAGGCGTGTGATGTACGCGTGCGGCTCAATGGCATCACGCAGCGCAGAGGCGACGGCGATAACCTCGTCCACCGTGTCGGCGTACGCATCTACCTGCAGCGAAAAGGAGTCTGCATCCGGCCGATGCGCCAGATAGTTTTCCGTCAAGCC
>NZ_JBMKIC010000094.1:0-732 GCF_049238665.1 Enterobacter cloacae complex sp. IR5450
ACGCTGACAATCGACCTGATTGCAAAAACGGGCGGTTTTGTCTCCGGCCTTAATCAGGCAGAACGCGCCTCTGCAAAGTGGAGCAAACAGGTACAGGATGATGCAGCATCCGCCAGCGCTGCACTGGCGGGTATTGGTGCGGCAGCCGTAACTGCTAGTCTGGGTGTTGGAGCGGCTGGTTTTCAGTTACTGAAAAGCACTTCCAAGCAGATTACCGAAACAGACCGCTGGGCAAAGTCGCTAAGGATATCAACTCAGGAGCTTTTAGCATGGCAGTTTGCTGCTGAAAAGGCAGGGGTGTCCGGCGATCAGATGGCTGATATTTTTAAGGATATCGGCGATAAGATAGGTGACGCTGTCCTGAACAAGTCGGGTGAAGCAGTTGATGCCCTTAATTCCCTGGGTTTGTCCGCTGAGAAATTATCCAAAGTAAGTCCTGAAAAACAGCTCCTGGCAATTGGTGAATCACTTGGCAAGATCGGCACGAATGCCGAAAAGACAACCATACTTGAAAGCCTGGGCAATGACCTTTCAAAACTTCTTCCGTTGTTCGATAACAATAATGAGAAACTGAAACGGTTTATTGATCTGGCTAAGGATTATGGGGTAGCGCCAGACCCATCTTCCATTGATGACCTGGTTAAAGTTAACCAGCTATTCGAAGACATGGAGGCTCAGGTTGCTGGCCTGAAGATGGAGATTGCCGCAGGTCTGGCAAAGGTTGACCTTGGA
>NZ_JBMKIC010000095.1:0-724 GCF_049238665.1 Enterobacter cloacae complex sp. IR5450
CAGACGCCGGATAGATTCAAGCAAGCCAACTTGTCGTCAAAATCGGTGTTGCAAAAACGGGAGTGACCATAGATTCCGTTTTCCAAGCGGACCCCAATCAGCTTGAAACGGGTTTTGTGGCCGTATTGTGCGGGGCTAGCCAAATGCATTTACCGCTGCACCTGTTGTCGGAAAGGTACTATGCAATCGCACATCGGAAATAAATTAATATTACTGAACCCTAAAAGCTGATCTAAATCACAAAAATAAAATGTTTAGTTCATGAACTAATGGACGCAACTGAGAGTGATTTATGGACAGTTTTCAACACAGTTATGAACCCGAAACTTAGTTCATAACTGTAAATTAGAATTTAAATTTTAAAAATATCATTTTAAAACAACTGGTTACACTAGATATTGTGATGCGTCAAATTATGTATATTCCTCAAACCCAGAATAGTTAAATCACCTACTGTGGTAAATAAGTTCATATGACACTCCCACTAACTGATAAATCAATACGTTAGGATTTCTGATCTCCCTCTCGTTTCTTGCATTAGGTACAGAGTACATTCTCTTCATATCCATGATAATTTTGAGGTAAATATTGTGTATTCACTAAAGCAGTTGGTTATCTCAGGCCGTAAAAGGCGATGGATCCTGAATCGCCACGGATAATTTAGACACTTCCGAGCCGTTGATAATACTGGTTTTCATATTCTGTCGGTGACATCTGATCGCTA
>NZ_JBMKIC010000096.1:0-698 GCF_049238665.1 Enterobacter cloacae complex sp. IR5450
AGCGATCAGATGTCACCGACAGAATATGAAAACCAGTATTATCAACGGCTCGGAAGTGTCTAAATTATCCGTGGCGATTCAATAAATTGGAACCAGGCGAGCCGCATTCCGTGCCTTACCCTCGTCACCTCGAAACACCAACTCCCCGCAATAGTTTTGATATTGCTGAGTCGCAGAGAGCAGATTTCGTTTAATCTCATGCCGCTATACATCCCCACCATCGCTACTGCTTTCATCTCTTCATCAAGCACCGTATCTACCTTAGTCAGTTAGTCACCGCTAAAGGGTTCGTAGCTTTCTCGATCATGGTGTACATCCAGTTTATGCCCTGTAAAAACATTCTCTTTCGGCGCATCGTGATAGCGGTTCTGAGCAAGTGCCACGAGCTGGGACAGGTAGCCCAGGTGAACAGCATTACTTCGACGCCCTCCGCATAGGCATGGGTACCATTGTTGATGGGATTTTCGTAATAGGTTTCCAGGTCTCCCCATAGTATATTATTCATGGCTATTACTCAGGAGGAATCATTGTATGGAGATAAAAGATATACTCACATTTGCAGGGCTCGTTATCACGTCTATAACCGCAGCAGTCGGCGTTTATAAATTATTTAAAGGGTAATGACTCCAACTTACTGATAGTGTTTTATGTTCAGATAATGCCCGATGACCTTGTCATGCAGCTCCAGCGATTTTGAG
>NZ_JBMKIC010000097.1:0-662 GCF_049238665.1 Enterobacter cloacae complex sp. IR5450
GTTTGGTTTTTCTTCCGGAGCCCTGATGACTCTTAGTGATGATGAGCGACACCTGCTTGTGTCCGTTGTTTCGGTCTGGCTACGGCGTGCCGGAGGGGATGCCGGAGCCATGATGCTGGATGCATACCGGCAGATTTTGTCTGAAACCGAACCGGCCGTAAGGACTGTCATGCTCGAATTTCTTGAATCCGTTCGCATTCATTACATTTCGTCCTGAGCATTTTCTGTATTTCTGTCCATACTTAAACGAGGCGGCCGTCACGGACGGTGGTCGTCGTTCCATGATGCTGTTATGGACGAGTGAGAGTAATCTAATCTAACTTGATTGAGTTCCGGGCGTGCCGCCCGGTTTTTTTTGCTGTTTCCCGGTGTCCGTTCCGGGACAGGATGTGCATTTGTAATACCGCGCACGCGCCGGCATCACAAATACCCTGGTCAGGGCTGCGCCCCGACACCCCGCCATCGCCTCACGGCCGCGCACTGAATTGCGCACCCGTTCACCGATTTTCACGCATTTTCCTCGCCTATCTGTGCGTTCAGCATGGCGTAAAGCGCTTCGGCCTGATCGTGCAGGTGCTCACAGCAGCCGGCAGCCTCATCCAGATCCATCTGCTCGAGCCGCTCAAGGAGGAGAAGTGTCTGTGCGCGGATAAATTTGGCCA
>NZ_JBMKIC010000098.1:0-660 GCF_049238665.1 Enterobacter cloacae complex sp. IR5450
GCTCGGTCACCTCCACCGTTTTTTTGCCGGTGGTATCGATGAGCGCAATCTGGCGCAGGTAACCCATCTCCATGGATTTGAAAGAGCTTTCCAGTTTTCTTGCGCTTGCATCAGGCGTAACTTTGCCGTTAGTCTCGCCCGGTGGAAGGGAGAATGGTTTCCCAATTCCGACAGTAGCAGCACCAAGCGGAAGAATGCCAACAGCAGGTTTTGACAGCCTGTTTCTGGTTTCGATAAGGGTGTTCAGTTCATCGTTGAGTGCTTTTACACTATCATTCCCACCAGTGAACCAGGCGAACATTGATTTGTCCTGCGAATAAAAACCCTTTCTTCCTTCAAGGTTTTTTTGCAAATAAGCAATGCGCTCATTTACCTGATCGATATTTTTGAGGTCAATTTTACCGCTCAGAGCGGCAAATCTGTTGCCGGTGCTTGCGGCGAGTTGACCAGCGCCGGCGGCGGCTTTTACAAGCCATCCAGCAAGCTGTGCAACTTCAGACACCAGATCAGAGATACCCTGCAGGACAGCAGGATCAGTTAAAACATTGTGAAGTTCATCAAGAGAGTTTTGCAGTTGTCCAAGGTCAACCTTTGCCAGACCTGCGGCAATCTCCATCTTCAGGCCAGCAACCTGAGCCTCCATGTCTTCGAATAGCTGGT
>NZ_JBMKIC010000099.1:0-644 GCF_049238665.1 Enterobacter cloacae complex sp. IR5450
TCCTGGCAGATCCCCTAACCGTGGTAACAGTCTTGTGCGAGACATGTCACCAAATTTGTCCTTTCAGTGTAGCCTCACTAAGGCCGCCACTTCAAGAACTCTTGAGACATCTCTCGCACATCCTGTTTGCCAATGGCCGTTGCCAATGGCGATTAGTCGTGTCTTTCCGGGTTGGACTCAAGTTGATAGTTACCGGATAAGGCGCAGCGGTCGGACTGAACGGGGGGTTCGTGCATACAGTCCATCCTGGAGCGAACTGCCTTCCCGGAACTGAGTGTCAGGCGTGGAATGAGAAACCGCGGCCATAACAGCGGAGTGACACCGGTAAACCGAAAGGCAGGAATGCGGGGGAGCACGAGGGAGCCACCAGGGGGAAACGCCTGGTATCTTTAAGCCGCATCGGGTTTCGCCACCACTGATTTGAGCGTCAGATTCTGTGATGCTTGTCAGGGGGGCGGAGCCTATGGAAAAACGGCTTTGGCGCGGCCTTATGCTTTCTTCGTTAAGTATCTTCCTGGCATCCCCCAGGAAATTTCTGATCCATCCGTAAGCCCGTCCCGCTCGCCGCAGCCGAACGACCGAGCGGAGCGAGTCAGTGAGCGAGGAAGCGGAATATATTCTGTATCACATTTTCTCCTGACGCG
>NZ_JBMKIC010000100.1:0-620 GCF_049238665.1 Enterobacter cloacae complex sp. IR5450
AGAACTTTAGCAACAACGCCCGCGCCAACGGTACGGCCGCCTTCACGGATTGCGAAACGCAGACCGTCGTCCATCGCGATTGGGTGGATCAGAGTCACAACCATCTTGATGTTGTCGCCTGGCATTACCATCTCTACGCCTTCTGGCAGTTCGATGGTACCGGTCACGTCAGTTGTACGGAAGTAGAACTGTGGACGGTAGCCTTTGAAGAACGGAGTATGACGGCCGCCTTCGTCTTTGGACAGAATGTACACTTCAGATTCGAACTTGGTGTGTGGCTTGATTGAGCCTGGCTTCGCCAGAACCTGACCACGTTCGATTTCTTCACGTTTGATACCACGCAGCAGAACACCAACGTTCTCACCAGCACGGCCTTCGTCCAGCAGTTTGCGGAACATTTCAACGCCAGTACAGGTAGACTTCGCAGTCTCTTTGATACCAACGATTTCAACTTCTTCACCAACTTTGATGATACCGCGCTCTACACGACCGGTAACAACGGTACCACGACCGGAGATGGAAAATACGTCTTCGATTGGCAGCAGGAATGGCTTGTCAATCGCACGCTCTGGTTCTGGGATGTAAGAATCCAGGTAGCCAGCCAGTTCGATGATTTTCTC
>NZ_JBMKIC010000101.1:0-570 GCF_049238665.1 Enterobacter cloacae complex sp. IR5450
AAACCGAGGTTTGTGCGAGCGTCAGCGACATTCGTTGCCCCGGTCCCGCCCTGCCCAATCGGGATAGCTCCATTACTCCCCTTCTGCGCCAGCTTACCGATCGCCGGAATAGTTACACGAGTGCCGTTGATGGTAACGGTGATGTTCTGGTTTGCTGAGGTGGTGGCGAACGTCTCCCACGCGCCGATGTTCTCGTCATACTCGTTGATGAGCTGAGACATGCTCTGCGCCAGGCCATCGACCGAGAGACTATCAGTAACAAGAATGCCGTACTTCTGGCCGCTGAGCGCCGGAGACGCTGCGGGTGTAACCGTCAGTGACGTCGCACTGTTGATGGCCGTGATCTGAAACATCTGTACCGGGTTAGAAAGAACAAACAACGTCTGGCCAACCCGAATCTGGCTGGCCGTTGCCGTCCAGTTCGTGCCGGTGCCGGTGGCTGTATTTCCGTTAATGGCGATGGTGCCAGTGTTATAAAGCATATTTTCTGGTAATGACTCCAACTTACTGATAGTGTTTTATGTTCAGATAATGCCCGATGACCTTGTCATGCAGCTCCAGCGATTTTGA
>NZ_JBMKIC010000102.1:0-539 GCF_049238665.1 Enterobacter cloacae complex sp. IR5450
AGCGGAACATAGCCGCTGCCGATGCTCACGGCATTTTTCGAAGGCGTCCAGAGTTGATTGAGGTAAACGAAAGGCCGCTTTGTCGTTGAAAACGTGCAGGCCCCGGCTGCATTGAAGATGTTGAGGCCGGTGCCCGGTTGCGGCGCCACGCCACTGGCAAAGATGACGATATCTATCGTGCCGGTCGTCGGAGCATCATCGTTGGTGGATGGAGGGCTGAAGAACCTGACCGTGTTGCCATCGAAATCGACGGTGTTACCGCTATTACAGCGTCCAAAGACGATATATTTCGACTTGTCGTACCCCGCTATCGTGGGAACCGACCAGCCGCCCGTGGGAACATTGACGGTCCCCTTCCAGATACACTGCCCTGACTGCGTGGCATTAGTGATCGCCAGGAAGTCAGTGCTGTCATCAATAAGCAGACCTTCTCCCTTACGCTGGCCTGATGGAAATATCTGCCAGATGCTGCCGGGGAACGTGTACGTACTCTCACGCTCACTGATGCTTACATCCTTCATCGTGGAGTTCTGCGTCAC
>NZ_JBMKIC010000103.1:0-527 GCF_049238665.1 Enterobacter cloacae complex sp. IR5450
CGCCTGGTAAGCAGAGTTTTTGAAATGTAAGGCCTTTGAATAAGACAAAAGGCTGCCTCATCGCTAACTTTGCAACAGTGCCCTCATATCGGTTGCGCCTCCGCGAGCACCTTGGCCCGGAACTTCGGCGGCAGGTCGCCGGGAGTCAGCAGATCGACGTCAACGCCGAGCAGCGATTTCAGTTCTTCTTCCAAATCGCCCAAGTCCAACAACGTGGCACCGGGCAGCGCATCGACCAACAGGTCGAGGTCGCTGCCATCCCGGTCGGTGCCATGCAGCACCGAGCCGAAGACGCGCGGGTTCGCGGCGCGAAAGCGGCCTACCGCTTCACGCACTGCGCTTCGCTTCATGTCAAGCACAACAGACGGTCGCATGCGCATCCTTTCTTATCGAAACTCGTTGAGATGATATGCAATCAAGAATAGAATTTCAAGAACTATTTTCGAGGGCACTGTTGCAAATAGTCGGTGGTGATAAACTTATCATCCCCTTTTGCTGATGGAGCTGCACATGAACCCATTCAAAGG
>NZ_JBMKIC010000104.1:0-523 GCF_049238665.1 Enterobacter cloacae complex sp. IR5450
GCGGGCGGCGACTGGCAGGAGGATAACGGCGTCTGGCATCAGAATGTCTTCGCCTATTACCTGTCGATTGCCTGCAACCACTGCGAAGATCCGGCCTGCACCAAGGTCTGCCCGAGCGGGGCAATGCACAAGCGCGACGACGGTTTTGTGGTGGTGGACGAGGATGTCTGCATCGGCTGTCGCTACTGCCACATGGCCTGCCCGTACGGCGCGCCGCAGTACAATGCCGCCAAAGGCCACATGACCAAGTGCGACGGCTGCCACAGCCGGGTGGCGGACGGCAAAAAGCCCATCTGCGTCGAATCCTGCCCGCTGCGCGCGCTGGACTTTGGCCCGATTGAGGAGCTGCGCAAAAAACACGGCCAGCTTGCTGCCGTCGCGCCGCTGCCGTCTGCGCACTTCACAAAGCCGAGTATTGTGATTAAACCTAACGCCAACAGCCGTCCGACGGGTGACACCACCGGCTACCTGGCAAACCCGAAGGAGGTGTGAGATGGGAAGTGGATGGCATGAATGGCCGCTG
>NZ_JBMKIC010000105.1:0-515 GCF_049238665.1 Enterobacter cloacae complex sp. IR5450
TGGCGGAGTCAAACGAGGCTCTGACGGCGGTGATCTACCAGTCGATGGTAGTGGAAGAGAGTGACGCTGAACTTCCACAGCATACTTATCTCAGCGGAAATCCCAGGGGGTGAGCATGCAGGCCGGAAAACTTCGTCACCGCGTTACATTGCAGAGGCCTGTTAAAACCCAGAATCCGGCTACCGGAGCCATCATTAACGGCTGGGCTGACGTTGCTACCCTGTGGGCCAGTGTTGTCGATCTGTCCGCGCGTGAGTTTGTAGCGGCCCAGGCAGGGCAGAGCGAAGTCACGACGCGGATCACTATTCGCTGGCGCGATGATGTAACCAGTAAGCACCGAATCCTTTATCTCGGCCGTGTTTATAACGTCCATGGCGTTCTGTCCGACGATAAAAGCGGGCGCGAATATCTGACACTTCCATGTTCGCAGGGGGTTAACGATGGCTGATGGTATTGAGTTCAGCATTACTGGCGTCGATTCTTTGCTGGGAAAACTGGATGCCGTCAGCGTCGAT